>DATATR010000218.1:0-4642 GCA_036268695.1 Polyangiaceae bacterium | reverse complement strand
AGCCACCGCCCGCGGTCCACGCCGAGGTGATGTAGCCCGCGCCCACGGTCCCGTCGGTGTCGATCGGGCCCGGAAATGCGGACGCGGTGCGCGCGCAGATCGTGACCAACGTCAGCGCAAAGAGCGCAAAGAAGAGGCGTACCCACTGCCGCGCAAAGCTACTCATGTAGCCGAATATTCGGCCAGCGTTCCGAGCCAGTGTCAATGCAGATCCGAGTGCACACTCGCTGTTTACGCTCGCGCGCGCGTTCGACTAAAAGAAGCGATGGTTACGAAAGCCCCGCGCGTGCGCGCGTGCGCGCGAACGCCGACGGCAAATTCGCGCCCGAATGCGCGGCTCGGCATAGCCGCGGAGAGGCGGCATCCATCCTCACTTGCGCCAGCTACTCAATGGCTCGACGCGCGCTCCCGAATAAAATAATGGAATCAGCACGATGAGCTCATCTTGGAAAGCGTGGCCGCTGCTCGCGGCTGGAGCTGCGCTCGTCGCGTTGGCGTTTCTGGCATCGCCAAGTCGACATACGCAAGCCGTGAGTTCCAGCTCGGCTACAGTGTCGCCTTCCGAGTCTGCGCCCGCACCGAACCCGGGCCCTCCGCATCTCGGTTTCGATTTCGATTGCTCCGGACTCGCTCCGGCTTCGGCGGCGCGCTGCCCCGCGCCGCGTTCGGAGCTGAGCACGCTGCTCGGCGCGGTGAACACTTACCGCGTCTCCGCCGTACCCACCTGGTCCGCAGAGCTCAAAGCGGCACCCGCTGCGCTTGCCGCGGTGGCGAAGCTAAACCCGGCGGAGCTTTCTCCAATCGAGCGCGCGGCGCTGCAAAACGCGGCCTTGCTGCTGCTGTCCGTCGCGACGGCGCGTGAAAAAGCGGATCCGAGCGCGCCCGCGGTAGTCGACCTAGCGCGCGCTTTGGTGAAACGCTTCGCACTGTCGCAGACCGAAGCCGCCGCGCTGCCGGCAGCCGATGCCGCAGTGTCGCCCTGGCTCGGCGATGGCGCGGCCTGGCAACATGGGGTGAGCCAGCGCCTTTTGCACACGGGCGCCGACGCATTCGCGCGCGCTCACACGCAACTGACCAACGCCGGCGCGTTCGCGGACGTAGTGCGGCTGGTACTCGTCGCTCAAAACGGCGTGCCGTACGTTTCGAACGTCGTCGAGCGTGTCGTCCTCCGGCGCATGGTGGATCAGAGCGTGCGCGTGTGCATCGCGGAGCTCGCGCTCGGCTGCACCACGCCCGGCACGCTCGAGGCGATCGATCTCGCGCGCGGCCACGACACCGTCGCGGTGCCCCAGGATTCGATCCCGTGCATGGGCTGCCACGGCAACAACAAACCGGGCTCGCGGTCGTTCAGCACCGAAACCGGCTTTGCGTTCGCCGATACCAAAGCAGCGGACCGGATCAAGCTCACGCTGGGCGCGGTGCTGAAGCCGTCCGCGAAGTAGGCGATTTCTCGGCGCTCGCAGTTCTATAAGCGAGCGCCAGCTTGTCGCATTATTTCCCGCGCTCGCGCGAGCGTGATGAAATGCGCGTTAGTCCCCGAAATGTCGAACCGCCCCCGAGCTCTGACTTCCGCCCTGGCCCTGGGCACCGCGTTGGCTTGCTGCTTCGCAACGACGCGCGCTTCCGCGCAGTTCTCGCCCACTCAGGAGTTTCAAACTGGGTTTTCGCTCTTGCGCTTCGAGCCGGCGAAGGCAGGCGATCGCTTTTTCGGCGTGCCGGACGCTTCGATTCCAGGCAACACGAGCTCGCGCTTTCGCGCGCTGGTGCTCGGGGATTTCGTGCTTTCGCCGATCTTGTCGCGGACCAACAATGTGAATGGCCAAACCGTCGATGTGATATCGAAGCAGGTTTTGACCGATATCGATCTCGGTTATTTCCCGAGTGACGATTTTTATTTTGGGGTCGATTTGCCGCTCGCGCTCTCGCAAAGCGGCGACAGCCCCACGACGCCGTCCGGCGTTGCGCTCGGCGACACGCGGTTGAGCGCACGTTACGGCTTGGTCGGCTCGGAGAATGCAGGCTTTTCGTTCGGGCCGGCGCTCGACGTGTGGCTGCCGACCGGCAGCCAAGACAAACTCACCGGCGACGGCAAGCTGCGCGCCGAGCCGATGCTCGCGGCGAGCGGGCGCGAAGACATCTTCGTGTGGACGACGAAGCTCGGTTATCAGTTTCGGCGTGAGCTCGATCTGACTTCGATCGAAATTGGCAATAGCTTCACGTTCGGCGCCGCGGCAGGGCTTTTGCTTTTCAACGACGGACTGCAGGTCGGGCCGGAAATTTACGGCGATGCGTTGAGTTCGCCGCATCACGGCTCGGCCTTTGCTTCGCGCAATACGGTGCTCGAAACTTTGTTCGGCGCCAAAGTGCACGCGGGCGATTTCGTGTTTGGCGCGGCGGCGGGCCCGGGTTTGTCGAGCGCGCCGGGCACTGGTCCGCGCTTGCTGTTGTCGGCGGCGTTCGCGCCGCAAGCGCCGTACCAGCACGAGGCTGCGCCGCCACCCGCTGAACCCCAAAAGAAACCGGAACCAGTGCCGGAAGCCAAGCCGGAACCCGAACCCGAAGCGAAGGCGCCAGCGCCCGCGCCCAAAGACTCGGATGGCGACGGCATCGCGGACGCGGACGACGCTTGCCCCGACAAGAAGGGCGAAGCCTCGGACGACAAGACGAAGAATGGTTGTCCCCCGCCCGCGGCCGCGGCCGCGGCCCCGTTGCCCGGCGAAGAAGATACCGACGGTGACGGCATTCCGGACAACGAAGACGCATGCAAGCGCGTGAAGGGCGTCGCTTCGGAGACGCCGAGCTTGAATGGTTGTCCGCCGCCGCCACCACCGAAAGACACCGACGGTGACGGCATCGCCGACGATCAGGATGCTTGTCCGAAGAAGAAAGGCGTCGCTTCGGATGATGCGAAGTTGAACGGCTGTCCGCCTCCGCCGCCACCGCGAGACTCGGACGGCGACGGCATTCCGGACAAAGACGACGCTTGTCCGCGCAAGAAAGGCGTCGCTTCGGACGACGCGAAGTTGAACGGCTGTCCGCCGCCGCCGCCACGGATCGTCAAAGCCGTGGCCGCGCCGCCCGCGGACAGCGACGGGGACGGCATTCCGGATCAATTCGACGCGTGCCCGAACGATCCGGGCGTGCACAGTCCGGTGCGCCGCAAGAATGGTTGCCCGGTCGAGACTCGCGCGAGCGCGAAGCCGGGCGCGGCCGCGGAAATGACGTTCGCGGGGTTCCGCAGCTTCGATGACGGCACTTCGCTCGTGTTCGTCGAGCTGTCGGCGCCTGCGACGGTGAATGTGACGAAGCAGCGCGGCAGCGTGATCTACACGCTCGAAAACACGAAGGTGCCACTGCGCAACAATCGCAATCCGCTGATCACCGTCGACTTTTCGTCGCTCGTGAAGCGCGCGACGATCAAGCAACATAAGAAAGCCGTCGAGCTCACGCTCGAGCTGAAAGCGGATCTCGAGCTGCAGTCACAAACCGTGCAGCGCGGCGGCGCGACCGTGCTCGAGATTCGCTTGCCCAAAGCGCCCGCGGTGTTGCCCGCGCCGGCGCGCGCCGAAGCGCGCACGCCCACGCACGAACCGACGCGCGCTCACGCTCATCACAGAAACCGCAGGAAATAGCCTGATCCGTGATTTTACGGCGCGCTGAGGTTAGATTCGGCGCGCTTTGACGTCCCTGCTTCGAGTGATTGCTGACGGTGCGAACGAGTGGCGCGCGCGGCGCGCAGCGCCGAGCGCGTCGCTGTTTGCGGCGTTGCCGGCGGAGCTCGCGGCGCGCGGCGTGCGCAATCCGGCGCACGCATTTTCGCTCGTGCAGCGACCTTGGCTTTGGCAACATGGTCGGCCCGCGTTCGGGCGCAAAGATCGCGCGCTGCAAGCGCTCGCGCTCGCAGCGCCGCGCATCGTGAGCGAGAGCCGCGCCGCGGATGGTTCGACCAAGTTATTGCTCGAAGTCGAACAGGGCGATCGCGTCGAAGCGGTGCACATGCCGCGCGACATCGGCGCGGGACGAGTCACGCTCTGCATCTCGAGCCAAGTCGGTTGTGCGATGGGCTGTACGTTCTGCGCGACCGCGACGATGGGCTTCAAACGCCATTTGCTGGCGCACGAAATTGTCGGTCAAGTGCTGAGCGCGGTGCACGCGCTCGGGCCGCGCCATCCGGGTGAGCTCACGCTCGTGTTCATGGGCATGGGCGAGCCGCTCCACAATTTGCCCGAGGTTTCCCGGGCGATTCGCGTTTTGTGTGAGCCAGGCGGACTCGGGCTTTCGGCGAAGCGAATCACGGTTTCGACTTCGGGGCTGGTGCCGGAAATCGACGCGCTCGGCGCGCTCGAGCCGCGACCGCTGCTCGCCGTGAGCGTGAACGCGACGACCGACGAACAGCGCGCGCGGATCATGCCGGTCAATCGTCGTTATCCGCTCAGTGAGTTGCGCGCCGCGCTCGAGCGCTTTCCGTTGCGCCCGCGCGAACGCATCACGATTGAATACGTGCTCCTCCGCGGCGTGAACGACTCGGTCGACGACGCGCGAAGGCTCTCTGATTTTTGTTTGGGGTTTGCCCATCAAATCAATTTGATTCCCTTCAACGAACATCGCGCGTCCGAGTTCGGTGAACCGAGCGAAGCAGTGG
>DATATR010000217.1:0-1730 GCA_036268695.1 Polyangiaceae bacterium | reverse complement strand
TAGTGGTGAACGATGAAATCTTTGACGGCGCCCATGACAATCTCGCTCGGGAAGGAGAAAACGCGCTGAGCCGTAAACGGATCGCGCGCCTCGCAAAAAAGAACTGTTTCTAGCGCGCGTCAAGCGCCGGCAGCGCGTGTTTTTGTCTCGAGCAGCCGAAGTCGCGGAGCGGCTCCACGCGGCCACCGAGCCGTGTCAGATTCCGTGGTAACCTCGCCCACTTGGAGAGGGGTCGCACGGTCACGAAAGCGAGCGCCAACCGATGACGGATCGTCACTCAGACTGCGATCATTCAGCCATGCGAGCGTGCGCGTGAGCATCCCGTCGCCAGCACCGACGTCGCTGAGCGGGCGTGTGGTCGAGTCCGAGTTTCAGCCGGGCGTGAGTTATCGACTCGAGCGGCGCATCGGCGAGGGCGGCATGGGCCAAGTGTTCCTCGCGCTGCGCCACGCGCCGGACGGCATTTCGCCGGTCGTGATCAAAATGGTGCGGCCGACGGCGGAATCCGGAGCGCAAAACTCGGCCAGCGTCATCGTGCAAAAAGAAGCGGTCGCGCTCGGACGCTTGAACGAGCGCGTGCCGCCCTGCCCGTTCGTGGTGCGCTTGGTCGATACGGGCACGACGCACTTGAGCGGCCCATCGAAGCCGTCCACGCCATGGCTCGCCGTCGAATACGTGCACGGCGGCGTCGAGGGCACGACGCTGGAAGATCGCGTGAAGGGCTCGATCGAACGCACCGGCGTCGCGTTCGACCCGGCGCGCGCGGCGCACGTCGTGAAATGTTTGTGCTCGGGACTGAGCGCGATTCACAGCGTGGGCGTCGTGCACCGCGATCTGACGCCCGGAAATATTTTGTGCTGTGGCTTCGGCGAGGCCGAAATCCTGAAGATCTCGGACTTCGGCATCGCGCGGCCAAAAGGACTCGCCGCGACGTTCGGCGGCATCCCGGTCGGCACCTTGGGTTACGCCGCGCCCGAACAATGCTTGCCGGACTCGACCGGCACCGGCACGTTCACCGACATTTTCGCGCTGGCCTGCGTGATTTACTTCACCCTCACGGGTGAAACCCTGTTCGAATCCGAGACGCTACTCAAGAACATGCTCGCCGTGCGCGACTCGAAGCGCCGCTCATTGTTCGAGGCGCAAGCCTTGATCCCGGAATTGCGCCAGCGCACCGAGGCGTGCCGCGCGCTCGACACCGCGATCGCGCGCGCCACTTCGCTCGATCCCAAACAACGGCCGCAAGAAGCCTTCGAGCTGGCGGCCAGCATCGTGCCCTGGCTGACCGAAACCCCGACGCCGCCGAAGCCCAGCCGGCGCCTGATCAACAGCTTGATCAATCTGTCGCCGCCGGGCGATCTCTCGCGCTGGGAGTGGACGATTCGGAACCCTGGTGGCGATCGCATCATCCAAAGCGCGGCCTGGGACGTGGACGGGCACTGCTTCGCGTTCACCACCAGAGGGCCCGCGTTTTGGAATGGGCAGACTTGGGTGGAATCGCCCGAGATGGCGAAGAACCTGCCAGAAGGCATGCAGTTCGCGCGCCGGATCGAAGCCGGCGGCTGGCTCGTCGGCGGCGCGGGCGGCCAGCTCGCGGTCTACGCAACGGAAGGCGTGCGCGAAATCGTGCGCGCGCCGAGCAGCGACGTCACGTTCACGCACGCGAGCGGCCGCTTCGACGATTTGCTCGCAGCCGTCGGACAAAGGCCGGGCGAACCGCCGTCACTTTG
>DATATR010000216.1:0-4959 GCA_036268695.1 Polyangiaceae bacterium | reverse complement strand
AGCCGGCCGAGACGTCATTCTTGTAGCGATGACCGAACGAACGCACGAGCTCGTAGCCGCCGTAAATCAAGTCCTGCTTGTACTCGATTGGGATGCGGTCATCTTGCGGCGTTGCCACGGCGTTGTACGTCGCGACATCGACTCCGAAGAACCGGCGTTGAATGTTGTGTCTCCAGAACACTGCGGCGGCCCACGACCACTCGGTATCGATCGAGTAAAGTGGCTGACCCCAACGCAGATCGCCGTATGAACCTTCGCTTTCGCCGGTAGCGCGATTCTTGATGAAATTGGCCTGGACGTCGGCAACGACGTGCGAGCCGAAAAAACGCCGATGCTGCAGCTCGAAGCCGAGCGAATAAGTCGCCGGATCGAGCACGAAGATGCCCGACACGATGATGTGCTGGCCGAGCAAGTTCTCCTCGCTCGGATTCAGCACGAGCGAGTTGATCTGCGCGTTCGACGATTGCAGCGACCAATTGAGCCGCAGGCTCCAGACGTCTTTGGTGATCACGAGCACGCGCACGCGATCCGGCGAGCTACCCTTCGCCGTCACGACCAAGACGATCGACAGCTGGATCAAGTCGCGTAGATTGCGGGCGGATTCGTCGGCCAAGCGCTGGTCGTAGAACGACCCCTGCTCGAACAAGAGCTCGCGACGGATCACGGCTTTGCGCGTCGTGGTGTGGAAGATATCGACGAAGTCAGGCACCGGATCGCGCTCGTCGAATACGTCGATCGTCGCGATCTGAATGTCTTCGATGCGCTTGCCTTCGGGCGCGGGGTCGAGCTCCCATTTGCGCGCACGGAGCTCCTGCTCGGTGACACTCTGTTCGAGCGCCGAGTAGCTTTTGACTTGCCCATGGGCAACGCCGGCGCTCGTAACCAGAAAAAAGCCTAGAAAAAGCCCGAGCCAGCGGTTCAAGTCTACCCGAGCCTAGGCTAATCTCGCTTCTCTTGCAGGTCCATCCGACTCGCACCAGCATCGATCTCGCCGCGACCGCGCTGGTCGGCGTCGCGGTTGGGCTCGTGCTCCAGAGCGGCGCGGTCGTCGCGTGGGCCGGCGCGCTCTTGCTCGGGCTCGCGCTCGCGCGCGCCGTCACTGAAGTCAGTGTGAGCCGCATCCGCAGCGCTGGTTTCGAGATGCTGTGGCGCGGCGAAGCGCGCACTGCTCGCGCAGCGCGCGGTGAAGTGCTCGAAATCGAGGCCGAAGTCAGGAATCGCGACTCGCGCGCCGCGCGCTTCGTCGGCTTACGCGCGATCGCCGCGCCCGAGCTCTCGATCGACATCTCGCCGTTACAAGGCGAAGTGCCCGCCGGCGGGCGCTTGCGCTGCGTGCTCCGCGTGTCCGGCAAACGCGTCGGGCGCTTCGGCATTCACGGCTTGTCGCTGGAGGTGCAAGGCAGCCCGGGCCTGTATGAAGTTCCGTTGACGTTCGCCAATCCGTACGGCGTCGAAGTGATGCCGCGCGCATACCAAGCCCTCGCCCATCAAGCGGCCGGCGGGCGCAGCCATCAAAACGCCGATCGCGGCCGGCCTGGGCCGATTGCGGGCGAAGGCGAGCAGCTGCGCGAACTCCGCGAGCATCGCAGCGGCGACGCGTTCCGTCGCATCGCCTGGAAAGCAACCGCCAAGCGCGGCCGGTTGATGGTGCGCGAATACGAACGCGAAGAGCGCGACGTAGTCTGGCTGATCCTGGACGCTTCGCTCGAGCTCTCCGCGGGCAATCCCGGCTACACGCCGCTCGATCGCGCGGTCGACGAAATCGCGGGCTACGCCGTGCGCCATGCCGCGCGCGGCGATCGCGTCGGACTCGCGGTCGTCGCGCATCGCACGCTCGCGTCGATCAAGCCGGACAGTGGCACGACTCACCTGCTCGCGATCTTGCAAGCCTTGAACGGCGCGCTCAGCTTCGTCGATTTCGATCGCAGCGGGCTCGACGAGGCAGACGTCGCGGCGCGCGTCCTCGAGCACATGCGCCCGCTCGATCCCAGCGCGGCCGAACGCGTGCGCTCGAGCGAGCTCGAGCGCATCGCCCGCCGCGCGGATCGGCTGCGTGCGCGCGCGCCGTTCGAGGCCGCGGAAGCGCTGTCGAATTCGCGCCGCGAGCGCAGTTTGCGCCGCTACTTGCTCGCGTTCGGGCTCGGTGCGCCCGCGCGTTTGGAACCCGATCGACCGCGCACCGATCAAGAACTTTTGCGCGTGCTCGGTGCGATCGTCCACGCGCGCCCGCGACCGAGCCTGGTCTACATTTGGTCGCCGACGCCGGATCCCGCGACGCGCGGAGCGCTCGAACGCGCGCTCGCCGCCCTGCCGAAACGCCGGCTCGAGCTCCGCTGGGTCGCGATGCGCTCCGATCTCGAGCTCGAACGCGCGTCGGGCGGCGCGCCCGAAGCGATCGTCTCCGCGCTCGCGGTGCAAGCCAAAGTCGCGCATGAACGCGGCTTGCGCGCGCTCGCGCGGCTCGGCATCAAGCTCGAGCGCGTAAAATCACCGGCCCGCGTCGCGCTCACGCTCGCGCCGCTCGCGCGGATCGAACACGAGCACATCGCGATCGAGCACGACGCGCGCGTCGACCTTCACGCGCAAATGCCAACTGCCGAGCACTTGCCCGGCCCGAAATGAAATCGGCAAATCGAGCCGCGACTGACCGGCGCGCGCCGTGGCCTGCCCGACTTCGGTCACCTCCGGCCGGCCTGCGTCGGTCTTCGCGAGTTTGCCATTGAGCGGCCGCGCGATCTCCCACTCCACGGGCACGTCGCGCGCGAGCGGCCCGCGAAAATCGAGCCGAAAGCCCTGCTCTTGTTTGGCGGGATCGAGTTCGAACCCCAACTCTTTGCGATCTTGGATTTGGCCCCCGAAAAAGACGCCGAATGCAGCTCGCTCGACCAGCGGATCGGGGTCGCGCTCGGTCTTGCACGAAAGCGACGCAGCGCACGCGAACCAGCACAGCGCCGCATGTCGCAAAAGCTCACGCCGATTCACGCGTCGAGCTCCCGCGCCATGCGCGCAAAGTCGAGGACCGCGAGCGTCTCGCCGCGCGCGTCCAAATCGATCTTCGCGCGCGCTGCGCAGGCGGCCAAGTCTTCGCGCGAACGCCCCGCCACGCCTTCCCACGCGTTGCGCAGCTTCTTACGACGCTTTTGAAACGCAGCGCGGACGAGTGCGCGAAACGCGCTCGTTTCCGGCACGCGCTCGGCGTGCGGCGTCATCGCGACAACGGCCGAGTCGACGTCCGGCTGCGGATAAAACGCACCCCGCCGAATCACGAGCGCGCGTTCGACCTCGAACGCCGCTTGCACGAACACGCTGAGCGCGCCGTAATGCTCGCTGTCCGGCGCGGCCACCAATCGATCCACGACCTCGAGCTGCAGCAAGAAAATCACATGCTCGACATCGCCCGCCATGTTCACCGCCGCTTCGAGCAACGGACCGGAAATTTGATACGGCAAATTGCCGGCCAAGACGTGCGGCTTCGGCGCGCCTGCGAGCAGTGCACTCACGCTGACGCTCTTCGCGTCCGCTTCTTCGACCCGCATTTTCCCGCTCGCGATTTCGTCTGCGAACAGCTCTGCGAGCGCCGGCACCAAATCGCGATCGCGTTCGACCGCGACGAGCCGGGCGGCACGCGTGAGCAACGGGCGCGTCAGCGCACCGAGCCCCGCGCCGAGCTCGACCACGCTCGCCCCCCGCGGCACGAGCTCCGCGATTTTCAGCGCGAGGTGTTCGTCAGCCAGGAAATTCTGGCCAAAGTGACGCTTGGGACGGAGCCCGCGGCTTTCGAGCTGTGCCTTCGGGCTCCGCGGCGTGTCACTCAATGGGCGGCTTCTTTGTCCTCGGCCGCACGCTGCGCTTCGGTCGGCGCGTCTTGGTCGTTCAGCCCTTCGTAGTTTTCGTGCAGGCCGAAGCTGAGTTCGCTCATCGTCTTCATGCGTGGCGGCGGCGGATCGCCGTAGAGCTCGAGCTCGGTCGCGGCCCACAGCTCGCGCGCGACGAGCTCACCGTACTCCGGCCCTTGCAAATCGCCGTCGAACCTGTCGAGCGCTTCGTCCGCTTGCTTCAAATCCAAGCGCACCACGACCGGATCGATGTCCGCCTTTTTGATGAAGCGATCGGTGATCAGCACGGCCTTGTCGTCCGACACTTCGGCGAAGCCGGCTCCGACGGCAACCGTGTGCCTCTCGCCATTCAAGATGTACGAAACGATGCCCGTGGTGAGCGCGGCCAAGAGCGGCACGTGCCCCGGCAGCACGCCAAATTCGCCGTCCACGCTCGGGGCGGTGAACTCGCTCACGTCCGCCGCGAGCTTGACACCATCCGGCGTCACGATCTCGAGATGGATCGCGCCCTCCATCACGCAGCCGCCTGCTTGAGCGACGCAGCCTTGGCCTTGGCTTCTTCGACGTTACCGACCATATAGAACGCCTGCTCCGGCAGCTCGTCGAGCGCGCCCGAGAGGATCTCTTGGAAGCCTGCGATCGTTTCCTTGAGCGTCACGAACTTGCCCTGCAAACCCGTGAACTGCGCGGCGACGAAGAACGGCTGCGACAAGAAGCGCTGGATCCTGCGCGCGCGCGACACGACGAGCTTGTCGTCTTCGCTGAGTTCATCCATGCCGAGGATGGCGATGATGTCTTGCAGATCCTTGTAACGCTGTAACGTCTTCTGCACTTGGCGCGCGATGCCGTAATGCGTATCGCCGACGACTTGGGGCGTGAGCATCGTGCTCGTCGAGTCGAGCGGATCGACGGCCGGGTAAATGCCGAGCTCGGAGATCGCGCGCGAAAGCACGGTCGTCGCGTCCAAGTGCGCGAACGCCGTTGCCGGCGCGGGGTCGGTCAAGTCGTCGGCCGGGACGTAGATCGCTTGCACGCTGGTGATCGAGCCCTTCTTCGTCGAAGTGATGCGCTCTTGCAGGCCGCCCATCTCGGTGGAAAGCGTCGGCTGATAACCGACGGCGCT
>DATATR010000215.1:0-6149 GCA_036268695.1 Polyangiaceae bacterium | reverse complement strand
CATCTCGGATTTGGTGCTTCCCGGCGTCTCCGGCGCGGATCTGGTGCGACGTCTGCGCCAGCCGTGCGAGCATGCTCGCGTGTTGTACATGTCCGGTTATTCGCCCGAGCATGTCGGAGCGCTGCTAGAAGGTGCGAGTTTTCTACGCAAACCCTTTTCGGCGGACGAGCTCGTGCGGATCGTTCGCGAGCTGCTCGCCGCGTCCGTTCACTAGAATTCAGTTCACGAGCAGGCTTTTAGGCTTGCTCGATCGGCTTTCGTCCCCGCGCCAGCCGCGTGAATTCAGCGGGCCCACCCCGGAGTTTTGGCCCGGCCCCAAGCGCACTCTTGAAGAGCGCTCCCGGATTTTGCCGTTCGTTCGCGCTCCGCGGCGAAGGGGCTTACCAGTGGGCCGACGTGGCCCTATAAGGCGTCGGCCGCGTTTTGGCTCCGCCTCGCTGCCGCCCGGTGCCCTCGGATCACGCCGTGAACAACGTTCGTTCGTCGCAGACATCGGTCGCGCCGGTGCGCTTGATGGCGCAATTCTATCGGCACGCGCCGCGCTACGGCATTGGCTTGCTGCTGCTCGCCGCCTACCAACTTTTCCAGTGGTGGTTCGACACTCGGATGCGCCGCGCGATCAACTTCGCGACGGCCGGAGACAAGCTGCACGCGGTTCCGCTGGCCGAGCTTTTAGTGGTGGCTGCGCTCGCCGCGTTCGTGGTTCGGGTGGCTTCGCGGGTGGTCGTGTTCAATGCCGGTCGCATCGCCGAATACGAGCTTCGAAAGGAGATCCTCGATCGACTCTTGAAGCTCGGTCCGAGCTTTTACCGGCGCATGAGCACGGGCGAAATCATGAGCCGCGTCACCAACGATTTGGTGCAAGTGCGGCTTCTACTCGGCTTCGGCATCCTCAACATCATCAACACTGGTTTTGCGCTGGTGAGCGCGCTCGCGGTCACGATTCCGATTTCTTTCAAGCTCACGCTGGCTTCGCTTTGTCCACTGCCGTTCGTGCTCTTGATCACGCGCAGCTTTTCGCACGGCTTTTACACGCGAACGCGCGACAACCAAGATGCGCTCGGGAAAATGAGCGCGCGCGTCTTGTCGAGCATCGCGGGTGTGCGCGTGGTGCGTTCGTTCGCGCTCGAGAAGCAAGAGCTTGCCGCCTTCGAAAAGACCAACCAAGCCTATCTCGACAAGAGCTTGAGTCTCGCGCGTCTGCGCGGCGCGCTCGGTCCGATCCTACAAGCCACGGTCTCGATCGGCGTGTTGGTCGTGTTTTGGTATGGCGGCTTGATGATGCTGCACGGCGAGCTCGACGCGGGCGGCTTCCTGTCTTTCTATCGCGCGCTCGGCCGGCTTACCTGGCCGTTGATTTCGCTCGGGTTCGTCGTCGGCCTGTTGCAGCGCGGTCGGGCCGCGTTCTCGCGCTTGACCGACATTTTCAGTGCCGTGCCCGACATCGTAGACGGCGAAAAGAACGCGCCCGTGCGGCTTCGAGGAGCGCTCGAGGTGAAACATTTGTCGTTTGCCTACGGCGAGCGCACCGTGCTCGACGACGTGAGTTTCGAGCTCCCCGCGGGCGGCTCGCTCGCGATCGTCGGGCGCACCGGCAGCGGTAAATCCTCGCTCGCCGTCTTGCTCGCGCGCTTGCAACCGACACCACATGGCACCGTCTTCCTCGACGGTGTCGACGTCTGTGATTTGCCGCTCGCGATAGTGCGTCAAACCGTCGGTTATGCGCAGCAAAATGCATTTTTATTTTCGACCACGGTCGCGCGCAACATCGGCTTTTCGCTCGACGAGCCCGATGAACCCACAGCGATCGATAAAATCGAAGAAGCGGCGCGCGAAGCTTGCATCGACGAAGAAGTCGCAAGCTTGCCCGACGGTTTCGACACCGTAGTCGGTGAACGCGGCGTGCAGCTCTCCGGCGGTCAGAAGCAGCGCGTCGCGCTGGCGACCGCGTTCGCCTCCGAGCCCAAAGTGCTGGTGCTCGATGACCCGCTCAGCGCCGTCGACGCGCGTACGGAGCGCGCGATTTTGGCCGCCATCGATCGTCAGCGCGCGCGGCGCGGCTTGATCTTGATCACGCATCGCGTCTCCGCGGCGGCGCACTGCGATCAGATCATCGTGCTCGAGAAGGGCAAGGTCGTCGAACGCGGCACGCACGAGGAGCTCAGTAAAAACGGCGGAATTTACGCCATTTTCGCGGAGGAGCAGCGGATCGAGAGCGAGCTCCAAAAGCTGGGTGACGTCGCGCCCGCGGATGAATCGAGCCAAGCGGTGGCCGAATGACGACTTCCACCGCGCCTGCGCCCGAGCCGAATCCCTCCGTGCAACGCGCGCGTGCGGACAAGAAGCGCACCGAGCGCATCCTCAAAGCGTTTCACGAGGAAGAGCGCTTCGGCAAAGCTTACGACGCGCGCAACAGCAGGCGACTCTGGGGTTACTTGAAGCCATACAGCTGGCTGTTGTGGCTTTCGGTGGTCGTGATTTTGGTCACCTCGGCGAGTTCGCTCGCGCGGCCGTTGATCATGCGCTCGGCGATCGACGCCGTGCTCAAGCGCGGCGATCGCGTGGCGCTGTTCCATGGTGGTCTGCTGCTCGCGTTCGTGCTCTTGCTCGAGCAAATCCTCGGCTTGGTGCAGATGTACGCGGTGCAAGTCGCCGGTGCCCGCGCGGTCGCGGACATGCGCCGCGAAGTATTCGAATTTTTGCAAGGGCTCCGGCTCGGATTCTTCGACAAGCAACTCGTCGGTCGTTTGGTCTCGCGCGTCACGAACGACACGGACGCGATCCTCGAACTGTTCGCTTCCGGCGCGCTCAGCGCGGTCGGCGATCTCGCGCGCCTGGTCGGCATCATCACGTTCATGCTGATTTTGGACTGGAAATTGTCGTTGATTGCCTTCGCTGGCGTGCCGCCGATGGCGATCTTGATCGTGTTCGTGCGGCGTAACATTCGCGAGGCGTTCCGCGCGATCCGCGCCAAGACCTCGCGCATGAACGCGACCATGAACGAGCAAGTGACCGGCATGACGCTGATCCAAGCGTTCAGTCGTCAAGCCGCCGCAGCGCGCGAGTTCGACGAAAGCAACGTCAGTTACCGCGACGCGAACATGAGCGCGATCAAATGGGATTCACTGCAAGACGCCGCCATCGACACGATTGCCGCCGTCTGCCTGGCGCTCGTGATCGTCGCGTTCGGCTATCGCCCGGTTTCGTTCGGGACTCTGGTCGCGTTCACGGCGTATCTATCCCAATTCTTCGAGCCCATTTCGCAGCTCGCCCAGCGCTACACGTTGCTCCAAGGCGCGATGGCCGGCGCCGAGCGCGTGTTCAGCTTGCTCGATGTGGTCGAGCCGGACGCGCCGCCGCGCGACCCGAAGCCGCCCGGCGATCGCGAGCTTGCGGTTCAATTCGAGCACGTGAATTTCGGTTACAAGCCGGGCGTGCCGGTGCTTCTGGACGTGAGCTTCGGCGCGCGGCGCGGCGAACGCATCGCGCTGGTCGGTCCCACGGGTTCGGGCAAGACCACGATTACCGCGCTTTTACTGAGGCTTTATGAGATCGACTCGGGCACGGTGCGCGTCAACGGTGACGATGTAGCCGGCGTTGCGCGCGAGTCACTGCGCCGCCGCTTTGCCGTCGTGCCGCAAGATGTCGTGCTCTTTCCGGGCACGGTGGCCACGAACGTGGCCGCTTCCGAAGAACCCGATCGCGCGCGCGTCGAAGACGTGCTGCGCCGGATCGGCGCGCTCGATTTGTTCGCCACACGCGAACGTGGCATCGACACGCGCGTCGATGAATACGGTTCGAATTTTTCGACTGGTGAACGCCAACTGATCGCGTTCGCGCGCGCGCTCTATCGCGACGCGGAAATCCTAATCCTCGACGAAGCCACCGCGAGCGTCGATAGCGACACCGAAGCGCGCTTGCAACGCGCGCTCGAAGAATTGATGCGCGGTCGCACCGCGCTCGTGATCGCGCACCGGTTGAGCACCGTGCGCCAAGCGGATCGGATCATGGTCTTGCGCAAAGGGCGCATCGTCGAGCAGGGCACGCACACGGAGCTCCTGGCGCAAGGCGGACTCTACGCGCGGCTGCACGAGCTCCAGTTTTCGCGCGCCGAGAAAATGTCCGCGCTCGAAAATGCGCTCGAACAAGCGGGAGAATGAGCGCGCAGCCGCGGCTTGTTTTTGGCTATTCTCGCGTTTCATGCGAGATCGCGCCGGAGGCCAGACGACCTTCAGATCTACGCGCGAGCTTGCCAGGGCCGAGGCGCGCCGCGAATCTGTCGGCGCGCGCCCACGCCCCAAAAAAATTCACTCGGCCCAGCCCATGACCACGCTGCGCTCGGCCAGCGCTTCGATCACGTCTTCGACGCGGCCGATTTCGCGCGCGCGGAAGGGGCGTGATTTGCGACCGACTTCGAACAGGGCGATGAGCTCGCCGTAGACCAAAAGCGGCACCATCGCGACGCTTTTGACTTCGGGCAAGCAGCGCGTCATGCGCCCGAGCATGTGTCGGCCGATTTCGCCGCACTGCGGCTCGGTGAGCACGCTGTGGCCGCCGCGCGCGACGACGAGTGTCGGATCGTCTGCGTTGAGACGCTCGCCGAGCAATTGCTCGGTGGAAGGCCCGTGTCCCCCGACGGTGATCGCGGCGCCGAGATCGCTGCGCACGCGATGAACCAAACCGATTTCGGCGCCGGCGGCGGTGACCGCGGTCACGACCGTGAGCAAGAGCGCTTCGCTCAATTCGCTCGCGCTCGAGAGCACGCCGACCGGATCGACTGCAGCTGGGCGCAGACTCGGGCGGGGCGCTTGATCGATGTTCTCCGTGCGCGAGGAGAGCTCGGCACCGCTCGGCGGCGGCGGCGGTTCGCTGAACTTGCTGCGGGCGCGCTTCTCGACCGCGGCGCTGCGCACGGCCAGATCTTCGATCGTCTGCCGGCGGTTGCCGGCACTTTGGGCTTCGATGTCCTCGAGCCGGCGCCAGACCTGCCACGACTCGTGTCGAACGAAGGAGCCCGCCGGGATCCGGCCGTAAGCGACGCCGCGGAGCACGAGCTCGTAAGTGACCGGACCGACGGCGACCACGCCGTTCGTGACGAACCAGCGGTCAGAAGCACCCGTATCGTGAGAGTCGTGCGCGCGTTGCATTCGTCCTACTCTGTGTGCGATTTAGACACACGACCGTACAAGGTACGACAATTGTCTTCATTGGCACCTTTTCGTCAAGGAGTTTTCCCTTTGACGCGACGCGGCGGGTGATTCGTCCGAATGATCACGCGGGAAACTCGGATGCCAAGCGCGGTCGGCGACTACGCTTGAGCGCGTCGTGACCCGAGCCGGAAAGGTTTTCCTCGTTGGTGCTGGCCCGGGCGATCCCGGTCTCATCACTGTGCGCGGCTTGGAAGTCTTGTCGCACGCGGACGCGGTGCTCTACGACGCGCTCGCGCACCCTGCGTTGCTCGAGGCCTGCCCGAACGCCGACAAGCGCAACGTCGGCAAGCGCTATGGGCAAGAGAGCGCGTCGCAGTCCGCGATCAACGCGGAACTGATCGAGCTCGCGCGCGAGGGCAAGCAAGTCGTGCGGCTCAAAGGCGGCGATCCGCTTTTGTTTGCGCGCGGCGCCGAGGAGCTCGCTGCGTTGCGTGAAGCAGGCATCGAGTTCGAAATCGTGCCCGCGGTGTCTTCGCCGGTGGCCGCCGCGGCGTTCAGCGGCATTCCGCTCACGCACCGAGACCTGTCGTCGAGCGTGACGTTCATCACGGGCAGCGATCGCGAAGGCAAAGAGTGGTCGCCGGAATCCTGGCTCAAGCTTGCCACGGCGACGGACACGATTTGCATTTTGATGGGCATGCGGCGGATCGAGCAGATCATGCAGGCGATCATCGCGGGTGGCCGCGATCCGGAGACGCCGGCAGCGGTCGTGCAATGGGCAGGGCGCCCCGAGCAGCGCGTCGTCGCGGGTACTGCCGCTGACATCGCGGCACGTGCGCGCGCCGAGCGGATCACGAATCCGGCCGTGATCATCGTCGGCGAAGTGGTGACGTTGCGCGAACAGCTACGCTGGTTCGACAGTCGTCCGCTGTTCGGCAAATCGTTGCTCGTGCCGCGACCTTTGGCGCAGGGCGCTGCGACCGCCGCCGCGATTCGTGC
>DATATR010000214.1:0-12959 GCA_036268695.1 Polyangiaceae bacterium | reverse complement strand
CGGCGCCGTCGCAGCCGTCAGCCTCACGTACGACGACGGGCTCGACACGCATTTGGCGACCGCGCTTCCAGCGCTCGACGCGCACGGCTTCAAAGCGACTTTCTTCCTCGCCAATTTCGAGGGCGTCGATCACGAGTGGGCATTGCCGAACCTGACTGATCCGCTCTTGCCGCGGCATATGGCGTGGCAAGCCGCGCTCGCGAACGGCCATGAGCTCGCCGGTCACACCGTCAATCACCCCTGCAATTCGCCCACGAAAGCGGCCGGCTATCACCTGACTGACTACGACTTACCGCGCATGTCCGCCGAGCTCGACGACGACATTGCGCGGCTCGGCAGGCTCGGGGTGAAGCAACCGATCACGTTCGCCTATCCGTGTCAAAGCGATCAGATCGGACTCGGCCCGACTGGGCAAGACTATTCGCCGCTCGTCGCGGCGCGCTTCTTTGCCGCGCGGACTTCGCTGATCGGGATTGCGGATCCACGCAGTGTCGAGCTCTTGCATGTGCCGTTGCTCGATGCGGGCGCGCAAACCGGCGATCAATTGAAGGCGATGGTCGATCAAGCGATCGCCGCGCACGGCTGGCTCGTGATTCTATTTCACGGCATCGGCACCGATCAAACCTGCCCGAATCTCGACTTCAACTTGCACGGTTGCATGATCAATTATCTGACCACCGCGACTGACGCGCATCAGACATTGATCGATTATTTGGCGCAAAAACAAGGGCAAGTGTGGATCGCGCCTTTTGGCACCGTGGCCAAGACTTTGCAGAAATGAGCGGCACAGGTGCACCCCCAAAAAATAAGGAACGTCGAGTGAGTTTCGAGCTTTCGAACCAAGTCGCGCTCGTGACCGGTGGCGCGCGCGACATCGGCCGGGCAGTTTGCCTCGAGCTCGCGCGGAACGGCGCGGACGTCGTGTTGAATTTTCAGAATAGTGAAGCGGCCGCGCGCGAGACGGCAGAAGCCGTGCGCGGGCTCGGTCGCCGCGTGCTCGCGGTGCGCGCGGACGTCACCAAGAAAAGCGAAGTCGAGCGCTTGGCCGAGCAAGCTTTGGATTTCGGTCACGGCCGGATCGATATTTTGGTCAACAACGCAGGTGGTTTGCTCAAACGCGCGAAGCTCGGCGAATTGACGGAAGAGCTGCTCGAAGCCGTGATGCGTTTGAATTTCACGAGCGCGCTGCTCATGTGCCAGGCCGTGCTTCCGCAGATGGTGAAGCAAGGGCGCGGGCGCGTGATCAACGTCGCGTCGCTCGCCGCGCACAACGGCGGCGGGCCGACCACGCCGCACTATGCGCCGGCGAAGGCCGCGCTGCTCAATCTCACGCGCACGCTGACCAAAGAGTTCGCGCCGCTCGGCATCAACGTGAATAGCGTCTCGCCTGGCTTGATCGACAATCAATTTCACAAGACGCACACTTCGCCCGAAGCGTTTGCCGGCCAGCTCGCTGGTATCCCGATGGGCCGACCGGGCAAGAGCGAAGAAGTCGCGACGGTGATCGCGTTCTTGGCATCGCCGGCCGCGAGTTACGTCTCGGGCGAGGTGATTCACGTCAACGGCGGCGCCTACTTCGGCCAGTGACGGCGCGGCAGCGCAGTAAATCGAGCCAAAAAGCCGCCGCATTCCGCCGGGGGTCAAACGGAACGCGCGCAGCCTGGACACACATAGGGCGACGGCGACGTGTCATTGCCGGCTGGCGAGCGTGGTGGCTCGTCCGTTTCGAGATTCCGCCCATGTTCATCCGAAATCTGCTTCCGTGCTTCGTCGCGTTGGTCGCGCTCACTAGCGCGTGCGCGTCGGATCCGGGCGTGGGCGATCATTTCATCGATTTGCCCGCGGTCGCGCCGGTGAACTACGGCGGCTCGAGTTCGAGCAGCAGCTCGTACGGTGGATTGTCGAGCGCCGGTTCGTCGGGCAGCGGCTCGACCAGCGGCGGCATGTCCGGCCTCGACGCGGCGCTGCCGAGCGCGGGCTGCATGAAGCCGCTGCCGGCAGGGCAAACTCTCGGCACTTACGTGAAGTACACGGTGCATCAAACCGGCGCCACGCTCGATCCGAACTTCAGCTATCCCGCGTACGACCGCGACTATTACGTGTGGCTGCCGAAAGACTACGACAACACCAAGCCTTATCGGGTCACGTTCCTCGGTTATGGCTGCGGCAACAAGTACGCAGGCAACACGGCCACTTATCGGCTGATGACTCAAGATCCAGAGTCGATTTACGTCGGTATGAACATGCCGCCCGACAACATCGCCACCCAAGAAGGCCCTTGTTACAACGATAATGGCGGGCTCCAGTCGACCGAATGGGAGTTTTTCGGCTTGATGGGGGACCAAGTCGAGCAGACGTTTTGCATCGATCAAAATCGCGTTTACGTCGCGGGCTATAGCTCGGGCTCTTGGGTCGCGAACATGTTCGGTTGCTACTTCGCGGGCAAAGATCCGAGCCGCAAATTCGGCCCCGATCTGAGCATCCGCGGCCAGAGCACGGTGACCGGCGGGCCCGTGCCGAGCAGCGTACCCTGCGGCGGCAAAGTCGCGGGCATGTGGATCCACGACATCAATGATCCCGCGAACGACTACGGCGGCAGCGTGATGGCGCGCGATCGCGTGCTCGCCGAAAACGGTTGCGTCGGCTCGGCTACGAAGGCTTGGGGCGAGATCGATTTGTTGAGCAGTGTGTGCCAGCAATATACGGCGTGCCCCCTGGACTATCCGGTCGTGTTCTGCACCACGATGGGTTTAGAGCACAGCGCTCAAGACGATCGCGCACTGCCCGGCTTCATCGAATTTCAAGACATGATGAATCCACAGTGAAGTGAAACTCGCCTTCGTTTGGCGTGCATGATTGGTTTTTGGATCGAAGGGATAGGTGTCATTCGTGCTCAAGCGAACCAGCCCGTGCTTGGCCAATTCCGAGGTTTCGTCGTGCGCGCGAGCTCTGGCAGTGAGCTTCGCGGCGCTCGCACTAGTGGCCTGCCGGGCGCCGGAAGCATGCGAGAGACTCGGTACTTGCGGCGGCGACATCGTCGGCAGCACCGATCACAATGGGGACGGCATCGCCGATCGCACTTGGGACATTGCGGGCTCGTGCACCAATCAAGTTTCGTCCGATCCGCCCAACACTTCGCTGATCAACCAACCGACGACACCCGCCGGCACGCGCCCGCCGCAACCGGAGTACATCAATTGGTGCTCCGAAATCGTGATCGATCAAACGAAGAAGATCACCAAAGCCATTCCTTGGTATCCGGCCCTGCCGATTCGAGACGGCTCGATCACCTACGCGGCGGACGGCACGTTCAGTCTGCACATCGACTATGCAGCGGATCAAACCACCGAGTTTGCCGCCGGTTGCTTCGAGGCACAGGGGTTTCAAGTTTTGCCCGCGGGCTCGACCTCGACGGCAAACGCGTTCACGTGCGCCGAATTCGGCGCCGCGCTGAAGGACTTTTACGTCGATGAACCGAACATCACCGGCGTCGCATGCGGGGACGACGGGCAGCTGGGTTGCGCTTGCATTTACAACCTTTTGATCGTTACGGGCGCGAACGGCACGTACACCATCGATGGTTCGGTGATTCACCATTACGACGTCACCAAGGTGCCCGAGTCGGACGCGGACTATTGCGTCATCAATGACCAGCTGCAATTAAGCGGCCACGATCGTCAATTCTTGTTCAATCAATCGAACGTGCGCTCGCTCGTGTTGAGTGGGGAGTGAAGGGCCAATGCGACGGATTTTGCTGAGCACGGCTTCGGCTCTGAGTTTGCTTTTCCTCGCGTTGCAGGCGTCCGCCCAAGGCAACGACGCAGAAAAATTGCCGGATTCCCCCGCGAAAAGCACGGACGCGGCCCAGGCGGAGCCTGAGAAGACAACGTCAGATTCAGCTCCGGCGGCCTCGCCCAAGTCGGATCCGAAGCTTGGGGCTGCCGTCGAATTGCCGCCATCGACTCCAGCGGCGGTGCCGCGTTCGCGCATCGAAGCCGGTTGTGCGCGCGAGAGCTTCCGAGCAGAGACCGGCTGGAGCCTGGGTATTTGCGGCTATGTTGCGTTGAACGCGATGCACGACTCCACTCAGAGTTTCGGCGCGGGTGTCAACAATTCGATCGTCGCGCGGCGCGGCACTTATGCCGGCGATCACGATCAAATGCAGTTTACGGCAAAGGACTCGCGTCTCACCTTCGATGCCAGCGCGCCGCCCACGCATGGAGTCGAAGCCGCTGGTTTGATTCAGCTCGACTTCACCGGCGTGATGCCGAGCGAGACCACCGAGAACGACACTTACGTATTTGGTACACCGCGCTTGCGCTTGGCGATGATGAAACTCAAAACGCCGATCGTCGATTTGATCGCTGGCCAATATCACGATCTGTTCGGCTGGGGCGGCACCGGTTACTTCCCGTCGACGCTCGGGTTCTTGGGTTTGCCGGGCGAGATTTATCATCGCCAACCGCAGTTTCGGATTTCGAAAACGCTGCACAGCGATGCAGTCGATGTCGAAGTCGCGGTCGCCGCGGTGCGACCGGTGCAAAAGGCTTCGGGCTTGCCAGACTTCGAAGGCGGGCTGCGTTTGGCGGTGAATCACTTCACGGGCGCGACTCAACAAGCGTACAGCCAGCCGTCGATCGCGCCCGCGTCGATCGGCGTTTCCGGAATCGGGCGTCGCTTCGAAGTCGCCGAGTTCGTGCACCAGCCCGCCGATCCGGTCGAAAAAGTCGGCTGGGGTTTCGCGCTCGATGCGGTGATCCCGTTGATCCCGCGCTCGGACAACGAAGCGCGCGACAATGGTCTCACCCTGACGGGTGAATTCACGACTGGCACCGGCATCTCCGACTTGTACACCGGGCTCACCGGTGGCGCGCTTTTTCCGACCATTTCCAACGACGGGTCGTCGCCCGTGCCACCTTACTACACGCCGAACATCGACAGCGGCATCGTGACCTTCGACGCGAACGGCGCGCTCCACACCATCAACTGGCAAGCGGTGGTGATCGGCTTGCAGTATTATTTGCCGATCGCAGGCGGCCGGGTCTGGATTTCTGGCACGTACACGCAGAGCAAATCCAGCAACATCACGATCCTCACACCGATTCCGAATCGCGGCAGTGTTTACTTCAAGTCAGAATACGAGGACGCGAATCTATTCGTTGCCGTGACGGACGCGGTACAGCTCAGCGCCTCGTTCCAAACCGTGCGCCAAATCTTCGGCGACGACGTGCAGGCCAGAAACGACCGCGTCGAATTCGGATCGCATTTTTTCTTCTGAACCGTCTTCGATCACCGAGAGAGGGAGACCATGACCGAGCCAATGCCGCAAAATCTGCCCGAAATCGAGGTGCGCACGATGCGGAAGGTCACTTGGAAGCTGATCCCGTTTCTGTGCATCTGCTTCATGGCCGCATTCATGGATCGCGTGAACGTCGGCTTTGCGAAACAGCAGATGGTGATCGATCTCGGCTTCAGCGACGCGGTGTACGGTTTCGGTGCCGGCGTGTTTTTCATCGGCTATTTTTTATTCGAAGTGCCTTCGAACCTGATTATGGAGAAGGTCGGCGCAAGGTTGTGGATTGCGCGCATCATGGTGGTTTGGGGCGTGGTCTCGGCGTGCATGGCGTTCGTGCATTCTGCGTTCGGCTTTTATCTGCTCCGGTTCCTACTCGGGGCGAGCGAGGCCGGGTTTTTTCCCGGCGTGATCCTGTATCTGACGTATTGGTTTCCGCCCGCGTATCGTTCGCGCACGGTCGCGCTGTTCATGACCTCCGCGGTGCTCTCGAACGTGATCGGCGGGCCGATTTCCGGCGCGCTGCTCGAGCTCGACGGCGTGCTCGGCATTCATGGCTGGAAGTGGCTGTTCGTGAGCGAATCGATCCCGTCGATCGTGCTTGGAATCGTGGTTTTTTTTCGTTTGCCGAGCGGACCCGCACAAGCAACCTGGTTACACACGGAAGAACGCGAGTGGCTCGTCGCACGCCAGCTTGCAGATAAGCAGCGGCAAAGCGCGACCGAAGGCGAGCCGTCGTTTTTGCAGACGCTGGCCGACCCGCGCGTGCTTCTGCTCTGCGCCGTGTACTTCGCCAACGTGATCGGCGGCTACGGGCTAGATTTCTTCTTGCCCACGTTGATCAAGCGCGCGTTCCCGGCAGCGACGCCGGCGCTCGTCGGCGTGCTCAGCGCGTTGCCGCCGCTGGTCGCGATCTTCGCCATGATGCTTCATGGTCGCTCGTCGGATCGCCGGGCTGAGCGGCGCTGGCACGTCGCGACTGCTTTGTGGTGGGCCGCGCTCGGGCTCTTGCTCGCGAGCTTACCCGTGTCGGCGGCGTTCGCGCTGTTTGCGCTGGCACTCGCAGTGTCCGGGCGCTGGAGCACGATCGCGCCGTTTTGGGGCTTATCCACGACGTTCCTCAGCGGTCGTGCCGCGGCCGGCGCGATCGCGCTGATCAACGCGGTCGGCAATTTGGGCGGCTTTGCCGGACCGTACATGATGGGATTCATGAAGGATCGAACTGGCGATTACATTGTCGGATTGCGCATCCTTGCGGGCGCGATGTTCTTCGGCGGTTTGCTTGCGCTCTTGGTGCGACCGAACAAGCGTCGCAAAATCGAGCTCGTCGCGCCGAAGACCGGCCTCGCCGCAAGGTCGCTCGGCTAGCAGGCGTTGAGAAACGGCTCCAGGCGACGCGGCGATGCGCCTCTGCCACGCCGTGCCGGTGTCGCGGCGCGGCGAAAATAACCCAGAAAAAACCAAGAGTTCATGGCTCGGTTCCGTTCTTGAAACGGCTCGGCTCTGTTCTGGAAACTAAGTTTGGCGTGGCCAGTACAAGATTCGGGTTGCGCGCGGCGCTTCGCGAGCGCGGGCTTCGGTTCACTCGTTCGGCGGTCGCGCGCGGCGCGTTGATCTCCGCTTCGCTCGCGTTGCTCGGCGCGTGCGCATCACAAGAGAACGACACGCTCGACAGTTGCAACCCGAGGAGCGCAGGCTGCGTCGCGCCTCAAGGTGGAAGTGCGAGTAGCGCGGCGGGCGCGACGAACAGCGCCGGCGGTGCGACGAACAGCGCCGGCGGTTCGAGCTCGAGCGGCGACGGCAGCGGAGGCAGCGACACGAGCGCGTCCGGTTCGACCGGCACCGGCGGCACGGGCGAGTCGAGCGGCACATCCGGCAGCACCAGCACCGCGGGCAGCACGAGCGGCGGCGCGACGTTTGGCGGCGCGGCAGGTGCGAGCAGCGCCGGCACTTCGAGCGCAGGCAGCGCGAACGGCGGCACAACGAGCGGCGGAACCGCAAACGGCGGAAGCGCAAATGGCGGAACGAAAGGCGGCACTGGCGGCACTGCCAGCGCGGGCACGACCGGTGTTGCCGGCACGGGCGGCGCGACGAACGCCGCTTGCACGACCGCAATCCCGGCCCGCACCAGCTGGACCGGCACCGCCTCGAGCTTCAGCAATGTGTGCGCGAGTGACCCGACGTACGGCCTATGCAATCCGCCCGCGTACGCCTTCGACGCGGACCCGAGCTCGCGCTTCTCGACCGGCACCAAACAAATCGGCGGCGAGTGGCTGCAGATCGATCTCGGCGCGGGTGGCGGCACCGTCGACCAAATCACCACCTCCATTTCGAACGGCGACTACGGTCGACACTTGCAAATCCGCATGTCGAACACGGCAAACGACACGACTGCCGCGGTGCTCGCCGAGCAAGACGGCGTGACTGGCCTGATGACATTCAAGTTCGCCGCCAAGACCGCGCGCTACATCTTGATCACGCAAACCGGGATGGACATGGGCACCGACACGGCGTGGTGGTCAGTGCAAGACATCACCGCGACTTGCGACTGAGTCGAACCCCCGAGCTTCGCAGTTCATTTTTTTTGTTTGGGGGTGCTCCTGTGCGCCGAAAACTCGCGCAGAAAAGCCCGAATTTCGCGCTTTTCGACGCTCAATGCGCGTCGTTCCAATTCGCCCCATGCCCGACTTCGACGATCAGCGGCACGGCGAGCTCAAACACGTGTTCCATCGCGTGCTTGATCTTGGCCTCCGCTGCGGCGACTTCCGCTTCCGGCACTTCGAACACGAGCTCGTCGTGTACGCTGAGCGTCATGCGCGCGCCAGGCGTCGGCGGTTCCTTGAGCGCGAGCATCGCCAGCTTGAGCAAATCGGCGGCGGTGCCCTGAATCGGCATGTTCATCGCAATGCGTTCGGCGGCCAGGCGTTCGGCGCGGTTCGCGCTGCGAATCGTCGGCAAGAGCCGGCGTCGCCCGAGCATGCTGCGCACCGCTTCGCCGGCACGCGCTTGCTCGAGCGTGTCGTTCATGAATTTGCGCACGCCCTCGTAACGCCGAAAATAAGCCGCGATGAAGTTCGAGGCTTCCGCGCGCGGAATGCCCAAGGATTTGCTGAGCCCGCTGTCGCCCTGGCCGTAAATCACGCCGAAATTGACGGCTTTTGCCCGCGTCCGGTGTTCGCGCGTGAGCTCCTCTTCCTTGACTTCGAAGATCTCGAGCGCAGTCCGCGTGTGAATATCTTGGCCGCTCCGAAACGCATCGAGCAGCACCGCATCTTGTGACAAGTGCGCAAGCACACGCAGCTCGATCTGCGAATAGTCCGCGCTCACCAGCGCGTAGCCCGGCGGCGGCACGAACGCTTCGCGGATTTTACGCCCGAGCTCGGTGCGAATCGGAATATTTTGCAGATTCGGATCGATCGAAGACAAGCGCCCGGTCGCGGCTACCGCTTGCTCCCAAGACGTGTGAATGCGTCCGGTCGTCGGGTTCACGAGTTCGGGCAGCGCATCGATGTACGTGCCCTTGAGCTTCGTGAGCTGCCGGATCTCGAGGATCACTTTGGGCAACTCGTGTTGACCCGCGAGCGCTTCGAGCGTTTCGGCATCCGTCGAGCGCGACGTCTTGGTGCGCTTCAGCGGTTTTAGCCCAATTTCGTCGAACAAAAGCGTTTCGAGCTGGCGCGGCGAATTGACGTTGAATGGTTTGCCCGCGACGCCGTGCGCGACCGCTTCGAGTCGCTGAATCTCGCGCTCGCACTCCCGTCCGAGCGCACTCAAATGCGCGATGTCGACCAGCACGCCGCGCTGCTCCATGCGCGCGAGCAGCGCCGCGAGCGGCAGTTCGATGTCGCGCAAGAGTTTGTCGAGCCCTTCTTCGGCCAAGCGCGGCTCGAGTCGATCGCGCAAGTGATAGACAAAGACCGCGCTCGTCCCAACGAACTGCGAAGCTTCTTCGATCGTGACTTCGTCGAAGTCGAGCGTCGCCCCGCGCTTCTTCTTGGTCAAAGACTCGTACGTGATCGGCACCACGCCGAGCTCGCGCTGCACGAGTGGCTCGCGCTCGTTCCGACTCTCCGGGTCCAGCAAATAGGCGGCCAACGTCGCGTCGAACGAGTAGCCCGAAAATTCGAGGCCCGCGTGCCTCAGCACGACTTCGACGCGCTTCAAGTCAAAAGCCGATTTTCGAATGGTTTCGTCCGCGAGCAACGGCCCGAGCTCGGCGCGCACGTCTTCGAGCGCGATTTGCTTCGGGCAGCCCATGTAGCGATGACCGAGCGGCAAGTAGACGGCGTGATTCGCCTTCCACGAGAGCGCGATGCCCACGAGGCCGCCGCGCAGAATCCGCGGCGTGCTGGTCTCGACGGCGATCGCGAACGCGCCCGCCGTGCGCAACGCGCCTGCGATTTCGCCGAGCTCTTCCCGGCTCTTCACGACGCTGATTTCCGGCGCGCCAAGCGCAGCAGCTGGTGGAGCGCTCTTTGCGGCAGGCGCTGGCGCGCTCGGACTCGCCGAACCCGCGCCTTCGTTTGCGCTCTCGCTCGCGAGTGCTTGTAACTGCCGCGAAAAGCCGAGCTCCGCGTACAAGACCTTGAGCGCCGGGACGTCGCGACCGCCGTAGGCCAAGTGCGCTTTGTCGATCTCGATCGGGCAATCATCCTTGAGGGTTACGAGGCGCTGGCTCAAAAAAGCCTGCTCCCGATGTTCGACCAATTTTTCGCGCAGCCCCTTTTTTTTCAGCTGCTCGACGCCCGCGTAGATGCCGGCCAAATCACCGAATTCGACCAACAGCTCTTTGGCCGTCTTCGGCCCGACCGAGGGCACACCGGGCACGTTGTCCGACGTATCACCGGTCAAAGCTAGCAAATCGCGCAGCTGGTCGATGCGCACGCCGAAACGCTCCTCGACTTCGGGCACGCCGAACACGCGATCGCGCATCGTGTCCCACATGATCACGTGCTCGCTCACGAGCTGCATCAAGTCTTTGTCAGCGGCGACGATCACGACTTTGAGCTCGTGCGCGAGCGCGCTCTTCACGGCGCTGGCGATCAAATCGTCGGCCTCGACGCCATCTTGCTTGAAGATGGGGATGTTGAACGCGCGCACGATTTGCTCGCAGCGCGCCATTTGTTGCTTCAAGTCTTGTGGCGCGGGCGGGCGGTTCGCTTTGTAGGCGTCGTAGATCTCCTTGCGAAAGGTGACGCGCCCGGAGTCCATCGCGATCGCGAGCATGGCGGGACGGCACTGGCGCACGAGTCGCTCGAGCATGCTCACGGTGCCGTGCACGGCATGCGTGGGCTCGCCGCTCGGGCTCGAGAGCGGTGCAATCGCGTGATATGCGCGCAGCACGTAGCTACTCAAGTCGACGATGTAGAGCACATCGGGTGCTGCGGCTGGAAAGAGCTGCGTCATGGCGCGGTCTTAACCCGGGACGGCGCTCGCGACCCATCCTGACGAATCCCCGATATTTTCTGCGATGGCCCCGCGGCCGGTGGCGCGCGCCCCGAGTGCGCTGCCCCCGCGTCCAAGCGAAGCTCGGTCGTGAACTCGCGCTGTGGAAGCGGAGCCACGTTTCCGAAATGAGTATTTTGTCCGCGCGATTTCGCGCGCCAGCATTACGACTCTCCTGGCATCGCGCGACGAACATCGCTAGTCTCGCAAAGTGGTGCACACGAACGAGCCAACGGCTCCGCAGGGGCTCATCGCGGGTAAATATCGACTGACGCGTTTGCTCGGACGCGGTGGCATGGGTGCGGTTTGGGAAGCCACGCACACCTCACTCGGCACGCGCGTCGCGGTGAAGTTCATCGACGCCGAGTATGCGGAGAGCCCCGAGGCGCGCAGTCGCTTCGAGAATGAAGCGCGCGCCGCGGCAAAGCTGCGCAGCAAGCACGTCGTCGAAGTGTACGATCACGGGCTCGGCGAAGACGGCCGCCCGTTCATCGTGATGGAGTATTTGCAGGGCGAGCCGCTCGATAAACGGCTCGATCGCCTCGCGCGTTTGCCGGCGAAGGATACGGCGCACATCGTGCTCCAGGTGTGCCGCGCGCTGACCAAAGCACACGCCGCGGGCATCGTGCATCGCGACCTGAAACCCGAGAACGTGTTTCTCGTTTGGGACGACGAAGAGGGAACCGATGTCGTCAAGGTCGTCGACTTCGGCATCGCGAAGTTCACCGATGCGTCGCTCGGCTCTTCGGCGTCCACGCGCACGGGTTCGGTGCTCGGTACGCCGTATTACATGAGTCCGGAGCAAGCGCGCGGCCTGCGCAGCATCGACTATCGCTCGGACCTTTGGTCGGTCGCGGTGATCGCTTATCGTTGCATCGTCGGCTCGCTGCCGTTCGAGGGCGAGGCAGTCGGGGACTTGCTCGTCAAGTTATGCACCGCCCCGATCCCTGTGCCTTCGAGCATCACGCCGGATGTCCCGCCGGGCTTCGATGCTTGGCTGCTCAAGGCGCTGAATCGCGAACCCGCCGAACGGTTCGCGTCCGCGTCGCAGCTCGCCGAGTCGCTCGCCGCGGTGTGCGGGCTGTCGGTGCGCGGCTCCTACGCGAGCGCGGAGATCCCGCGTATTTCGGAGGGTGGCACCGGGCCGTACGCCAGCGTTGGCACCGGCCCACAAGCGCAATACTCGACCGGCACGCGCCCACTCGTGCCGAGCGGACCAATGCCGATCGCGCTCGCGACTGGCGCGCCCACCACTCAAACGCCCATGCCAGGCAGGCGCACTGGCGTCGGGGCGATTGTCGCGGCATCGATCGCGGCGCTGGTCGTGCTCGGCATTGGCGGCGCGATCGCGCTGAAGAAGCTTGGCGCTTCGGCCGAGAGCGCGGCCGCGCCGGCACCAGCGGCGACTCTGCCGCTCGCGGACTCGAAGCCTGCAGCTGCGAAACCCGCGCAGACCGCGCCGGCAGAGCCCGCCGCAACGACCGCAACTCCGCCGCCCGCTGATGCGCCGAGCCTCGTCGAGAAGACTGCACCCGCATCGACTTCACCGACTCCGGTTCCGAGAACCGGGCCGAGGAGCGCCCCCCACGCGCCGCCGAAAGCGCTCCCGAGCACAAAAACCCAAGAAAAAACCAGCGCGCCGCACAATAGCGACATCGGGTTTTGAAGCCGAATCACCCTTGCGGGTGAGCGCCGACTCCGCTTTGCCGCGCCGTCGGAGCGAGACGAAAACGTTCGGCGGGTAGGTGGCTAAGCCCATGGAATGACGGCCGTTTACCTGCGCCTACATCATCATGCAATGTATTACATTTCGGTGACAATCGCGGTTTCGCCGGGTGTTAGCGGTCGAGGCGAAGCATGCAAATCGTTCTCCTCGCGCTCTATTGCACCGTGCTCGTCCTGCTCTGCACCTACGGCGCTCATCGCGCGACGCTCGTGTTCCAGTGCTTGCGCCACAAGCGCCGCATCGAGCGTGCGTCGCGAGCGATCCCGGTGCTCGACTCCGCGCTGCCGCGCGTGACCGTGCAGCTGCCACTCTACAACGAAGCGACGGTCGTGCGTCGCTTGCTCGATGCGGTCGGCTCGCTCGACTACCCGAGCGATCGCCTCGAACTGCAAGTGCTCGATGACTCGACCGACGAGACGCAAGCAATCGCGCGCGCAGCAGTCGAAGAGCTGTGCGAGCGCGGGCTCAACGCCGTCTACGTGCGGCGTCCGGATC
>DATATR010000213.1:0-37697 GCA_036268695.1 Polyangiaceae bacterium | reverse complement strand
CCTCGAGGCGGATTTGGTCGAGCGTTTGCATTGGCTCACGCGCACGCAGCTGATCGACGCGATCGCCGTCGGACAAGTGACGCCCGGTCCGGTGTTCACGACCGCGACGTTCATCGGCTACGTGCTCGCCGGTCCGCGCGGCGCGCTCGTGGCAACGCTCGGGATCTTTTTGCCGGCCTTCGTGTTCGTCGGCCTGAGCGGACCTTTGATCCCGCGCATTCGCGCGTCCGCGAGCGCCGGCGCATTTCTCGACGGCGTCAACGTCGCTTCGCTCGCGCTGATGGCGGTGGTGACGGCCGAGCTCGGACGCGCCGCGATCGTCGATTGGCCAACGGCGCTGCTCGCCGTCGCTTCGACACTCGTGCTCTTGCGTTCGCGACTCAACTCGAGCTGGCTCGTGCTCGGCGGCGCGCTGGTCGGTTACTTCGTGCGCACGCTCGGCGTGTGATTCATGGCGCGTCACGTACTACGACAACGACTACAGCGACAATCAAGGCCCCGGCTCGGTGTTCTGCGTCGACACGTCGAGCGCGACCGTGCCGTAACGCGATCGCGGCGACCGGAGCACACAATCGAGGTGGCCGGTTTGAAGCCATTTGTTCGGCATGTGCCTTTGGGTTTGATTGTGCCCAGTATTCGTGGAGGATGGTGCAGGCTTCGTGGAGGATGGTGCAGGCATGGAGATGGCGTATCGCGAGCAGTGGCAGGCGGAGATCGCGCAGATGCGGCGAGTGCTTGCCGGCTTCGAGCTGAAGGAACAGCGCAAGTGGGGTAAGCCCACCTACACGGTGGATGGGAAGAACGTCGTCATCATGCAGGGCTTCAAAGAGTACTTCGGGCTGGGCTTCTTTCAGGGCGCCCTGCTGAAGGACCCGAAGAAGGTGCTGGTGCAACTCGGTCAGGTGCACGCCGCGCGAGTGATGAAGTTCACCAGCGTGAAGGAAATCAAAGCGAAGGCGGCGACCATCAAAGCCTATGTGCGCGAGGCCATCGCAGTCGAGAAGGCCGGCCTGCGGATGGAGCCAAAAAAGACCCGAGATTTTCCGGTTCCCGAGGAGCTCACCGAGCGGTTCCGAAAGGACGCGCGTTTCAAGCGCGCCTTCGAAGCGCTGACGCCAGGCCGGCAAAGGAGTTACCTCTACCACTTTGCCGCGGCCAAGCAGTCGTCGACGCGGCTAGCGCGAATCGAAAAGTCGATGCCGGCGATCTTCGAGGGCAGAGGATTTGTGGAGAGACGCTAATCGGCGCGGGCGTCGCTCGCGCGCATCACTCACCCGAGGAGAAGCACGATGACCGAGCAGAATCCCCCGCAGCGACCCAACCTCACTGCGGATGAGCCGGCCGTAAAGGAAGCGAGCGACGCCGTCATTCAGTTCGTCGCCGAGCTGCAAGCCGGCTGGGACCAACGAGATGCCGAGCTCACCGACCGACGGCTCGCGGCGAACGTCGCGTGGGGAAGTCCATTCGGCGCAACTGTCGAGGGTTATGAGCGATTGCACGTCATCCACGCTGAACTCAAAAAGCAGGGCAAAGGAGGCACCTCCTCGCGATTCGAGATCGAGCGCGTGCTGGTGCCAGGTCCCGGCATTGCCATCGCGCAAGTCAGACGTCACCCGCTTGGACCCGATGGGCGACCGCTCGAACCCAGCTCGGACACGAGTGGCGCATTTTCAGAGTCGGCGCTCTACGTGCTAATTCGCCGCGATCGCCAATGGTGGGTTGCCGCCGGGCACAACACGCCGATCCGAGTAGGAGGCGAGGTGTGAGCAATTCGCAGCGCGGAGCAACTCGACTCAGCGCTGACTCGTGAAGCTGCTCATTGTCGAGCATCAGGCGAAATCGGCGTTAGCCATCAATCGCTGTGAGTACTCAGTCTGAATTCCGTCGAACAGCTCGCTGACTTTGGTCAGCACGTGTGCGAAATGCTCTGGATTGAAACCATCAGGTACTTTGGCGAGCGACTCGACCAATCCCCTAGTCTCGCCTTCGGCGTAGCGCGCTTCGGCTGACCCCGGATCGACATCCTGGAGGTCGGCGATGACCTGCGCTGCGGCATCGAGCGCGGAGCTCGGCGCATCCGGCTCCAGAAATGGCCGAACGGTGTTCCAGAGCTGCAGAAGCCCGTGGACCCTGGGTGCCTTTCCGGTGTGCCCTCTCAGTTCCCAGGCGAGTTCGAGCAGGAACTTCAGATACAACTCGATGTGATGACGCCATAAGAAGAGAAACGGGAACACGAGCTGCTCGTTGCTCCGACTGATCAATTCCGGCAGCAGGAGCTCGGCGGCACGCCGGTAACCGAGCACGTAAAGGTAAGCAGAATGACCCGCCTGCCGAGCCCACTCGATACCCACGGGACGTCTCGCCTCCGACGTCGGATCGAATGGTCGATCGTCGAGCGACAGAAAATCCAACGGCAGCGCGTCGTCGTCGTCAGTGTGATCCATGCGACGTAGCATCCCTAGCCTGGGTATTTCCTGAATGCCAAAAACTCAAAGGGCCCCGAGACTCGTCGTCTCAGAAGCCCTTTTCGTTCAACAACTTGTTGGGAGGTGAGGACCGGATTCGAACCGGCGTATAACGGTTTTGCAAACCGTTGCCTAACCGCTTGGCTACCTCACCGTGGTCAGAAGCGCGCGGACCTTGCCACGGCGGAACCTCAAGATCAATGGTTCGCGCGGTTCGGCGCGCTCCGTCCAGGCCCCACGATGGGATGGGATGATACAATTTCCGCATGGTTGCCGATCCGGCCCGACGCCAAGCAACGTATGAGGACGTGCTTCAGGCGCCCGAGCTCGTCGTGGCCGAGATTTTGAATGGCGATCTTTACACGCGTCCGAGGCGAGGCGGTCCACACGCCGAGGCGGCTTCCGTGCTCGGGACGGATCTCGGTGGTGCCTTCCACCGTGGGCGCGGCGGCCCGGGCGGTTGGATCATTCTCGACGAGCCAGAGTTGCACTTGAATCGGGATATTCTGGTGCCGGACTTGGCCGGCTGGTGACGCGCTCGTTTGCCCGCCGTGCCCGCCGCGCCATTCATCGAGCTTTCGCCCGACTGGGCCTGCGAGGTCATCTCGCCGGGAAGTGAGCGCATCGATCGCGCACGGAAACTCCGGGCAACGCTGACGGCTTGACCATAGCCACCGCGCGTCGTCCAGCGTAAGCTGGGGCGGCGCGTGGGAGCGGACCCATGGCCGCGTTTGTCCCGAGCCATGAGCGAAACGGTTTTACTTTCCCAGGGTATCCCGGCCTCGATCCGCGAGGGCGAGGTGCTCGGCGGCAAGTACCGGCTGGAGAAGGAAATCGGACGCGGCGCGATGGGCACGGTTTGGTCCGCGGTGCACCTCACGCTGGGCCAGCGCGTCGCGATCAAGTTGATCGCGGCCGAGCACGCGCAATCAGTGGAAGCGCGCGCGCGCTTCAGCATCGAAGCCAAGGCCGCCGCGCGGCTGCGCTCGCGCTACGTCGTGCAAGTCTACGATGACGGCGAGACCGCCGCGGGCACGCCGTACATCGTGCTCGAGTATCTCGAAGGCGAGACGCTCGAGCAACGCCTCGAGCGCGAGCGCGATGTGCCGCTGAATGACGCCGTGCGCGCCACGCGCCACATCGCGCGGGCGCTGTCGCGCGCGCACGCGCAGGGCATCGTGCACCGCGATTTGAAGCCGGGGAACGTGTTTCTCACCCGCGCGGATGAAGACGAAGCGGGCTTCGTGGCCAAAGTTTTGGATTTCGGCATCGCCAAGCTGGACGAGCACGGCGTCGCTTCGAACACCAAGACCGGCACGCTGCTCGGCACGCCGCTGTTCATGAGCCCGGAGCAAGTGCGCGCGGGTTCGGTCGATTCGCGCTCCGATCTGTATTCGCTCGGCCTGGTGTTTTACAACATGTTGACCGGGGATTTCGCCTTCGACGGCGATTCGTTCGCGGACGTTTTGGTCGCGATTTGCACGGCGCCATTGCCGGATCCGCGCGCCAAAGCGCCGTGGATTCCGCAGAGCGTCGCCGAGTGGTTCGGCAGAGCTTGCGCGCGCGAAGCGCACGCGCGCTTTCAAACCGCGGATGAAATGATCGAAGCGCTCGATCTCGCGCTCGGCGTGAGCTCGGGTGCGTATTCGCGCGCGCCGCAACCGGATCCGAAGCTCGACACGCTGCGCGGGCACTCGCCGCCGATCGCGCACGGCGTGCCGCGCATGGCTCCGGCCGAAGCCAGCGGAACCGGCAAAGGCTCGACGCAAGTGATCGTCACCGACCCGACGCTGCTCGGCAGCAATCACGTGACCGCGTCGCGGACGCTCGAAGCCGAGCTTTCGCTGCCGGTTACGTCGCGCACGCCGCTCGCGCTCGCGCTCGCGCTCGGCGCGGGGTTGATTTTTTTGTTGGGGGGGAGTGCATATCTGTTCGGTAGGCATAAATCCGTGGCCGCGCCGAGTGCGGCTCCGTCGCTCAACGCCGTCGCAGAGCCGCTCAACGCCGTCGCAGAGCCGCTCGGCGCGACGCCGAGCGTGGCTCCGCCCGACAGCGCGACGAGCAGCGCCCCCAGCGCGACGAGCCAAGTCGGACTAGGCACCCCCACCCCAATCCAGCCGAGCCCAGCGAGTGTCAGCGCGGCTGGCAGCGAAAAGAGCGCGGCCGAGGCTCATCCAGTGAAGGCGCAAACGAGCGCCGCGCGGCATGCGCAAAGCGCTGAAAAATCAGGCGCGAGCGCGCATACGAACGCAATCGCAAAGACACACAGCACCACAACTGATATCGGTTTCTGAGCTTCTGCTTCTCTCGGCGAGCGAGCTGCCTTAAACAGAAAGTAGCGACATGAACCAGTCTCGAATCACGCTCAGGCTTCCTCGGACGGATCGCGCGGCGCTGGCTTTGCTTGCAGCAGCGCTGGTCACGAGCATCGCCAACGCGAGTCGCGCGGACGACCAAGCCGAAAACACCGCGGCCGCGCGAGCGCTCGGCATTCAAGGCGTGCAGCTGGCGGACGCCGGGAAATGCCCAGAAGCGATCGAGAAATTGCAGCGCGCCGAAGCCTTGCATCACGCGCCGACGATCCTCGAGCGGCTCGGCGAGTGCCAAGTGAACGTCGGGCAGGTCGTCGAGGGCTCGGAGAATTTGAACGCGGTCGTGCGCGAGCCCTTGCCGTCGAACGCGCCCCAAGTTTTTCGCGATGCTCAAACGCGCGCGCAGAAGGCGCTCGCGACGGCCACGCCGAAGATCGCGCATTTGACGATCAACGTCGCGCCGCCGGATGCGAAACCGACGGTGACCGTGAACGGAAAGCCGATCCCGCCCGCGTTGATCGGCGCCGATCGCCCGACCAATCCGGGCACGGTCGAAATCAGTGTCACCGCGGACGGCTATCGCGCGGCCGGTCAAAGCGTGACGCTCGCTGAAGGCGGCCACCAAGAGGTCACGCTCACGCTCGACAAAGACCCGAACGCGGTCGCCGCGCTGCCGCCCGTCGCGACGCCACCGGTTGCAGCGCCGCCGGTCGCGCCGCCGCCGCCCGAACAGAAAAAATCGAACACGCCGGCGTACGTCGTGCTCGGCGTGGGCGGCGCGGGCATTTTGGTCGGCGCGATCACCGGCGTGCTCGCGCTCGGCAAGGCCTCGGATTGTCCGAACAAGGTTTGCACGTCGCAATCGGACTTGGACGGCGCCAAGAGCATGGCCACGATTTCGACGATTGGATTCGGCGTCGGCATCGTCGGCATCGGGGTCGGCACGGTCTTGCTGCTCACCGGCAACAAGAGCAGCGAAGCAGCCGCGGCGACCACGGCTAAAAAAGAGCGACCGAAGCTCAGCATTCAACCTTGGATTGGCGTCAATAGCGCCGGCGTCACGGGGGCATTCTGATGAGCCAATTTCAGCCTGCGAAACGCAAACTCACGGCCGGCCGCGCGCTCGCGCTCTTGCCACTGACGCTGCTCTCGGCGCTCGGTTGTTCGCAAATCATCGGCCTCAGTGATTACGACGTCGCGCCGTCGGGTGGCTCGGGCGGCTCGGCTGGGACGGTCTCGAATGCTGGCAGCGCGAACGGCGGCAGCGGCGGCAAAGCGGGCGGGAGCAGCGCCGGCAGTGGCAACGCGAAAGCCGGTGAATCCGCGGGCGGCGAAGCGGGCGCGCTCGGTGAAGCAGGCACGGGCGGAAGCTCCGGCAGCTCGACGACCGGCGGCTCCGCGGGCAGCGCGGGCGGCCCCGCGACGGGCCCACTCGGCTGCGACGGCAAGACGACGTTCACGCTCAACGACGGCGTGGTGCGAAGCTGCATTTTGCGCATGGGCTGCGATCCGTTCGAGCCAGTGCGCTCCATTTCCACCTGCGTCACGAACAACACCCAGGATGCGTTTGCCGGCGAACGCTGCAATCTCAAATCGACGACCTGCGCCGATTACGAAGCGTGCGAGCACAACGGCATCGCGGGCGACGACCTCTGTCCGAGCAATCGATTCGGCACCGACTACTGCTCGGGCACCAAAGCCGTGTCGTGCACGGAGGACGGGCAATTCAGCTCTTGGATCGACTGCGTCGGCGTGGGCGGCACGGCTTGCGGCACGTACGTGAGTGGCGGCGTGACCGTCTCGGATTGCCTGGTCAACGAGAGCTGCGTGGGCACCACGCCGGGCGACTACACTTGCAGCACCGAAGCGACGCCGCTCTACGAATATCAGTGCACGGGCAACAAAGCCTACGGCTTCAAGTGCGGGGACTTCGCCTACTGTGACGACTCGAGCGGCACCGCGGGCTGCTACTTGACCGCGCAAACTTGCGGCGCCGACAGCACCACCTGCAGCACGACCAACATCGCGAAGGTTTGCTCCGGCGGCGGCGAGTACGACTACGACTGCGGCTCGGTCGGCTTGAAATGCCAAGTCGGTGCCGCCGACGCGGACGGCGACACCAACTATTGCCTCGCGCCCGGCTGCAAGCCGGCGGACGTCAACACCTGCGCCGAGTTCTGCAACGGCTCGAAGCTCGACTTCTGCTACGGCGGCGCGCAAGTCGAGGTCGACTGCACGGACTACGGCTTCACCGGTTGCCTCGACGGCCTCGACAACGGCGATGAGCTGACGAGCTATGCGACTTGCGTGAACTGACCAACGCCGACATGCGAGCGCGCCCTCGGCGCGCACCGGTCACCTCACACAGCGCACCCAGCCGTCCGTGAAGTGACTGTTGTAACCCGGGTCAGTAAAGCCATCTTCGTAGTTGATCGCCCAGGCGCCCGATGAAGACATCGCGGCTGGGCCCGCCCAGGCGGATGACGAAATGTACCAGCCGTTGGCTTTGGTGTCGGGGAACATGGTCGTGTTGATCGCGGGCGAAACGCTGGCGATCGGCGGGTTCTCGTCGACCAAGGTGGAGAGCTCTTTGATGCTCGGCAGACGAAACGTGTGACCATTCAAACCGAGGGTTTGACAATACGTGATGGCGTCGGCTTGCGTGTGAGTCGCGGGCGATGTTGCTTGCAGCCAAATCAAGCCGGTTTCGTTGTCTTCGACTTCGCCGCGCGCGGCCATCGAATATTGGTTCGGCATCGGGCCTTGTTTGGAGCTCGAAACGCAACGCGCGTATTCGGCGTCCGTGCGCGCGCCGGCGTTGCTCGTCAAGCCTTCGTAGAAGTTCACGATCCACGAGTCTTGTGGCTTGGTCGAGATTTGCGAAACCACCCACGGCGATGAAGTCCAATGATAAGCGCCGCCCGGCACGTTCGGAAACGTCTTCGTGTCGATCGCCGGACCCACGCGCGTAAAATCGACGAGCGACAAAAGCTCGATCCGCGTGGGCAAACGCCAGGTGCGGCCCGCAAGCGTGAGCGCCGCGCAGTAACTCTTTGCGTCATCCCAGCTCAGCTTTTGCGCCGTCATGTCGACGGCTTTTTGCCAGACCAAGCCAGTGACGTTGTCTTTCACCGTGCCGTCGCCGTTGTCCGTGTAGTTGCTCGGATTCGGCAAGCCGGTGCTCGCCGGGTTCGGCATCGGCCAGCACGCGAACGTGAAAGCGAAGCCGTTGTCCGGCGTGCAACCGGAGCTCGAGCTGGCTCCGCCGCTCGCGCTCCCGCCGCCCGTTTCGCCGTTCGCGCTTCCCGCGGTCGCGGCTCCGCCGTTCGCGCCACCGCCGAGCGAGCCGCTCGTCCCACCCGCGCCCGACCCAGCCAACGAAGTTCCGAGATTTCCGCCGCTGCCCGCCGCAGCGTTTTCCCCGCCGGCTTCGGTGCTAGTTCCGCCGCCCGCGCTCGTGCCCGCGGAGCCGGCATTCGTCGCCGTCGAACCTGCGCTCGGTCCCGAGTTCGCCGCCGAACCGCCGGAACACGCGCCCAAAAACCCCGCCGAGAGCAAGGCGATTGACGACTGAGCCCTGAATTTCTTGAGGAAAATTTCCATTCGAATCGCTCGCTGTTCTTTTCGACATAAGGGTTCGATCGATGGGTTGCTTGCCGCGCGCGGCGCCGCCGTGGTGAAACCGCGGATCGCGCCTCGAATCGCGTCGCGGCTGGGCTATCTTCTGCGCGTGCGTCAGTATCTTTTGGGTTGGGTTGGGGTGGCCGGCTTGGGCGGCTCGTTCGTGATCGGCTTGCACGTGGATACGCTCTCCGGTGAAACCTCCACGGACGAAGGCGTGCGCTTCAGCGCACAGAGCGAACCCGAACCCAATCAGCTGATTTTGACCGTGCAGTAGCCGAGGCTGAGTCGCTACTCGGACGAGCCGTCGAGATCTTCGGCGAGGTAGCTCAGGATCACTTCGTCCAGCGACTGCTCGCTGATCACGCCGTCACCGAAGATCGATTGCGCGCTCTTCGACGGACCTGCCGCGAAGCGCGACGAAGGCCGCGACAAGCTCGGCGGCGGAGATTGCTTGCTCGAAGCCGGCGGCGCGGGTCGGCTCTTGCGCGCGGGCGCGGGGTTACTCTTGCGCAGCGGGCGCGCCGATTGCGGCTCCGGCGTGCGGTCGATGCGCGCGACCGGCTTCGCAGGCAAGCGCTCGAGCGCGGCGACGTCCAAGTCGAAGGCAGCGGCATTCGGCGGCGGCACGGACGGCGTGACCTTGCGCAAGTTCGGATTCGAGAGCGCGCGCTTACGCCGGCGCGCGGCTTCCGAAGGCCGCTCTTCGCCGTCGAACGCGGACGACGAAGGCGGCGGAGTCTCTTCTTCCGGCGTCGTTGAGCGCCGGGTGATGGCCGCGTCGCTGACGAGCTCGCTCGGCGGCGGTGCGCTCACGAGCGACGGTGGCGCGGCGCTCATCTGCGCCGGCAGCTCGAACGGGCCACAGATGTTTTCGAGCAGCGTGTCGAGCTCGCCGAGTCGGAGCTCGGTGAACATGCGCTTGTGCTGCTCCTTCATCAGGGTGCGCACGTAAACTTGTATGTCCGCGCGCGACACGTGTTCGGCGTAGTCGGTGCGCGTCGTCTTGATGATGCGACCGCCGTCCGCGAACAGGTGCGTCACGATGCGCGGGTTCTTGATGCCGGAGTCTTCGGTCTGGATATGGAAAATGCGGCCCCGGTGTCGGACGTTGTTATTGAATCCGAGTAGTGGGGGAGGCACGTTGGACACAACCAAACCCTTCACGGCAATCTCAGAGAATACCACGGACGCCCCAGATCGTGGTCTCCCACTGAAGAAATGGCCAAGTTCGAGAGTCTTCTCTCTTCGGGAGCTCCGCTCCCGCCCCGCTGAAGCGGGGGCCCCACCCTCGGTTTTGGGGGCCCGGCCCCAAAACGATTATTTGTGAGATCAGCCCGGCCCCAAAACGACTACTTGTGAGATGAGCCCGGCCCCAAAACGACTATTTGTGAGATCAGCCCGGCCCCAAAACAATCATTTGTGAGATGAGCCCGGCCCCAAAACAGCGTTGCTCTACCTGCCGGTTCCTGCCGGCTTCGCTGAGGAGTCTACCTGCCCGCTTCGTCGAGGCGGCGCATGCCTTCGAGGAGGAGGGCTTCGGGCGTGTCTTGGATCACTTGCTGCGGTGCGGTGAAGTTCGGATCGAGGGAAAATTCGCCTTCACCCAGACCGAGCATGGCGAAGAACGCTTCTTCTCCGCGCAAGCTGGACCACAGCGCGTTGTAGATGGCGCCGTTCACGAAGTGGATCTCACCCGAATTCGCACCAGAGCGGATTTTGAGAGAGCCCGTTTTTCGGCCGTACCACAGAACCTGCACCATCTCGGGCAGCCCCATTTCTTGAAGCGAGCCGGCGACGCCGCGCGCCGGGCCGCCGCGCACCGCTTCGCGTTCGATGATTTGCTTCAGCTTCGCTACTAAAAGGTCGCTCGAGAGCGGCTTAGTCAAAAAGTCGATCGCGCCGAGCTCGAACGCTTTTTGCGCGTCGGCGCGACCGCCGGCGCGTCCCGTGACGATCACCCACGGTACTCGCTGACCCCACGGATGTTTGCGCGCCTCGGCCAAGAGCGCAAAGCCGTCGATCGGTTGGAGCTCGAGCTCACTGACGACGATGTCGATCTCGCCCTTTTCCAGAATCTTGAGCGCTTGGTCCGTCGCGCGCGCCTGCGCCACTTCGAAGCCTTGCTCCACCATGCGCAGCTCGAGCACGGTCGTCTCTTCCGGATCCGGGTCGACCACGAGCGCGCGATAGCGATTGGCGAGCAAACGCGCTTTCAAGTCTTCACCGGTCACGGTGTGCTTGAACAAGTCGACCAAGTTGGGGTCGAAGACGGTGCCGCGATAACGCTCGAGCACTTCGCAGGCTTGCACCGGACGCAGCGTCTTCCGAAACGGATTGCGGGGATTTTGCGTCAGATCCGCGTACGTGTCCGCGATCGCGAGCAAGCGCGCGCCGAGCGCGATTTCCTTGCCCGAGGCGCCTTCGGGCAAACCCTTGCCGTCGTAACGCTCGTACATTTGCTCGACCGCTTGCGCGACTTCGCGCGGCAGCGAGACCGCCTCGAGCAAGCGAAGCGGCGCCTTGAATTGCTTCACCGCTTGCGCGCGATGCCCTTCGTATTCGGAGACGTTCAGCGCCGTCAAATGGTACGCGCCCATCTTGCCAAGATCGTGAACGTGCGCCGCCACGATCAACGCCGCGCGCGTCATCTCCGGCAAGCCGATCCGCTCGCAGATTTTTTTCACCAGCCGCGCCACTTGCGCCGAGTGCCCGCGCAAATCCTGGCGCGTATTTTCGATCAAAGACACGAGCACGTTCAAGGTCTCGAGATACGAATCGTCCGCGATGCCCTTGCCGGAGCTCGACGTCGCTTTGGTGCTGAAATCCTGGGCCGAAAGCACGCGTTCGTCGGTGGTCGCCTCTTTGGCGATCGACATCGTGATGCTCTCTTCGCTCACCAGATTGCGCTCGTACACGTTGAGCATCGTGGTGAACTGCTCGTGCGCGCTGCGATCGAGCGTCGCGAACGCGTGGATGTCGCCGTTGTATGCTTTGCCGATCGCCGCCTTGACCGAGCGCGGCCGGCCCACGAACGCGCGCACCTCTTTCAAATTCGAAGCGAGCTGAATGTCGTGGAGCGCGGGCGCGTTGTCCGGGTTCGGCGTGACCACGCTGAGCACGTTGCTCGACGTGTCGTACAGCACCGGAAACACCAGCTCGCGTTCGGCCAGCTTCTTCGGCACCTTGTCGAGCGTGAGCCGATCGATGTCCGCCTTCGCGAGCTTCTCGGTCGAGACGAAGCGCGTCTTGTGCAGCGCCGCGAGGTACTTGAGCAGCGTCACCTCTTCGAGGAACTTCATGTCGAGCAGCGCTTCTTCGACGCGCTCGCCGCTTCGCTGCATGTAGTTGAGCGTCGCCTCTTGCTGCTCGGGTCCAAGCAGTCCGTCGGCAACGAGACGCTCGAGCAGCCGCGGACTACCAACGTTCGACATACTGAAACCCGCAGTATACCGATTGTCGATGACGGCGGCGCTTTTCGGACCGACGCGAAGCTCGGCCTCGGGCGGCCCCGCTCGTTACCTCGCTTGGAGCTGCAAGGTTCATCGTACTTCGTGTTTTTGGGTTGGCCTCCTGCGCGGCCCATCGGCCCACTGACCAATCCCACAAAATCCCCGGTCGCGGTGCCATTCGCGCCATGGGCGCTCACGGAAAGCCGGCGCTGCGGCCATTCCGTAGCCACTTTTCGGCTTTGCTTGACGCAAGCCGTACCGAACGCTAGTAGACCGACCCCTTTCCCCGCGGCACGCGCCGCTTTTCGAGGTTCCGTAAGATGTCGAGTTACGTGGCAAAACCTGCTGAAGCCAGCAGCACCCGCAAGTGGTGGGTGGTGGACGCGACCAATCAACCGCTCGGACGCTTGGCGTCGCGAGTCGCTTCCGTCCTGCGCGGCAAACACAAACCGACGTACACGCCCCACGTCGACACCGGCGACTTCGTGATCGTGATCAATGCCGACAAAGTGAAGGTCACCGGCACCAAGTCGATCAACAAATTCTACTACACGCACAGCGGCTATCCCGGCGCGATTCGCTCCGAGAGCTTCGAGAAAGCGATCTCGCGGCACCCGGATTTGCCGGTCACCGAAGCCGTCAAAGGCATGCTGCCGAAGAACGTGCTCGGTCGTGAAATGCTCACCAAGCTCAAGGTGTACGGCAGCGCCGAGCACCCCCACGTGGCGCAAAAGCCGGCCACTCTGCCGCTCTGATTCAGGAATTCTTAGAACATGTCGGAAGCTCAGACGTACGCCACTGGTAAGCGCAAGACCGCGGTCGCGCGTGTTTGGATCAAAGCCGGTTCGGGCCAGATCACCGTCAACGGCAAGTCGATCGACGATTACTTCGAGCGCGAGACCGGCCGCATGATCGCGCGCCAAGCGCTCGAGCTACTCGAGCTAGTCGACAAGTACGACGTCCGCGCGACCGTCGCCGGCGGCGGCCACAGCGCGCAAGCCGATGCGATGCGCCACGGCATCGCCCGCGCTTTGACTTCGGAAGATCCGGAACGTCGCCGCCCGCTCAAACGCGCCGGTTACCTCACGCGCGACGACCGCAAGGTCGAGCGCAAGAAGTACGGCCAAGCGGGCGCCCGCAAGCGCTTCCAGTATTCGAAGAGGTAAGGTTTCGCATCGGGTGGGGTTTGTGGGTGCGGATGCGTGTTATCGATTGCTAATTTTTGCCGGGCAATCGACCGCGAGTTCGTCGCCGTTCGTGCATCTAGGCGTCTTTCCGGTCGCGCCTAAGCGCGCGCGAAGGGCCACAGGCGCATGCACGGAAATAATACAACGCGACAGGTTCGCGCGGCTGATCACGGTTCTCGCCAGAGACCACGAGCCAACAAGACCTGACCGAACAGGCGCCCGTTGTTTCGAGGCAAGGCGCGTGCGGCAGCAAACTCACAGTCGATTGCACCGCAAGAAATCCCACAACCGCGAACTGGCGACGGCAACGGCAAAGCCCCACCCAGCAAAACCCCCCCGCCAGCTTGAAACCCAAGCCCAGCGTGACAAGCTCTCCGTTTCCCGCGATGCCTGAGTTCAAACTGCGCAGCGAGTTCGAGCCGAAGGGCGATCAGCCGGCGGCGATCGAGTCATTGATGGGCTCGTTCGGCGCGGGCATCAAACAGCAGACGCTCCTCGGCATCACTGGCAGCGGCAAGACGTTCACGATCGCGAACGTGATCCAGCGGCTGCAAAAGCCGACCTTGATCATCGCGCCGAACAAGACGCTGGCCGCGCAGCTCTACGCCGAGATGCGCGACTTGTTCCCCGAGAACGCGGTCGCCTTCTTCGTCAGCTACTACGACTATTACCAGCCCGAAGCGTACATCCCGACCACGGACACCTTCATCGAGAAGGACGCGATCATCAACGACCAGATCGATCGCATGCGCCACACCGCGACGCACGCGCTGCTTTCGCGCTCGGACGTGATCATCGTCGCCAGCGTGAGCTGCATTTACGGCATCGGCTCGGCCGAGACGTACGAGGGCTTGTTGATCGAGATCGTCAAGGGCGAAGAGATGCGCCGGGACGAGCTCTTGCGTCGCCTCGTCGACATCCAATACGAGCGCAACGACGTCGATTTTCACCGCGGCACCTTCCGCGTGCGCGGCGACGTGGTCGAGATTTTCCCGGCCTACGAAGAAGCCACGGCGATCCGCATCGAGTTCTTCGGCGACGAGATCGACGGCATCAGCGAGGTCGATCCGCTGCGCGGCCGCGTGCTCGGCGCGCTCGACCGCTACTCGCTGTTTCCGAGCTCGCACTACGTCACACCGCGGCAGCAGCTGAACAACGCCATCCAAGGCATTCGCGAAGAGCTCCGGGATCGGCTCGATTACTTCGACAAGAACGGGCGCTTCCTCGAGAAGCAGCGGCTGTCGCAGCGCACGCTGTACGATCTCGAGATGCTCGAACAAATGGGCTTCGTGCAAGGCATCGAGAACTATTCGCGGCACCTCTCGAAGCGCAGCGCGGGCGATCCAGCCCCAACCTTGATCGACTATTTCCCCGAAGATTTTTTGCTGGTGATCGACGAATCCCACCAGACCGTGCCGCAGATCGGCGCGATGTACCGCGGCGATCGCTCGCGCAAAGAAACCCTCGTCGAATACGGCTTCCGCTTGCCGAGCGCGCTCGACAATCGCCCGCTCAAGTTCGAAGAGTTCGAAAAACACATGCGCCAGACGATCTTCGTCTCGGCGACACCAGGTGATTTCGAGCTCGAGCGCTCACAAGGCGTCGTGGTCGAACAAGTGATTCGCCCGACCGGCTTGATCGATCCGGAAATCATCGTGCGCCCAGTGGGCGGCCAAGTCGATGATTTGCTGGGTGAGATCCGAAAGCGCGTGGAGCTCGGCGAACGCGTGCTCGTGACCACGTTGACCAAGCGCATGGCCGAGGATCTGACCGAATACTACGCCGAGCTCGGCGTGCGCGTGCGCTATCTCCACTCCGACATCGACACGATGGAGCGTGTGGAAATCCTGCGCGATTTGCGCGCGGGCGAGTTCGACGTCTTGGTTGGCATCAACCTCTTGCGCGAAGGCTTGGATTTGCCCGAGGTGAGCCTGGTCGCGATCTTGGACGCAGACAAAGAGGGCTTTTTGCGCAGCCCGCGCTCGCTGATTCAAACCATCGGTCGTGCGGCACGCAACGCGCGCGGCCAAGTCTTGATGTACGCCGACAGAGAGACGGACGCGATCAAGTACGCGATCGCCGAGACCTATCGCCGGCGCGCGATCCAAGTAGCGTACAACACGGAGCACGGCATCACCCCAGCCACGATCAAGCGCGCGATTTTCGACATGAACCCGGCCAGTGGCACGACCGACTACTACGCAGTGCCGAAGAGCGGTTCGCGCGAAAAACCCGGCGTCGCCAAGGCCGAACCGAGCGAGGCGGACGTGCTCGAGCGGATCGAAGCCGTGCGCCAAGAGATGTTCGCCGCCGCCGAGTCGCTGCAGTTCGAGACCGCAGCGCGCCTTCGCGACGAGCTCAAGCGGCTCCAAGGTTTGGCCGGTGACTCGCTGCCGGCTTCGTCGCGGATCAGCGGCGGCCCGCGCTCGGAGCGGCCGCCCCCGCGCGCGCGACCGCGCTCGAATCCCCCGCGCTCGAACGCGCCGCGCTCGAATCCCCCGGCTTCGTCGCGCTCGGCCGCGCCGCGAAAACGGCGCTAGTCAGCGGCTCAAAGCGCCGCCACACCGCCGATCGCGAGCTTCATGATCGAGCAATCTTTCGTGCGCCAATAGACGTTGCTGTCATCCATCACGAACGACGAGGGTTGAAGCTCGCTCGTTTGATCTTCGACCAAGATCACCGGATCGCCGTCCGGGAGCGGCGCCATTTCGATGATGCCGGTCGTGGCTTCGCCGAAGTAAACGGTGCTCGCGTTCGCGGCAAAGCCCGAGATGTTGTCGAAACTGTCGGTCGATGCGATCGAGTGACCGCTGCCCATCATGGTCGCGTCGACGGTCGTGTCTGCGCTTTGCATCAATGGGCCGTTCGCCCAGATCACCTTGTTGCCCTCGAGCCCGAGCGAATCCAAGAGCAAGTTGCCTTGTGATTCTTCGAACGAACATCCGCCGGTGGTGCTACCGACGGGCCGCGCCACTGGGTCGGTGCAGCCACTCGCTGCGGGATCCGGGTTGCGCCACTGCACCGCGTTGTCGAGCCCGAGCGTCATGAATAGTCGCGTCGGCGTGATCACGATTGCCGTCGGCACGCCTTCCAAAGTTCCGATTTTTGCCGGCGTGGACGCGGGCATCGCGTTTACCTTCATCAAATCGTCGCCATCTCCGTAGTAGATCGCGCCTTTGCCGTCGAGCGTGATCGCGTTTGTGGTCTTGGTCGAAGCGCTGATTTTTTGCGCCGTGCCGGCGGTCGCCTTCATCATCAGCGTGTTGTCACCCGCGTTCGCGCCGGAGGTGCTGAAGTACACGGCGTTGTCGTCGACCGCGATCGCGATCGGCGCTTTCTGACCGGTCGCGACGTCCGTCGCGGTGCCGCCAGCGACCGGAATGCTCGACACTTTGCCGTGCATGCTGTCGGTGAAATAGAGAGTGTCTTTGTTCAGCGCGAGATACATCGTGCCGCAGCCCGCAACTTGCGTGAGCTGGGTCGGCTTGGGCATGCATTTGCCTTCGACGCAGGCTTGATCCGTCGTGCACGCGGGCATGCACATCGGCGGTCCGCTGCCGCCGGAGCCACCGTTCGACGCGCCGGCACTCGACGTGCCGCCGGTGCCTGCGATTGCCGTCGAACCAGCGCTCGCATTCGTGCCCGCGCTGCCGCCACCGGCACTCGTGCCGGCGCTGCTCGTCGATGTTCCGCCATTCGGCGCGCCCGTGACCGGCACGACTCCCCCGTTCGCCCCGCTGTCACTGCTGCATCCCGAAACCATCCCAGCAATCGCCACAGCCACCGACAGCGCGTGAATTTGCTTCATCGTAGGCGAGTAGTGTTCGCCCCCGGGCGATTCCATGACTCGGCCGAGATTCGGCCGAAATTCAGCGACACAACCCGTTGATCTCTTTCACCAATGGCCCTTCGTTCTCAGCCACGCTGTCGAACTCGACGCGCTTTTGCCGCGCTTGCTCGAGGTCACCGCGATCGAGCGCGGCAGCGACGTCCCGCAGCGTTCGCGCAGCGGAATTCGCGAGATCTTGATAGCGCTGAACGCGCGGGGCGAGATCCTCGTTCGCGATGTGCAGTGCACCGAGGCTCTTCGAGAGTTCGTCGTAGCTTTGCGCGGTGCGCCGGCTCTCGGCGGCGATTGCCTTCGGATCGTTCGAGTTAGGCGCGCTCGGCGCGGGACGCGCGAGCCAAGCGTTGACCGTCTTCACGAACGTGCCGCACTCGCGCGCTTGTTGAAACTTGGCGCAACCCGCGCCGAGCAACCCCAAAGCCAGCGCAGCGCCGAAAATACGCGCGCCGCGCGCACTCAAACCGGATCGCCTCGCTGCTTGAGCGCGGCCACGATCTCGCGCACATCCTGGCAGCGCTCGCGCGGCAGGATCAAAAGCGCGTCGTCCGTATCGACGACGCACAGGTCGTGCACGCCGACGAGCGCGATGACGCGCTTGCCCGAGGGCGTGGTGCGCAGATTTTCGATCAAATTATTTTGCGCGTCCACGAGCACTGCGGCCTCGTGCGCGACGTTGCCGTGCTCGTCTTTTTTACCGAGCTCCCAGACCGAGTGCCAACTGCCGAGATCGCTCCAGCCCACGTCGGCGGGAATTACGGCTAATTGCCGCACTTTTTCCATGATTCCGTAGTCGATGCTGACCGATTCGAGCGCATCGAACACGGCTTCAGTCTCTTTGCGTTCGGCTTCGGCGCCACTCTTCGCGGCGCGTTCGATGCGCTCGATGCCTTCGGCGAGCTTCGGCATGTGCTCGCGGATGGCGGCGAGCATCGTTTCCGCGCGGAAGAAAAACATGCCCGCGTTCCACAGGTACTTCCCGCTCGCCAGGTACCCCTCGGCGGTTTCACGCGACGGCTTTTCGACGAAGCGAGCCACTCCGCGCACGCCCGGCGAAAGCTCTTCACCGACTTCGATGTAGCCGTAGCCGGTCTCGGGGCGATTGGGCTTGATGCCCATGGTCACGATCGCGCCGCTCTCGGCCACGCGCAGCGCTTGTTTCACGGCCTCGCGGAAGCCCGCTTCGTCGTCCATGATCTGATCGCTCGGCAAGGCCGCGATCAAGGCTTCCGGATCTCGGCGATGGATCAACGCGCTCGCCCAACCGATGCAAGCGGCCGTGTTGCGCGCGACGGGCTCCGCCAAAAAAGCGCTCTCCGGAAACCACGGCAACGCCTCGCGCGTCACGCCCACGAGCGAAGTGCCGGTCGCGATGTAGGCGCGCTCGGGCGGGCACAAGGCTTCGATCCGCCGCGCGGTGCGCGCGATCAACGGTTCCTTCGCGCCAGGTCCAATCGCCAGAACTTGTTTCGGCCGAGTCGTGCGAGAAGCCGGCCAGAAGCGTGTGCCGCTTCCGCCAGCCAAAATCAGTGCGTATGCGTGGTTCATCGCTCACTATTTCTTGGGCAAAGCGCTGAGCGCTTGTTCTAGCGCAGTGAGCGCTGCGCTGTAGTCCTTTTCGAGCTGCTGACTCCGCGCATCCATATCCGCCACAGCGCGCTTGGCTTGATCGACTTCAGAGTCGATGTTCGCGCTCGCGCCTTCAGCGGCGGTGGCTCGGGTTTGTGCGGTTGCCTTGGCCCCTTTCGATGCAGCTGGATCGGCGATCACGCTGCGCGCCTCGGTGTCGTCGCGACCGAGCGTCTTTTTGACGTCCGAAGCGTCGTCCACCATGCGCGAGAGCTCGAGCTTCAATTCCTTGACGCGGACGTGAACCAAGTAGCTCGCGAGCGAAATGTCATCCGCTTGTTTCTGCAATTTTTCTAGGTTGGGTTTGCCGAGCGCGTCTTGGTGGTCCTCGATGTAGCGGTGCGCTTCGTCGTGGCCGCGCAAACGCTCTTCGAGCGCTTTGTCGACGCCTCTGTCGAGCGCGCCAATCGCGGGGCTGGCCACGTCCACGGTGCACTCTTTTTGCTTGGCCGCGTATTGCGCCGCACCGCCGACCTTTTGATGCAGCTGATCTTTCTCGTCCGTGAAGAAGCTCGACACGTCTTGGTTTTCACGCGCTTGCTGGGCATAAGCAGCGCTCTTTCCGGCGGCGTCCGCGCGCTGCACCACGGCCAGTACTTGTTGGCCGTCCGGCGCGCTGAGCTGACCCGGGTAATTCTGAAATCCCCCGAAAATCTCGCGCGCCTTGGCTTCGTCGTTCGCGTATTCGGTGCGCACGGCGAGCAAGTTTGCGGGGTAGCGCTCGGCGTAGCTCTCTTCGTTCGCCGAAGACGCGAACGCGGGCTCGGGTTTTTGCGAGCAACCGACCGAAAAAGCAAACGCAAGCAATGCGACAGGAGTCAGCTCTTTGATACGCATGGGCGCGACAGTTCACCAAGCTAGCACTGCCGGTCAAGCCGCCGCGCCGCACGACCCCGCAAGGCTAGCCCGTACACGCATTTTTCGCGTCCGAACGGAGCGATGTTCAGTCGAGTTCGGTCAGCTCGATTTCACGCTATCCAGCATTTGCATGAACGCTGCGCGCGCGGCGGCGACGGTTTGCGCCGGTCCGGTCAGCTTGAAGAAATAAGCGCCGCTCGGCGCTTCGACGATCGCGCCTTCGAGCGCATAGTCTTTCTTTGGCCCGCTCGAGCCCATGCCGGGCATGCCCGAGTCGAACGTGCCGCGCGCGATCTCGACCGTGTGCTCGCGCAGACCATTGGCTTGGCGATCGGCGCGTTTGACGTCACTCGGTTGAACGCCGGAAAATTGCTTCACCCAACGATCCACATTTTGCTCGATGCCGCCGCCCTGCCCGGGCCCGAAATAAAAGACCGCGAGCTCGCCGTCTTCTTTGTCGTTCGGCGCGTGCGGCACTTCGTAGCTCGCCTTGCGCATCGGATTCTTCGGCGGAACGCGGCGAAAACTCGGCGGGTCGAGCCAAGTGATCTCGACCGGCGGCAAGCTCGACGCTGCGGGCGAAGCAGCCGGCTTAGCTGCCGGCGTTGCGGGCGCACTCGAGTTCGCGCTCGAGCCGGAAGCCTCGGGCGGCTCCGGCGTTCTCCGACAGCCGAAGCCGGAACCGAGCAAAACGAGCGCCAGTGCGCTCGGGCCGAGCCGACGCGGCGAACGCGTTCCGAACGACAAAAGAGCGCAAATTCCTCGTGTAAACTGGGCTACCATGCTCGTGCCCCTTCTAGCATGTGCGCGGCCATCATGATAGCAAAGCGAGGATGAGTACGAGCGCGGGCTCGCTTGAATGGGCCGTGTTTGCCGCCGTCGTGATCGGCGTCATGGCGCTCGACATCGGGCTTCTCGGCAGCAGCAAGCGGCACATGTCGTTTCGTGAGGCACTCGTGCGGAGCGCGTTCTGCATCGCCGCTGGGTTCGTGTTTGCGGGCTTCGTGTGGTGGCGCATGGGCCGCGATTTGTCGGCCAGCTACCTGATTGCGTATCTGGTCGAAGAGTCGCTCTCGGTCGACAACCTGTTCGTTTTTCTCGTCATTTTTAACTACTTCAAGTTGAGCGATGGTCGCCAGCATCGCGTGCTTTCGTGGGGCGTCGCGGGCGCGATCGTGATGCGCGCGATCTTCATCTTCGCGGGTGCGGCGCTTTTGCATCGCTTTCACTGGATGATGTACGTGTTCGGCGCGTTCCTCGTGTACACGGGCCTGAAGCTCGCGTTGCGAAAAGAAGAAGAGTCGGTCAATCCCGAAGACAACCTCGCGCTGAAGCTCGCGCGCCGCTTCCTGAAAACCACCGACGAATACCACGAAGATCACTTCACCATCATCAAAGCAGGCGTGCGTTACGCGACGCCGCTGCTCTTGGTTTTGGTGGTGATCGAAGTGACGGACCTGCTCTTCGCGGTGGACTCGGTGCCCGCCGTGCTCGCGGTGTCGAAGGACGTGTTCGTGGTTTATACCTCGAACATCATGGCGATTCTGGGGCTGAGGGCGCTCTATTTCGTGCTTTCGGGCATGATGAATCGCTTTCATCACCTGGGCACCGGGCTCAGCCTGATTTTGATTTTCATCGGCGTGAAAATGCTGATCGCGCACGTCGTGCACATCTCGAGCTTGGTTTCGTTGGCCGTGATCGTGGTGCTACTCGCGGGCGCGGTCGTGCTTTCATTGCTGCGGCCGCCAGACAGCGCGGCCGGCGATTCTTAGCGGCCTTAGCCCTCGGAGTGATTGCTTCATGAATCCGTTTTCCGAACGCTGCAGCGGGATCCTGCTCCACCCGACTTCCCTGCCCGGCCCGCACGGCGTCGGCGATCTCGGACCCATGGCGCATCGCTTCGTGGATTTTTTGGCGCGCGCAGGTCAGCGCTACTGGCAGATGTTGCCAGTCGGTCCACTCGGCGGCGGTGCATCACCGTACGACAGCCCTTCGGCGTTCGCCGGCAGTCCACTTTTGATCAGCCTCGAAGTCTTGCGCGATCACGGCCTGCTCGAAGAAAGCGAAATTCGAGATCCGGGTCGCTTCGCGAGCGGGCGCAGCGCGCGTTACGCCGCGGCCCTGCGCTATCGCGGAAAGCGGCTGCGCAAAGCGTTCGCGCGCTTCCAGTCGCTGCAAGACGACGGCACGCGCCGCGAGCTCGCCGAGTTCGCCGAACGCCAGCGCGCGTGGCTCCCGGACTACACGCTGTTCCGCGCGCTCAAAGCCGCGCATGGCGCGAGCCCGTGGACCACCTGGCCGAGCGAGCTCAAGCAGCGCGAACCCGCGGCGCTCGAACGCGCGCGCCGCGAGCTCGAGCAGGAAGTGCGCTACCACGAATTTTTGCAGTTCGAGTTCGCGCGCCAATGGTCGGCGCTACGCGGCTATGCCAACTGGCGCGGCGTGAAGTTGCTCGGGGACGTGCCCATGTTCGTCGCTCACGACGGCTCGGATGTGTGGGCGAATCAAGCCATTTTTCAGCTCGATCCGCAGGGCGAGCGGCGCGTCGTCGCGGGCGTGCCGCCGGACTACTTCAGCGCCGAAGGCCAGCGCTGGGGGAATCCGCTCTACGACTGGAGCGCGCTCCGCGAGACCGGCTACTCGTGGTGGATCTCGCGCTTCAAGACCACGCTCGAGCGCTTCGACGCGGTGCGACTCGATCACTTCATCGGCTTTCATCGCTATTGGGAGATTCCGGGTTCGTCCGAGAGCGCGCGAGACGGCCGTTTCGTCGCCGTGCCGGGCGAAGATTTCTTCGAGAAGGTGAAAGCCGCGTTCGGCAGCTTGCCGTTCATCGCGGAAGATCTCGGCTTGCTCACGCCGGAAGTGGCCAATCTGCGCGATCGATTCGAATTGCCCGGCATGCGCGTGCTCGAGTTCGCGTTCGTGGATGCGTCGCGCGATTATCAGCCGCACCGTTTTCCGAAAAACACCGTCGTTTACACGGGCACGCACGACAACGACACCGTCGTCGGTTGGCTCGACTCGCACCAGCGCTCGCGCGCCGAGCACGACATCCGCAGGCTACGCGAAGAACGCGAGCGCGCGCTCACCTACGCCGGCAGCGACGGCCGCGAGGTGCACTGGGACATGATCCGCCTCGCGCTGATGTCGGTGGCGAATACGGCCATTTTTCCGCTGCAAGATTTGCTCGGACTCGGCACCGAGGCGCGCATGAACGTGCCCGGCACGCCTTCGGGCAATTGGGAATTTCGTGCGCGGAGCACGGAATTTGCTCCCGCGGTCGCCGAGCGCATGGCGAAGTTGTGTGAAGCTTACGAGCGAATCCCGGCAGACATTCGGCGGACCGAGTGACCCGTAGCCTGCATCGAAGCGCGTTTGCGATCGTCGCACCGTGGTTCGGGTGTGCGCTGGCGATCACGCTCACGGTGACGAGCGCGGTGCAGACGGCATACGCACAAGCTGCGCCGTCGACCGCGCCGGCCGCGCCGGACCAGGCAAACCCAACCCAACCCAAAGAAGCGCCAGCAGCGCCGGCGAAAACGCCGCCCGCATCCAGCGAAGCAACCAAGCCGAGCGACGCGCCGAAAGCAACCGAAGCTCCCGCAGCCGACACTTGGGGCACGGGTGAACCGGAGGGCAAGAGCGAAGCCTCCACGCCGGTGCCGCAAAAACCGAGCGAGGATTTGCCGAGCGCGGGCAAAGCGTGTCCGTGCCCGGAAGGCGTGCTCGAAACGCATGCCGGGCCGGCAGCGCTACGCGTGCGCTACACGCTCGAAGGCGTGGAAGTGCGCGGCAATACGCGCACGCGAGCGCGCGTGGTCTTGCGCTACGTGCCGTTCAAAATCGGGGATGTCTTCGACGTCGATGATCCCGAGGTCGAGCTCTCGCGCTATCGCTTGCTCGGCACGGGCTTCTTTCGCGACGTGCAGTTTTCGCTGCGCAAGGGTTCGTCGCGCGGCTTCGTCGTGCTCGTGATCGACGTCGTCGAGCGCAACACGATCGTGCTCAATGACGTGCGCATGGGCATCTCCGCGGATGCCGACAGCCAAGGCAACGCGCGCCCGCTCACCGCCTATGCCGGCCTCGACGTCGCGGAGACGAATTTGCTCGGCACCGGCATCACGCTCGGCTCCGCCGTCGCCGTCGCACAAGACGAGTACGCCTTGCGCGTTCGCTTCTTGGACCCAGCATTTCTCGGCAGCTCCTGGATGACGAGCGGCACGCTGCTCTACAACGACGCGCGCGATTTCTTCGGCATCGCCGACATCGAGAAGTTCGATCCCAGCGGCACGAGCAGCTCGAACTCCGCGGTCGTCAATTACAAGCGCTTCGGCGGCTCACTCGGCGTCGGCCGCGATCTGTCGATCGCCACGCAATTTTGGCTGAATTATCGGCTCGAATCGATCGACGCCGATTATCCGCTCGAAGCCTCGCAAATGCGCGGCTTTCGCACCGAACCGATCGACTTCGCGATCGTGCGTGGGCGCAGCGTGCTGTCCACCTTGCGCGCCACGCTCGATTACGACACGCGCGATCAACCGTTCCTGCCGACGCGTGGTTGGAAGGCGTCGTTCGGCGCCGAAGTCGGGCTGTTGCCGGCGGCGTCCGACTACGAATATCAGCGCATCGACGTGGACGCTTCGCACTGGTGGCATCTGCCCTGGCACGATCACGTGCTCCGGCTCGAGCTCTTCGCCGGCGCGATCTCCGGCGACGCGCCGTTCTTCGAGCAGTACTACGTCGGCGACTTGAGCGACTTTTTGCCCTCGCGCGTGCTCGGCGTGAGCTTCGATCGCAGGCCCGCGCCGAATTTCTTGGGCACGGACATCGTCGAAGTTCGCTATGGCAAGTACGCATTCAAGTTTTCCGGCGAGTATCGCATTCCGCTGTTCCGCGGCCGCCGCTCGATCTACGGCATCGATCTATTCGCCAGCGCCGGCATCTACGGCTTGGCCGGCGATCGCGACATCACGAGCCCACCCGTCGGCTACAAGGGTTGGTCGCAAATTCCTCTCGATTTGACTGGGAATTTGGGGTTCCGCATGGACACGAGCGCGGGCGGCTTCGTGTTCGCGTTCTCGAACGCGCTCGGCTTCGTGCCCATCCGCGGCAAGGGGCCCGCCGGTGGTCAGTAGCGTCGCCGAACGCTCGAGGGGCAAGCGCGCGGGGACCGAGCTATTCGTGCGCCTGATGCTCGCGTGCGCGCTCGCGTGCGCGGCTCTCGGCAGCAGCCGAGTCGCACGCGCAGACGACTCTTCCGAAGATGACGTCGTCACGCGCGAAGCGCATTTCGACTATGACGCCGACACGGGGCTTTTGTATTTGGATTTGCTCTTTCGCGATATAGTCGACGCGAATTTGCAGAGCAAATTGAGCCGCGGCCTGCCGACCACGATCGTGCTCACGGCGGCGGTCTACCGCGCCGGTTCGAGCACGCCGCTGTCGACGACCGCACAAACCTGCAAAGTGACGTGGCACGTTTGGGAGGAGGCGTACCTCGTCGAAGTGATGCGTCCGGGCTCCACGCGCCAGAGCTGGACCACGACGGTCGAAGGCGTGCTTCGTCGCTGCGCCGAAGTCCGCCACTTGCTCGCCGGTGATGCGACGCAAATTCCGAGCGCGACTCCGCTTTTCGCAGCTGGGAAAATCCAGGTCAATCCGGTGAGTCCGGAGTTGCTGCAGAAAATCAAACGCTGGGTGATGCGTCCGAGCGCGACCGGCACCGCCGCGCCGGGTGACGCGCTCTTCAGCACGTTCACCGGCCTTTTCTTGCAGCGCATCGGCGATGCCGAGCGGCAGCAAAAATTCACCACCAAAGCGCTCTTGCCGAGCGTCTATCATTCGAAGGCGCAATGACCCTCGCAGTCAAACCGGTGTTTCCCGTCGCGCTCTTGCTCGAGCGCCGCGCATGCTTGGTGGTCGGTTCGGGACCCGAATCCCTGGCTCGCACTCGCGCGCTGCTCGAAGCCGGCGCGCGACCTAGCGTCGTTTCCGTCTCGCCCATGGACGAGGTCGTCGCGCTGGCAAAGAACGGCGCGATCGAGCTGCACGAACGCGAATTCGTCGACGCCGATTTGGACGACAAATGGCTCGCCGTCTTGGTCGACGCGGACCGCGAGCTTGCCGCGCGCATGTCGGCGCTCGCCGAAGCGCGGCGCGTCTTTTTCTGCGCCGTCGACCAGCCGGAGCACAATAGCTATGCGCACATGGCGCAAGCGCGCGCCGGCCTCGTCACGTTCGCGATCAGCACCGCCGGCAAGGCGCCAGCGCTCGGCCGGCGTTTGCGTGAAGAGCTCGAACGCCTGGCGAATCAGGCCAATTTAGCGGCGTTCGCCGAACGGCTCGCGGAGCTGCGCGCGCGCACCGCGTCCGCGGATCGGCGCGCGGTGCTGGGCGCGGCCGTCGAACACGTGCGCTTCAGCGGCGAGCTCGAGCTCGAGGAATAAATAGAGCGCGTCACGATCGACGTTTCAGCGCGCACGAGTCGGATGAAGCGAGATGCCGCTCACCAAGATGTCGACCGCGCGCTGGAGCAACGCGTCGTCAACGCGCATTTTCTTGATTGTGGTGCGCACGTGGATCATGCCGCCGAGCAAGTCGAGCACCAAACCGAGATCGGTGCCGCGCCGTACTTCGCCGCGGGCGCTGGCTGCTTCCAACAAGCGCGTCAGCTGAGCTTGGCGCCGCGCCTGAAGTTTCGCCGCGATGCGCGCAAGCTCGGGCTCGGGTTCATCGAGCAAGCGCACCCGGAGTAAGCTCTGCGCCTCGACCGAGCGCGTGATCTTGAGCATGCGCCGCGCGAGCGTCAGCAAATCCCCCCGCAGCGAGCCGGTGGAAGCCTCGAGCTCGAATGCATCCACAATCGACTCGAGCGCGGCGTGCACCAGCGCCGCTTTGGTCGGCCAACGACGATAGAGCGTCGTTTTGTTGACGCGCGCGCGCGCCGCCACGCTCTCGACCGAGAGCGCGCCGTAGTCCGCCTCGGCCAATTCTTCGAGCGTTGCGCGGTAAATCGCGCGCTCGCGGCGCGCTGGGCGTTTTGAGCCGTGGCTGGATTGCTTACGCGGCGTGGTGGCCATCGCTACAGAACCGTAGGTCCAGTTTGCCACGCGACGCATAGCGCCGGAATCTAAATGCAACAAGTAGTTGCGTTTTGTTCGAGCTCCTCTAGATTGAGCGGCGATGAAATCGACGCTGGCAATCACCGTCTCGGGAGCGAGGCCGGCGTTCGCCTTGGCTTTGATCGCGGCGGCAATGTTGTCTGCGTCCCGCGCGAATGCGATTCAGCCGCTCACCGCTTTCATTCAAGCTTCGAATGAAGCGAATTCGGATTTGCAGATTGCCCGTTCGACCAGCGCGCAGCGGGACGCAGAAGCGGATCGCTCGACCGGCGCGCTCTTGCCTGCGTTCACCGCACAAGGCACCTACACGCGCAATCAGTACGAAGTCTCATTTCCAGAGAGCCTTTTCATGCCGGGCGCGAACGGCACGATCGTGATTTTGCCGCAAAATCAGCTGGACGGAAGCTTGCAGCTGAGCGTCCCGGTGTTGGACGTCGGCGCCTGGGAACGACGCAGTGCCGCGCGTGCCACGCTCGAAGGCTCCAAAGCGGACGTCGAAAACACGCGCGCGGACGTCGCGCGCCGGGTCACGCGCGCCTATTTTCAGCTCGTTGCGAACGAAGCACTGTTGGTCGCGGCGCAGAACGCACTCGGCGTAGCGCGCGCCAACGAAACCCTGGTGAGCGATCGCAAAAGCGGCGGCACCGCGACGGAGCTCGACGTACAACGCGCCAATGCGGACGTGGCGCGAGCGGAGCAGGATCTTTCGGCGGCGAGCTTCGCCGTCGTCACGGGCCGCCGTTCGCTCGAGAGCTTGAGCGGGCTCACGCCGGAACCGGTTAGCCAATTCCCGATTGACGATCTGCACGAAGAAGCGCCGCTCGAACGCTGGCTCTCGCGCTCGAGCGAATTGCCCGCGGTCAAGAGCGCGCAAAGCGCCGAGCGCTCCGCGGATGCCAGCGTAAATGCCGCAAAATCGGCCTGGTTACCGACAGTGAATGCGAACGCGACCGAGCACTTCACGAACGCGCCGTCGCTCACATTGCACAAAACTTATTACACGCTGCAAGCGATCGCGACCTGGCGACTCGATGCCACGATTCCGGCGGCGGAACGTGCGCAACGCGCCGCCGCGATCACCGCGGGCATGCGCGCTCGCGCCACCAAACGCAGCGCGGAAGACTCGATCTTCCAAGATTTTTACCAGGTGCGCTCTTCGATCGACAAAGCGCGTTCGGCGCGCGCGCAAGTTCAAGCCGCCGCCGCAGCCGCGGGCCTCGCGCGCGATCGCTTCGGCGGCGGACTCGCCACGCAGCTCGATGTGCTCCAAGCCGAGCAGGATTTGTTCAAGGCCGAAGTCGCGCGCATTCAGGCCGACGCGGATCTCGCCTACGCGCGAGCCGCGCTGCGCTTGGATGCGTCGGGCCCAGAAGGAACGAAGCAATGAACCTGCGGCTCGCGCTGCTCTTCGCGTTCGCACTCGCGGCCTGTCACCGCGAAACGCCGACCGCGGAAAAACCGGCAGAAACGCCGATCCACGTCGACACGGTCGTCGCCGCGGCGCGCTCGGTGCCGAAAGAGGTGCCGCTCACCGGCGTGTTGGACGCGAACGAGCGCACCGATCTGGCGGCGAACGCCAGCGGCCGAGTCGTGAGCGTATTCGTCGAACTGGGCGCGCGCGTGAACAAGGGCGACAAGATCGCGCAGCTCGATGCGCGGGCCGCCGCGCTCTCGCAAGCCGAAGCGATCGCCAACGCGAAGACCGCCGCCGACCAACTGGCGACGTCGCAGCTCGACTGCTCGCGTTACCAAGGCCTGCTCGCCAAAGGCGCGGTCACGCAGCAGGAATACGATCGCGCGATGGGGCAATGCCTGTCGCAGAGCGCTTCGCAAGATGCCGCGCGCGCGCGCGCCGCGCAGGCCGGCCAAGCCCTGGGCGATGCCACGATTCGCGCGCCTTTTTCCGGAAAAATCGCGGATCGCATGATCAATGTCGGCGACTACGTGCGGCCGGACAGCAAAGTCGTCACGCTGCTGTCGGACGATCCGCTGCGCGTGCGCTTAACCGTACCAGAGCCGGATATCTTCGCCGCGCGCGCCGGCGTGAACGTGCGGTTCGAGACGCTCGGCATCCCAGGCAAAGAGTTCAACGCCGTGCTCAAGTACATCGGCGGCGAAGTGCGCGCGCAAACACGCGATTTGGTGGTCGAAGCCATCGTCGACAACAAAGACGGCGTGCTCTTGCCCGGCATGTTCGTGACCGCGCATTTGCCAATCGGGCAAGAGCGATTGCCGGTCGTGCCGAAGAGCTCGCTCCTGACTAGCGACAATCAAGCGGCGGTCTTCGTCGTAGTCGACAATCGCTTGCAGCATCGTTTGGTGCAGACGGGCGCCGTGCTCGAAGATGGCGTGGCGCTCGAAAGCGGCGTCAAAGAAGGCGAGCGCGTGGTCGTCAAACCGGACAATTCGTGCGTCGAAGGCGCGCTCGTGAACTGAGGCGAAATGCAGTGGCTGGCCGCACTTTGCGTCAAGCATCCGGTTTTGACATGGGTGCTGGTGATGGCAGTCGCCGTCGTCGGCATCGTCGGTTACGGCTCGCTCGGGCTCGACCAATTCCCCAAAGTCGACATCCCGACCGTGCTCGTCACGACCACACTGAACGGCGCGGCGCCCGAAGAAATCGAATCCGAGCTGACCGACAAAGTCGAAGGCGCGGTCAACACCATCAGCGGCATCGACGAGCTACGCTCGACCTCGAGCCAAGGTGTGTCGCTCGTCGTCATCACGTTCACGCTCGACAAGAACATCGACATCGCGACGCAGGAGGTTCGTGATCACATCAACACCGTGCTCACGGATCTGCCGAAGGGCATCGATCCGCCAGTCGTGACCAAGGTCGATCCGGACGCATCGCCGATTTTGCTGATGACGCTGCGCGCGCCCGGCTCGCTGCGCGACGTGACCGAGCTCGCCGACAAGAAAGTGCGCCGGCAAATCGAGAGCATCAACGGCGTCGGCCAAGTGACGATCCTCGGCGGGCGCAAGCGCCAGATCAATTTGTGGCTCGATCCGCTGCGTTTGCAGGCCTCCGGGCTCACCGCGGTCGACGTCGAACGCGCGCTCGCCACGCAGAACATCGCGGTACCAGGCGGCGCGATCGAAACCGGTCCGGAGCGGCTAGCGCTGCGCGTCGAAGGCCGCGTCCCATCGGTCGAAGCGATTGGTCGGATCGTGGTGCGCGAGACACGCGATCACGCCACGCGCGTCGAAGACGTCGCGCGCGTGGAAGATGGCACCGAAGACGAGAACAGTTGGGCATCCGAAGACGGCAAACAGACCGTCGTGCTGTCGTTGCGCAAACAATCGGGCGAAAATACCGTCGCCGTCGCCGATGCCGTGCGCGAAAGAATGGCGCTGGTCGAGAAAGCGATCCCCGGCGCGGAGCTCCGCGTCGTGCGCGACAATTCTCAGTCGATCCGCACGAGCGTGAACGCCGTGCGCGAGCATTTGGTTTTGGGGGCGGTCTTCGCGGCGCTGGTCGTGCTGTTTTTCCTCGGTAACGCGCGCAGCACGATCATCGCCGCGCTGGCGATCCCGATTTCGATCGTGGGCACCTTCGCGTTGATGTACGTGGCCGGCTTCACCTTGAACATCATCACGCTGCTCGCGCTGGCGCTCGCGGTCGGCATCGTGATCGACGACGCGATCGTCGTGCTCGAAAATATCGTGCGTTTCATCGAGCAAAAGGGCAATAAACCGTTCGTGGCTGCGGTGCTCGCCACCCGTGACATCGGGCTCGCCGTGGTCGCGACGACGCTGTCTTTGATGGCGGTGTTCTTGCCGGTCGCGTTCATGAGCGGCATCGTCGGCCGCTTCTTGCAGAGCTTCGGCGTGACGATGGCGTTCGCGATCGCGGTCTCCTTGTTCGTGAGCTTTTCGCTCACGCCGATGCTCGCGGCGCGCTGGCTACCCGGTCCGATTGCGCACGGTGAAGAACGCAAAAAAAGTTTTCTCGAGCGCTTCGTGGAGGGCTTTTATCGGCCGATTGAGCGCTTCTACACGCGTATCTTGAAATGGGTGATGAGCCATCGCTGGGTGGTGGTGCTCGCGTGCGCCGCCACCTTCGGCTCGTGCGCGCCGCTCGCCGGTGCGATCCCCAAGGGGTTTCAGCCAGAAAATGATCTGGCCGAATTCGAAGTCAACGTGCGCGCTCCCGAAGGCACGAGCCTGACCCAAACACGCCTGATCGCCGAAGGCATCGCGCAACAGATCCGCGGCTACCACGAAGTCGAACACACCCTGCTCACAATCGGCAACGACGCACAGCAGACGCAAAATCGCGCCAACATCTACGTCCGCTTGATCGATCCGAAAGACCGCAAGCTGAGCCAAGCCGAATTGATGGACGTCGTGCGCCGCGACGTCGTGCAAAAAGCACCCAAGGATTTGCGCATCGACGTCTCGATCTCGCAGCAAATCAGCAGCGGCCAATCGAGCGCGCAAGTGCAGTACACGATCGCCGGCCCGGACTTGAATCGACTCGCCGAGTTCAGCGAAAAGATCTTGGAGAAGTTCCGCAAGGTCAAAGGCGCAGTCGACGTGGACTCGACGTTGATCATCGGGAACCCGGAAGTCCGGGTGTTGGTGAATCGAGAGATTGCCGCGAATTTGGGCGTCAACGTGGTCGACGTCGCGAACTCGCTGCAGCTCTTGATCGGTGGCCTCAAGGTCTCGACCTTCGAAGACCTCGGCGAAGATTACGACATCCGCGCGCGCGCCGAAAAATCTTTCCGCGACGATCTGGCGGGGCTCGCGCAAATGACCGTGCCGAGCGCGAACGGCGGCGCGGTGCCGCTCGCTTCGGTCGTGACCGTCAAACGCACGACCGGTCCTTCGCAGATCAATCGCCTGGCGCGCCAGCGCCAAGTCACGATCACGTCCAACGTCGCGGCTGGCGTCGGTCAGAGCACGGTCTCCGACGCGCTCAAGAAGATCATCGACCAGCAGCATTTGCCCGCGGGCTACAGCGCGAGCCCCGCCGGCTTGACCAAGGAAACGGGCCGCATCGTCCACGGCTTCTTGGTGGCGATCGTGATGAGCGCGGTCTTCATGTACTTGGTGCTCGCCGCGCAATTCGAGTCCTGGCTGCACCCGGTGACGATCATGCTGTCACTGCCGCTCACGATTCCGTTCGCGCTACTCTCGCTCTTGATTTTTCACCAAGAGCTCTCGATCATGACCGCGCTCGGCATCATCGTGCTCTTTGGTGTGGTGAAGAAAAACGCGATTTTGCAGATCGATCACACGAACCATTTGCGGCGCGAGGGCATGCCGCGCGATCGCGCGATACTCGAAGCCAACCGCGATCGCTTGCGCCCGATCTTGATGACGACCTGCGCGTTCGTCGCCGGCATGATCCCACTCTTGCTTTCGCGCGGCATCGGCGCGGGCCTGAATCGCTCGATCGCCGGCGTGGTCGTGGGCGGACAAACGCTCTCGCTCGCGCTCACGCTGCTCGCCACGCCCGTCGCCTATTCCCTCTTCGACGACGCCGTCGAATGGCGCAAACGCCACAAAAAACGCGCACCCGTCGATCGCGGCGAGGCCGACTTAGAGAAGCTCGATGCGCCGCACGGCGCAGAGTGAGATTTCGGCGCTTTGGGTCGCGACCGACGGCAATCAGATCCCGCTCGAACGACGTTGCCGCGGAGAAAAGGCCCGGAGTGAAGCCGCGAGGACACCGACGACTAGTGACATCCGACGAGTTCGAACTGATTGTGTCCGCAGCAGAAGGACCGCACCTGGCCGCAGATCTTGTTCAACCACTCGGTGATGATCTTCTTATCGTCGTCGAGAGCTGCCGCCCAACGTATCGGCGTTCAGCTGCGGGCGCCAGAGCGACGGCGGAGCCGGCGCGACGGCTTCGTCTGCTGCGACGCTTTGTTAGCCGGACTGGCCACGGGCTGGCTGTGAATTCCAACGATGCAGATTCGCTTGTCTCCGAACTGGGCGACGAGTTCAAGCGATCCACCGATGGCTTCGACGTAACGACGGAGCGTTGCAACCTGGCAGTCCTCGAAATCGGCACGAGCCTCGAGGCGAGAGATATCAGCCTGATCGATTTGGGACTGCTGAGCGATGTCGACCTGGGTTTTCCCGCTGGCATCACGCAAGGTTCGCAAGGTCAGGTGGACGCCTTTCGCGGCGCGAAGACCTCGCCCAAGCACTCTGACAGGCTCGACATCGGTGGCAGCCCGTCGCTTAGCTGATTGAGTCATGACTCTCCTCCGGATTCGTAGACGTCTCTTTCGAGACGACTTGCCGGTCTGGCACTGATAATGCGATCGCGTCGGGCGCCTTCGACGTGCACCACGTAAAGGACGCGGTCACGCAGCGAGGTCCCGACGACCACCATTCGGTCGGTACCCGATCCGTCGTCGAGGTAAACGGCGGCTGGGTCCGCGAAAACAGTGGCCGCCTCAGCGAAGGAAACGCCGTGTTTCTCGAAGTTGGATCGAGCCTTCTCGTCGTCCCACTCGAAATCGCCTTCGATGACGGTCGCCACGGCATGAACCAATATGGACCATCACCCATATTCGGTCAAGCTCGCCGTCTCTTCTAAGTTTTGACGCTATCTACGAAGGCTCATTCAACGAGCATTCTTGCCAGCCACGTTTGAACTCGTTCGTCCTCGAAGAGAACGAAGAACGGGCGGGTTGATCACGCTGTCCTGCGATGGAAGCGTCGTTTCACGGCGATGCGCAACCTGATGAGCAGTTGCGTGGACCGTGCCTCTCATCGTCGCACCAGGCAAAACCCCAAAAATCTTCTGGCGTGCTCCGCGGCTTTGCGGCAAGCAAACTGGCTACTCGAAATTCGGTGTTGCCAGTGGGTTGTGCGGTGCTGCAGCGGGGCTCGGACCGCTCGCTGGGAAATACGTGGCCAGCGCGGCGATGGTGTAGAAGCGGTATTGGTGTTGAATCGTCGTCCAATCGGGTTGGACGAAGGCGCGCTTCACGCACGCGATCGAGCGGCGTGCTTGTTTGCCGCGCCAGCCGCCGCTCGCGCCCGCAAAGAGATGCAAGGCTTTTTTCGTGAAGTCGATCGTGAGCACGTAGTTGAGCGTGCCTTGGTCGTTCGGCTTGGGCGTGCAGTCCGGATTTTCACGCACCGCTTTGCTGAGCGCTTCTTCGAAAGTCGGCACGCTGTCGCAAATGTTGCCTTCGTGACCGCCACCCGCGGAGGCGCCGCAACGCACGCGCTGCACCGCGCCCACGCGAATGCGCTCGGGCGGCTTGCCGGCGTCGAGCGGCGTGAGCGCGGTGCCGGCCGAGTTCGAGGCCAGCGGCGTCGCGCCCGCGTCGAGGTGCAAGCCAGCGCTCGCGCTTGCGGCCGCAGCCGACGATTTTCCGCCGGGCCGCCGCAAGAGATAGAGCGGCACCGCGATCAGGACGCACACGACGACGAGCGCGACCACGATCTGCGCGCGCAGCGGCCGATCGCGCGAGCTCGAACCGACCCCCAAGCGACGGCTCGAGGGATCGCCCGAACCGGAGGGAAAAGTCGAGCGCGAGGGAGGTCCTGCCATGCTCGATAGGGCCCGCGAACTCGGTCAGTCGTCGAGCAAGGCCTGGACGTAGTGCCCGGGCTCGGCTTTGACCAAAGTTGCGGCCAAGTCGAGCGCCTCGGGCATCAGGCCTTGCACCTGAGAGACGACTTGCTCGACCACGTTGCGCGCTTCGTCCGGGTTCGGCCCGGCCATGATCAGCGCAAACTTGAGCGGCCCGATGCGACCGCCGGTGATGGGAACGATGCTGAGCAGCAGCATCTCGGTCAGCTCGACCACGCGCTGCGCGGCGCGGCGCAAGGCGAGCATTTCGAGGATCGTCGGCCGCTCGCTCACGTGCCGATTCGGTCCTCGAATGTGATAGCGCGCGACGGACAGCGGCACCGAAGCCCACTCCGCGAACGCGCGCTCCTCTTCCAGCGCTTTCACCAGGTGATCGCGCTTGAGTAAGCCGGTGAGTCCGTCCCGACGCGCGAGGTATGCGCGAGCGCGTTCGTGCGGCGGCGAATGCTCCTGAAAGCTCACGAGCTTCACGCGCGATTCGCCGAGCTGCACTTCCGCGCCGTGCAAGAGCGCGATCGTCTTTTTGCGCTCGTAGCTGTGATCGGCGTAGGTGCCGTTGGTGCTGCCAGTGTCTTCGATCGTCCAGGAGCCCGCGTTCCAGCGCACGACGGCGTGCGAGCCGGACACGGTCGCTTCGGGCATCACGATGTCCTGCCCGCTGCGGCGGCCGATCGTGATGTTCGGTTTGTCGAGCACGAACAGCGTGCCGGCGGCTTCGGGCGCGTTCGTGCAATACGTGACGAGCAGCGCTTGCGACGAAGGCGCGAACGATTCGCTCGCGGCGCGACCGGGCGGCGCACCCGGCGCGATGCGCTCACGCGGGATCTGCACTTGGCTCGTGGTCATCGAGCTCGGGTTGAAGAAGCGCAGGTAGCGCGCGGTCGGGCGATTGGCAGGCTCTTCCGCCAAACAACGGAAAATCTGCTTCACTTCGTCGACCGACAAGCCCGACGGCACATCGAACATGATCTGCGAGCGCATCGGCTTGGCGCGCGGGCGATAGCCGGGCTCGGGCACGCGACAAGTCCACATTTCCCAGAGCGTGAGCCCGAGCGCGTACATGTCGTCTTCGGGGCTCGCGCCGCCGGAACGCAGCCGTTCGGGCGCCATGTAGTTCGGCGTGCCGCCGTCCGGTGGCGCGCCAGGACGACGTGCGCTGAGGCGCGCGCGCTCCTGAGCAAACCCAAAATCCAAGATGATGGCGCGATCGTTCGTGACCATCACGTTGCCCGGCTTCAAATCGCCATGCACCAGGCCTTGCGCGTGGATCGCCGCGAGACCCGCCGCGACTTCGCTCGCGATCTTGCGAAACTCGTCCGCGGTGTAACCGCCTTGGGCTTTGCGGCGCCGGATGTGCGTGTGCAGCGTTTGCCCGGCGATGTGCTCCATCACCAGGATCGGTCCCCACGGACTCGGCGCGAGATCGTGCACGCGGCACACGTTCGGATGACTGACGGAGCGCGCGAGCAAGAGCTCTTGGCGCAAGGCTTCGTCGTCGCCGGGCATGCGCGACTCTTCGCGCACCACCTTCAGCGCGCCGGGTTGTTGCGTACTGCGATCGTAAGCGAGGAACACCTCGCCCATGCCGCCTTTCCCCAAGCTCTGCCGGATCTCGTAGCGATCGTTGACGACGGTTCCGTGCCCTAACGGCGGGACATTTTTAGGGGGCTGAGCCATTTAGAAGCGTTGCGGGGGCGAAGCGGTAGCGTCCTCGATTTAGCGGCACACTGCAATCGGCTATCGCGGAGCAAGCTACGGCGGCCGGGATGAACGGGCAAATTCTCTAAAAATACGCCGAGAAAAGCGGGCTCGAGCGCGCCTTGGTAGAAATCACAGCCGCGCGCGCCGACAACTCGCGCGCGAAGCCACACAAACCCGCAAGCCGACCCGGACGAGCCGTTGTCACTCGCGATCGGGACGTGTTACACGCGCATCGGCTCGGTCATTCGACTGGGCTCGCGAACGCGGTCAAACGCGAGCGGTTTGCTCGGGCATCGAGCAAACGCGGCTCGTTCAGGGAAGCCGGTGTAAAGCCGGCGCGGCCCCCGCCACTGTGACCGGGGACAAAGTTCGGCAAATCCACTGAGCGCTGAGCTTGGGAAGGGCCGAGCGGCGGACGATCCGGCAAGCCAGGAGACCTACCGCGTACGCGCCCGTGGCGCTCGATTCTGAGCGTCCCGGTTCGACTTGCGACTCCGCGGGGTGCGGAGGCGAGGCGTCACCCGGCCGCATGCGGTCGTCTGTCGTTCTTCCGCCGTCCCCGCGCGTCGCGCACACGCCACGCGAGTGGCATTCGATTGCACGGGCGGGTGGCTCGGCAATCAGCGGAGCGAACATGACGAAGTCTCACTTTTACTTGGGTTTGGTTTTCAGCGGTTGCGCCCTCGCCGTCGCGTGCAGCTCGAGCGGCGACGACAGCGCGAGCAGCGGTGGCAGCGGTGGCACCGCGGGCAGCGCGGGAACGCACGCGGGCGGCACTTCGAGCGCTGGGACGTCGAGCGGCGGCAGCGCCGGAACGCATGCGGGCGGCGCGAATGGCGGCAGTTCCGCGGCGGGCGCGAGCGCGGCCGCGGGCATGAGCGCAGGTGGCGAAGCCGGCGCCGCGACAAGCGAAGGCGGAGCAGGTGGCGAAGCTGGCGCGCCGGTTGTGCCTCCGCCACCGCCGCCCCCAATCGATCCCAACGTCGTCGTCGTGACGCGCGCGAGCCCGAATAGTTTCAACCACGCGCTGGTCACCGGCACGGACTTCGCGACCCAGGGTGAAGTTGCTAGCGTTCAGCTCGGAGCGGGCTCGGTCGACGACAGCACGGTTTACCTCGAGTCTTTCGGTGACGTAGTCACGCAAAGCAGCGGCGGACTTGGCTTCGCGCTGCAGCGTACGTCCGGCAAAGTGAATCTGCTCAACGGCAGCAAGATCAAGACGACCTTCGACGTCAATCAAACCGGGACGAAGGCCGCCGTAGACATCGCGAATAAAGCCTACGTGAGCTCCCTCAACTACAACTTCATCTCGGTGTTGGATCTGCAGGCGGGCACCGTCGCGGATCGCGTCGATATCAGCCAATTCAACGCTCCGAACGACGGCGATGGCAGCGTGAACACGGTCGCCGGAGCGTACGATGCGAACAAGAAAATTGCGTACTTCGTGCTCGGTCGCATTGACTTTACGACGTACGATTCGCTGTTTCGTCTGCCCTGCAACGGCACCAAAGCGCTCGTGATCGGCATTGACGCAACTACGAACGCAATCGTCGACCTGAATGGTGCGGCGGACGGTTCCGCGATTTCGTTGTTCCTCGCCAATCCGCAAGAAGCCACGTTGAGCGCGGACGGCAAGACGCTGACCGTGCTGGCGAACGGCTGCTACGACGGCGCACAAGACAAGCAAGGCGTCGAAGTGGTGCACCTCGATACGGCCTCGAGCACCATCGCTTATGCTCCGACAGACGGGAGTTCCCCGAACGATCTGATCGTACTCGCTGGCGGCCAAGCCCTGATCCAATCGGCGTTCGGCGCGCCGTACAACAAGCTCGATCTCACGACGGGTGTGCTCGGCGCCAAACTGAACAATGTGCCGCAAGCCGCCGTGTTCGACGGCACCGATTTGATCGGCGTAACGCTCGACACGCCGAACA
>DATATR010000212.1:0-1978 GCA_036268695.1 Polyangiaceae bacterium | reverse complement strand
AGAGTCGACGACGGAGGCAGATCGAGCGTGTCGTGATGTGGTGTGGTGCAGGCGCCGTTCGTGCATTCGGCGCTCGCGCAATCGCTTGCCACGGCGCACGCTTTGCCACCGTCCGCCGCGTTGAGCGCCCCAACCAAAAATGTCAGCGTCTGACTTTGGTCGGACGTGCGTGCATAAAAGTGCATCCGCGTGGCGCCGGGCGCGACGTCCCGACCCGGTAGTGAACCCCAATTTTGCTCAACGGTTTGCCAGAGCACTCCGGCCCAACCGAGCGCGCCGGTGTCTGCATTCGCAGTGTAGAGGAAGTGATGGCACTGACCTTGTGGGTCGGGCGCCGCATCGCCGCCATAGCGATCCGGGCACACCTCGTCGATCAGCACCGAGTTCGCGCAGTCGCCCATGCAGCCGCTCGGGATGAAGTGATCGTCGACTACGAACGGCACACTGATGACGCCGTTGTTCGGCCCCGAGTCCGACGCGGCGATTCCGGCCGAGCCCGAGCTTGCCGGCGTGGAGGTTTCGCGCGCGGAGCAACCCGCGATCAGCGAAATCAGCGAAATCAGGACGATAGATCGCACCCTAAACCCGAATATGTTCGGACCGAGCGGCCAGGATCGACAATTCGTTTAGAATCTTTAGCGTCGCACGCGACGGCGCGTGCGTCCACCGCCATGCGCTAAAAATGCTCGAATCCGCGGCGGGCGCGCACGAGTTTTTGGGGTTCGCGCGCCGAACCGCGCGACGGCGAACTCGGGCTGAGCCAGACCTTTTCGCCGGCCGCGACGTAGCCGATCACTTGGGCGCCGCGCGGGCGCGAGCGCGCAGGTCCCGCGGCGAGCAGCGCGTAGTCTTCACCGCCGTAAAGCGCGAGCTCGAGTGCGCTGACGCCGAGCGTCGGCGCGAGGGTGCGAAGTTCGGCGCTGAGCGCGCGCTCGAGCCGCGGCGTTTCGATGATGATTTTCACGCGGCTCGCCTCGGCGATGTGCGCTGCGTCACCGCACAAGCCGTCCGAGATATCGATCGCGGCGTGCGCGCGGCCCGCGAGCGCGACGCCGAATGCGAGCTCGGCTTGGGGTCGGCGAAATGCGTTCAGCGCGCGACGCGCGGCGCTCGTTTTGGGCACCGAACCGCGTTGCAACAAGCGCAGCCCGGCCGCCGCGAGCCCGACTTCGCCGCACAGCCAGAGCTCATCGCCGGCCTTTGCGCCGCTGCGCAGGAGTGGACGCGCGGTGATGCCGAGCAGCGCGGTCGTCAGGCTGAGCTCGGCGCCGCGCGCGAGATTGCCGCCCACGACGCGACAGCCGAGCGCGCGCGCGGCTGCTCGTTGTCCGCGTGCGATGCGTTTCAGATCGTTTGCAGAGAAATTTTTCGGGACGATCACGCTCGACAGCGCGCACCACGGCTTGCCGCCCATGGCCGAGACGTCGCTGGCAGCGGCTTGAAAGCTGCGAAAGCCGAGATCTTCGAGCGTGAGCCAAGCGCGCTCGAAGTGCACGTGTTCGACCGCGCTGTCGATCGTCCAGACCAGGCGCTCGCGCGAACGCAAGACGGCCGCGTCGTCGCCGATAGCGAGTTCGATCGCGGTGTGTTCTCGGAAGCCGGAACGCGACGCCGAAGGCTTTGCCGACGCGCGACGCGACGCGCGACCATCAAAAATCCTCTCGAGCTCGGCGATCGCCGAAAATTCCGAGAGTTTGCTGGAACGGGCGCGAGCCATGAAAAAGCGCTCGCGATCTTACACGCATCAACTGATCGTGGCGCGCTTGACCGGAATCGTGACCACGAACACCGTGCCTTTGGGCGTGTTGTCGACGATGCGTACGATGCCGTCGTGGCCGTCGACCAAGCGGCGCACGATCGACAGGCCGAGGCCGGTGCCGCCGGCTTCGCGCGTCGAGCTCGAATCGACTTGGTAGAAGGCGTCGAACACGCGCGCTTTTTCGGCGTCCGGAATGCCGATGCCGGTGTCGGCGACGCG
>DATATR010000211.1:0-16003 GCA_036268695.1 Polyangiaceae bacterium | reverse complement strand
TCAGCTCGTCGTGCAGCTTCTGATACAATTCGCCGACGCGAAATCCGGCCATCGCCGACCAGTGCGCGTCATACGCGCGCATCGCGTCCGAATACGCGCCCTGTGCGTCCAAGATCAATTGACAACGCCGTTCGAGAGCGTCGCCAAAATTTTCCGGCACTGGCACGAAGTGAATCCGTTCGGCGCGCATGCGCCGCACTTCGCCGAGCGCGAAGTACACCGGTGCGAGCTCTTGCGGCACGCGCCCGGCTGCGTCGAGATTTTCGCGCTCGATGATGTCCCGCGCTTTCGAAACGAAGTACTCGGCCTGAGCATCGTCCCCGGCGGAAATCCGCGCCAGCGCTCGCGCTGCGAGCACGGCGATCTTGCTCGTGCCCTGTAAGTCCGGGTACTTCGCTTCGGTCAGCTCGGCGAGCCCGCCGGCGCGCGCGAAATGTTCGAGGTAGGTGAGTAGGCGCAGCGCGCGAATTCGCGCAACGCGATCGAAGTCCGAGCTCGGGAAGCGACGTGCGACTTGTTCATAACGCGCGAGCGCGTCTTCTTGAAACGCGCCGTAGTCATACATTTCTGCCGCCTTGAACAGCGCCTCGGCGGCGCTCGGCCCATCCGAATCGAGCTCGTACGCGCGATCGAAAGCATGTGCCGCGGCTTCGAATTTTTTTGCTTCACCGAGCTCGCGCGCGCGCTGCAAAAGCTCCGGGATGTCCGTCGTTTGATCGGGAGTCACGACGGTTCGAGCGAGCTCGATCGAAGGACTCTGCTGCTTGCTGAACTTCGCCGCACTGTGCGGCTCCACAGTGTCCGCGCGTTGTCCGGCGCACGCGCCAAGCGCCGCGGCAAACAACAGGGCCGTGACGCTCTGCAACAAGCTTCGGGAATGTTTGAACTTGCCGAGACGTTCACGCACTTCGAACCCAGCAGTGCCCGCGTGCATGCGTTTCTCACTCGTTTCACGGAGCAAGGCCGCGCTGCATTCGAGCTGCGCGTTCGAGTGGAACTTTGCAACGCGCGTGCTCGCGCGTTTCGGCAAATGGCACTGGCTCATTGCCAAGAGCGTCCATCGCTTCGCAGCGCTTTTAACGTTGACGCTCACAGCCAGAGTTTTAGTCTGAGCTCAGCATCAGACAAGCATTGCTCGGCAAACGCCGAGCAATGAGGGACCTCGAGGAGGAAGCAAATGGATCCGATCATGAACGGGCGCCTGAGCGATCTCGAGCAAAAGCACCGAACGTTGAATGAGCAGGTGGATCGACTGACTCGGCGCGCTTATCTCACTCCAACGGAGCAGCAAACCGTCTCGGCGCTGAAGAAAGAACGACTGATGACGCGGGATCTCCTGGTGCAAATGCGGAGGCCCTAAAAAAGGAAGACGCAATCGAGCTTTCGTTTCTCGGAAAGAACTTCGATCAGCTTCGATGAGAGCGCGCCGCACGGTGCGCTCTCTTTTTTTGTCTGGAGTCTTCGCCGGCTCAGAGTCAGAGCGGCGTGCACGTTTTGCCGTCGCAGATCATGCCCGACGGGCACTCAGCGTTCGAGCGGCAACCGCGATTCGAATTCACCGGGGTGTCGCTCGGCGGCGTGCTGTCACTCGGCGCGTCTTTCGTGTGCTCGACGGCGGTGGAGTTGCTCTTGTCGAAGCGTTCCGCGCCGCCGTACACGTCCTGATTCAGATCCGCGAGCGATTGCTCCAAGCGATCCTTCCACTCGATGCTCAGACCGCCGGCGTGCTCTTGCTCCGTCGCTTTCGCCAGCGCGAGCCAATGCCGCGAGTCCGCGCGGTAGCCGAGCCGAAAGTCGGTCATGCCGCGCAGATAGGCGTAGCGAGCTTGATCGTTCAAGCTGAGCGAGTCCGTGTCCGGCTCGAGCACGCGCCAGATGGCGAGTGCATTTTCGTACTTGTTCTCCTCGTACATGCGCTGACCGCGATTCAAATCTTCGCTGTAGGTCGCGCAACCCAAGAGTCCGAGCGCAATCGAGGCAAGCAAGAACGAGCTAATTCGCATCGCTATTTCCCAGCGTAGCCTCAGGCACGAGCGCGAATCAAGCGCCCGTGAGCCGGGAGTGGAGCCGGTAGATGGGCAGCCCGTCGGCAATCGCGCGGTGTTCGCGCGGGCTTTTTGCACCGAACGGGTTCTCGGCTGAAAATCCGGAACCGAGCGGACGCAGGCGCGGCTCGGCCGCGACCAAAGCGGCGTACGCTTCGGCGCGCTCGCTCACGTCCGTTTGAATGAAGAGCTCGCCACCGGGGCACAGCACGCGACACACTTCGGCAAGCAGTTCACTCGTAACGACCAGCCGTTTGTGATGGCGCTTCTTCCACCACGGATCGGGGAAATGCACGAAGACGGCGCGCGCGCAGGCAACTGGGAAGCGAGGTAGCGCGAGCTTCGCGTCTTCCGAAAGCACGCGCGCGCGCTCGCCGAGGCCGCGCTCACGCAGGCGATCGTCGACGATCGTCGCCCATTTGCGGCGGATCTCCAGGCCCAGCATGCGCACGCTCGGGTCGGCCGCGAGCCGCTCGAACATGAACCCACCACGCCCAGGACCGACTTCGATTTCGATCGGTTCGCCGCCCGCGCTCCCGCCCACGAGCAGCCGCGGATCGACTATTTCGCCGTCCGGAAGTCGCGGCGCGTGTGCGTACGGATTCGTTTTCATGATCGAGTCGATGCTAAGACTCGGCGCGTGTTAGCACAGGCGGACTTGCCCCGCTGGCTCCGGATTCTGCGCACGCCATGGCTCTATCTTGCGCTCGCCGCCGGCGTCGGTGCGCTCGCCGCGAAGAAAATCCTCGCCCTCGCCGGCGCGCCCGCCGTGCCGCTCGACGACAGCTACATCCATTTTCAATTCGCGCGCTCGTTCGCTGAAGGTCATCCGTTCGTTTACTCGCCGGGAACAGCGGCGGTTCCCGGGGCGACCAGCTTGCTCTGGCCGCTACTCCTCGCGCTGCCCGAGCTAATCGGCGCGCACGGACTCGATCTGATTCCGTGGGTTTGGGGATTTGGGTTCCTAGCGCTCGGACTCCTCGCATATGAAACGGCGCGCGCGTCCGAGCTCGTGATCGACGCGCGACTCGCCTGGTTTTCCGGCGTGCTCGTGCTCGCGTTCAGCGCCAACACCTGGTTCGCCGCGAGCGGCATGGAAGTCGTGCCACTCGGCTTCTTGCTCGTGCGCTCGGCGCGTCGCGCCGCCGAATGGTTCGAAGGCGATCGCACGGGGCTCTGGGAGCTTCTCTTACTCGCGTTCCTCTCGCCACTCATGCGACCCGAGGGCGCGCTCGCGAGCCTACTCATCGCGTTCACGCTGCTACGCTGCACAAGTGGCACGAAAAAAGGCTTCGCCGCGCTCGCGCTCGCCTTCATCGGCGTGCCGCCGCTCGTGTACTGGGCATTCACCGGCCACGCCACGCAAACGACGACGCTCGTCAAATGGTTGCCGTTCAACCCGTACCTCAGCTTCGGCGGCGTGCTCGACATGGTGCTCTACAACCTGCGCCTGTTCGTCTCGGTGCTGCTCGACGGCCAGCTGTGGAGCGCCGCCTACGTGCCCGCGCATTCACGATTCATTGCGCTGCTCGCGCTGCCGGCGCTGATCTTCGCCGGCCAGGCGCGCGGCGCTTCAGCGCGCGCTTGGCTGCTCACGATCGTCGGGCTCGGCATCTTATTGCCCACGACGTACGACAGCTTTCTCTGGAATCGCTTGCGCTATCTGTGGCCGTTCGCGGCGCCTTGGTTGATTGGGTTGGTTGCCCTGGCGGATCAGCTCGGCGAGTTCGTCGCGCTCGCGCGGCGTGAATTGGACTTCATTCGCTATGCGCTCGCGGCAGGCTTTGCCGTCGCGCTGGCGAGCAAATTCCCATTCGCGCTCGACGACCTGGCCGAAAGCTCGAACGCAATTTCGAGCCAGCACGTCGAGCTCGGAAAATGGGCCAAAGATGCGCTGCCCGCGAGCGCGCGCATCGGCGTCAACGACACCGGCGCGATCGCCTACTTTTCGAATCACACCACGTTCGACATCGTGGGCCTGACGACGCTCGGCGAAGCCCGCTATTGGTCGGCCGGCGCGGGCTCGCGCTTCGAGCACTACGAGCGCTTGCCGCGACGCGCATTGCCGACGCACTTCATCGTCTATTCGGCGTGGTTCGGCATCCCGGAGTTGCTCGGCAATTGCCTGACCGAACGCACCGTCTACGCCACCATCCTCGGCGGTGAAACGATGGCCGCGTGCGTCGCTGATTACACGAGCCTCGGTTCGGGTGAATTCGCTTCGCTGCCCGAGCTCTGGCAGCAAAAGCCGCTCGATGCACTCGACGTCGCGGATCTCGAAAGTGAAACCGAACACGGCTACCTCGTGCTCCCCGCCGTTCAAGCCGATGACGTCGCGCTCGGCAATGGCATCGTGGTCGACGGCGTGCGCAAGCACCGCACGCGCGACTCGTTTCAACTGCGTGTCGCGCCGCGTGCGCGGTTCGTCGCGCGACTCGGCGCGGATTCACCCGCGATTGTGAAGGTGCTGATCAACCACCAAATCCAAGCGAGCTGGGCGCTCACCGATCCGGTCTTCGAAGAGCACACGCTCGAGCTCGGCGCGAACGCAGCAGCTGGACGAGTCACGGTCGAGCTGCTCGCGACCGACGGCACGTTCAACTCGGCGCACTATTGGGTTTACCCGCCGCGGCAATAAGTTTCGGGCCGCACCGACGGAGCTTTGCTATACCGCCCCGATGCGGAAACGCCAGCTTGGCAACACGGGTCTCTCGGTCTCCGAGCTCGCTCTCGGCACCTGGGGCTTGTCTGGAGACGGCTACACGCAAGTCGCGGAGATCGAGCAAGATGCCGTGATCGATCGCGCGCTCTCGCTCGGCGTCACGCTGTTCGACACCGCGGACAGCTACGGCAAAGGCGCGATGGAGCGAAAGCTCGGTCAGCGCTTGAAAGACAAGGAAGCCGTGATCGTGACCAAGCTCGGCACCGATCGCGACGCGCTGCCGCCGCGCAAATGCTTCACGCCGGCGTTCTTGCGGCAAGCATTCGAAGCCTCACGCGAGCGCTTGCAACGCGAAGTCGTCGACGTCGTGCTGCTCCACAATCCGTCCGAGCGCACGCTCGAACGCGGCGACGCGACGAGCGCGCTGCGCGAACTGAAGAGCAAAGACGCGATCCGCGCCTGGGGCGTCAGCGTCGGCAGCGCGAGCGTCGCGCGTGAAGCCATCAAGCAAGGCGCAGAAGTGCTCGAGCTCGCTTACAACGCATTTCACAGTCGCGCGCTGCGCGAGCTCGAAAGCGAAATCCGCGAGAAGGGCATTGGGATTTTGGCGCGCTCAGTGCTCGCGCACGGTCTCTTGTGCGGCCAATGGCCGACGAACAAGGAGTTCGCGAGCGGCGACCATCGCGCTGAACGCTGGACCACGGACGACCTCAAGCGCCGGATTTCGCAGCTCAACGCGTTGCGGCCTTGCGTCGTCGGCAGCGTGACGAGCTTGCGAGCCGCGGCGCTGCGTTTCGTGCTCGCGAGCGAGTGTGTGAGCTCGGCCGTGCTCGGTCCGCGCGGCTCACTGCAGCTCGATCAGCTCTTGCGCGACGCCGGCAAGGAACCACCGTATCTCACGCCCGAATCGCTCTCCGCGCTCGATTTGCGGCTCGCCAACGTCGGAGTAAGCGCGTGAGCCGCGCGCTCGTGGACGTGCTCGATGGCGTGGCGCGTGAAGCCGCCACGCTGATCCGTGAAGTCTACCGCACGAATTTCGAGGTCGATTTCAAAGCGCCGCGCGATCCGGTCACGCTCGCCGATCGCCGCGCAAACACGCTGATCTGTGAGCGGCTCAACACGCTCTTTCCCGGCGTGCCCATCGTGGCGGAGGAGAGCGAGCCCGCGAGCTTCGCCGGCTACCACGGCGCGGAACGAATTTTCTTCGTCGATCCGCTCGACGGCACGCGCGAATTCGTGGCCAAGAACGGCGAGTTCGTCGTCATGATCGGCTTGGTCGAAGGCGCGCGCGCACTCGCGGGTGTGATTCACGCGCCGGAGTCGGGAGTGTCGTGGCTCGGACAAGTCGGAATGGGCGCGGAGCAAGTCGAGCAGGACGGTGCACGCTCGCCGCTGCGCGTGAGCGAAATACGCGATCTCGGCAGAGCGCGAATCGTCGGTTCGCGTTCGCACCGAAATCCGGCGCTCGAGCGCGCGCTTTCGAATTTGGGCGCGCGTGAGCTGGTCGCTCTCGGCAGCGCTGGGCTGAAAGCAGCGGCCGTCGCACGCGGCAGTTCGGACGCGTATGTCGCGCCGCACTACGCCGGCAAGCGCTGGGACGCCTGCGCCGCGGACGCGCTGGTCACTGCCGCCGGCGGCAAGTTGACGAACTCGGATGGCGAACCGTTCGACTATCGCGCGGCCGAGCTCGGCAATGATCGGGGGATCATCGCGAGCAACGGACTCGTTCACGACGCGATCTTGGAGAAGCTCGCCGCGCAGCGCACGTAAAGCCAAACTTCGCGTCGCGCGCCGTTCAACGCTAAGCTTTGGTTCGTGACCGAGTCGGACGCGGACGTGGTCGTGATCGGAGCCGGCATCATGGGGCTCTCCGTCGCGTACCATTTGGCGCACGATCACGGGATCTCGCGCGTCGTGGTGCTCGACCAAGGATATTTGTGTGGTGGCGCGAGCGGGCGCAACGGCGGCGGCGTGCGCGCGCAATGGTCGAGCGAAATCAATATCCGCTTGATGCGCGAGAGCCTGTCCTTGTTTCGACAGTTCGCCGAGCGCCATCGCATCAACACTTGGTTTCGCGCTGGTGGCTATTTGTTTTTGGCGCGCGATGAAACCACCGCCAGCGAGCTCGCGACGAATGTCGAGCTGCAAAATCGCTGCGGCGTTCATAGTGAGCTCGTCGCGCCGGAGAATCTGTCGCAAATCGTGGCCGAGCTTTCCCCGCAAGGAGTGCTTGCCGCGAGCTACAACGCGCACGATGCGGTGGTGTTTCCTTGGCCGTTCGTTTGGGGCTACGCCGAGAGCGCGCGCTCGCTCGGCGTATCGCTCCATACGTTCACGCGCGTGGTCGACATTGAAACGCTCGGGCAGAGCGTGAGCGCCGTCGTGACCGAACACGGGCGCATCAACACACGCGTCGTGGTGAACGCGTGCGGCGCGCACAGCCCGGACATCGCACGCATGCTCGGCATCGAGCTTCCGACGCATCCGCACCGTCACGAAATTTGCTCGACCGAGCCGCTCAAGCCGTGGCTCAAACCGCTCGTTGCCGATCTCAGCGACGGGCTCTATTTTTCCCAGTCGATCCGCGGTGAGATCGTGGGCGGCATCGGAAACGAGCGGGTGCCCAAAGGTCCTGACCAGCGCTCTTCAGCGCGCTTCCTCGCGCTCTATGCCCGCTCGCTCACGCGCGTTTGCCCGCGGCTCGGCGCGGTCAAAGTGCTGCGCCAATGGGCGGGCCTTTACGACATTTCGCCGGACGCGAATCCAATCGTCGGATCGGTCGACAAGATTGACGGATTTTTCCTGCTCAGTGGTTTCATGGGCCACGGCTTCATGATGGCTCCGGTCGTGGGACAACGAGTCGCGGCGTTGATCGCGCGCGGAGCTCGAGACGAGATCTTCGAGCGCTGGTCATTGTCGCGCTTCGCGACCGGTCGGCTGCTCAAAGAGGGCATGATCATCGGTTGATGAGTGGTGCGAAAATGTAGGTTTGCGGAACGCGACGCCGAAGGCTGCGCCGCCGAGCTTCGTATCGCGTGACCATCAAAACCCAAACTCTCGAAGCGCACTCGGCTTATCGAAGCGGCTGACGCGACGCGGCGCGACGCGTAAAAGCGGGCTCGATGTTTGGCCCGCGTTGACAGCGCGGAGGCGGTCCGAGTAGCGTCCGCACACGCCGGGAAACCAGGGATTTTTGGCTAGTTTCGAGAACCTTGGCCGACCGTGATTGGACCCCATTTTGCCTCGGGAGGCATCTCCATGCTGCGCTCTTCGCGAACGATCGCGTCGCTCATCCGCTCGCTTGTGCTGGGAACCGCGACCACGACCACGATGGTCCTGGTGGCCGCGTCCGTCGTTGGCTGTAAGGACGAGAGTCAGCCCGAATATTGGGTCGAGAAGCTCGACGACGCATCTTGGCGCGCGCGCGCCGTGAAGCGCTTGGAGCAATTCTTCGAAGACTCGGTGACCAAGAACGGCGATCTGAAGTCGGAAGGCGTGCAAACGCTGATCGACAAGACCGTCGATCCGCTGACCAAGGTCTACGTGAACGACTACGACACGCTCGACGAGAAAACGCGCGTCTCGCTGATCAAGTTGCTCGCGGCGTACAAAGACAAGCGGATCGAACCGGCGGTGAAGAAGGCGTTCGACGAATTTGCGAAGCAGCCGGCCACGTCGAAGGACGATCAGGACGTGAAATGGGCTGCAATCGCGACCGAGGACCTGCAGCTCACCGGCGTCTCGGATTCGATGCTCAACGCGTTCTTGAAGCTCCGCGCGAGCACGATGCTCGGCGGCGTGGCTTACCGCGACATGAGCAGCGCCATGATGGTCGCGCCGTCGAAAGCCTGGGTCGGCCCGCTCACGAAGTTGCTCGACGCCGAAATGGTGATGCCGAAGAACAACAAGGAAAAAGATCTGATCGATCCGTACCGGGATCAGCAGTTCTGGCAGGTCACTGCGGCGGACGTGCTCGGCAAGATCGGCGATCCTTCGGCGGTTCAGCCGTTGATCAAGATCTTGCTCGACCCGACGAAAGCGGACGTGCAACCGACGGCACTCGTCGCGCTCGTGAAGATCGGCAAACCAGCGGCGGACGCTGCGGTCAAACTGCTGCAAGGCCAAGACGAAACGCTCACCACGTTCGCGGCGCGCCGAATCAAAGACACGACCGGCCAAGATGCGAAGGGCAAGCCGTACATCGCGACCGCGGCGTTAATCATCGGCACGATTGGTCGCAGCGACACGATTGGCCCGCTGATTGATGCTTTGAAGAGCGAGACCGACGACGGCACCAAAGCCGTGATTGCCCGCGAATTGGCGAAAATCCCGGCCACCGACGAGTCCAAAGCTGCATTCAAGAAAGCGTACGAGTCGATCCCGATCGACGCCGAAATTCCGCCCGGCGGCAGCGCGCTCGAGACGCTGACCGAATCCGCCGGACAATTCTTCGATCCCTCGATGATCGATTGGCTGCTCGAACGCGCCGCGAAGACCAAGGGCAGCGAGGACGACAGAAAGTCCTTGCAGAGCGCGATCACCGTCACCGCGCTGAAGCTCGCGAAGCCGGACCAACTGCCGCAAGTCAAAGCCGCCGTCGACAAGTACGGCACGCAGCTCGAAAAAGACATCTACGCGCAAGCGGCCGCCGAGCTCAAGGCCTGCGGCGATCGCGTGGCTTGTTACATCTCCGAGCTGCAAAAGTCGGACAATCAGGAGCGCGCCAAGCAATTCTCGGGCATCAAAGCCGGGTACATGATCGGGATCCTCGGCAACGAGCAGAACCGCGATCAGATCGTGGCCGGCATCGACTCGGTCACCAACGCAGCCGTGCGCTTCGTGGCGGCGGAGGTGATCGATCATCTGTCGCCCAAAGGTTCGAAGGATGCGGCAGCGAAGCTCGATGCGGTGATCCAGAAGAACGCAAAATCGCCCGACCGCGAGAAATCCGCGGGCGATCAGCCGCTCAAGCAGGTCGCGTGTCGCTTGGAAGCGCGCGCGGGCTGAGTCTTCTGCCATGTCGAGCATCCGCCTCGAAGTCGTTTCCGGTGTGAGTGCCGGGCGCGTCTTCGACACGGAGCTCGACGTGATTCGAATCGGGCGCAACGCAAGCAACGATCTCGCGCTCCTGGATCCGCATGTCTCCGGCGAGCATGCGCGCGTCGTCAGCAGCGTCGACGGCTTCGTGCTCGAGGATCTCGGCAGCACCAACGGTACTTGGCTCGTGCGCGCGGACGAAGCGCACGAGCTCGGCGAAGGTGCCCGATCGATCGCGCTCATATCTGGGGATCTGATCGAACTCGGCGGCCGAGGCGACGAAGGCACCACGCTCAGCGTCCGATTCGAAGGCGACGGCGATACGCTCGAAGTTTCGTTGCTCCGCCCGTTGAGCGAACTCGGCAAGGTGGCGCCCGTCGCCGGCGAGAGTCCGGACCGACTGCGGCTGTTGGTGCAAGCGCTGCGCGAGGTCGTGAGCCACGACGGAGTGAGCGACGTCGTAACGGGCATCGCCGATGCCGCGCTCTTGCTCGTCCCGCGAGCGACGCATGCGACGGTCGTGCTGCGCCAGGACGTGGATCGTGAAAAGTCTTCGAAATTGAGCGGATTCGTGCCGGTAGTGACGCGAGTGCGCGGGCCCGAGGGGCCGCGCGCGCCGGAGGCTGCGGTGCGCCTCACTCGCAGCGTGGTGCGAAAAGTGATTTCGGAGCGTGCTGCCGTGCTCGCCGCGGACGCGCCAAGTGAAGCATTCAGCTCCGAGTCGCTGCTCGGCGCGAGTATCCGCAGCACGATCGGCGTGCCACTGTGGAAAGACGACGACATGCTCGGCGTACTGCAGGTCGACAACCGCGACGCGCCCGCAATGTTCGAAGCGCGAGACGTCGATGCGCTCGGTGTTTTGGCGGTCAGCGCGTCCCTCGCGATCGCCAATGCAGAGCTGATTCAACGACTCAGCCTCGCCCGCGCAGAACTGAAAAAAGAAAATCAATATCTGCGCGGCAAAGAGCGCGCGCGCAACGGCGAAGTGCAAATCATCGGCGAGAGCAAGGCCATGGGCGAGCTGCTCCGCATGATCGACAAGGTCGTCGACACCAAGGTCAGCGTGCTGATCGAAGGCGAAACCGGGACGGGCAAAGAGCTCGTGGCCTCGGCGATTCACTATCGCTCGAAGCGTAAAGACAAGCTGTTCGTCGCCCAGAACTGCGCGGCGTTCCCCGAAAATCTGCTCGAGAGCGAGCTCTTCGGGCACAAGCGCGGCGCCTTCACCGGCGCGACGGACGAGAAAAAAGGCCTGTTCGAGATCGCAGACGGCGGCACCCTGTTCCTCGACGAGCTCGGCGAAATGCCGCTCTCACTCCAAGCGAAGCTGCTCCGCGCGCTGCAAGAAGGCGAGATTCGACCCGTCGGTGGCACCCAGCCGAAGCAAGTCAACGTGCGCATCGTCGCGGCCACGAATCGCAACTTGGAAAACGAAGTGACGGCCGGGCGCTTCCGCGAGGACCTTTACTATCGCTTGAAAGTGTTTCCGCTGCGCGTGCCGCCGCTGCGCGAACGTCGCGAGGACGTCGCACCGCTCGCTACTTTCTTTCTCGCGCGCTACACGCGCGAAATGGGCAAATCCGTGCTCGGCTTCGCGCAAGAGACACTCGAAACGATGAGCAGCTACGATTTCCCGGGCAACGTGCGCGAGCTCGAGAACGAAGTGCAACGCCTGGTGATTCAAGCCGAAGACGGCGGATTCATCACGCCCGAGCTATTGAGCCCGCGCGTGCGGCAGATCGAAACCGTGCTGCTCAGCGCGGGCGCCGCCAAAGGCTCGCTCAAAGAAATGGTCGACCAAGTCGAGCGACACATTTTGATCGAAGCCTTGCGCGAACACGGCAACAACAAGACCGCCGCAGCCAAGAGCCTCGGCATCACGCGCGAAGGCCTGCACAAAAAACTGAAGCAGCTCGGCGTTTCCTGAGCCGCTATTGGATGCCGTATTCGCGCAGCCTGCGATAGAAGGTGCGCCGTGGAATGCCGCTGATTTCCGCCGCTTTGACTCGATTCCAATTGCTCTCGCGCAGCGCCTCGAGAATCCGGTCGCGCTCTTCGCGGCGATGTTCGGACACAGTGCCTTTGCGCAGCTTGATCGTCGCCGCGCGCACTGGAGCTTCGCGCTCGCGGTTCGTTCGCGCAACGGCCGCGCTCGCGACCCATCCGTCCGGCATGTCGAAGTCAGCCGCATCGAGCTCCAGGTCCTCGCTCAGGATCCAAGCATTGAGCAGTACGTTTTCGAGCTGACGCACGTTACCCGGCCAGGAATATTGCGCCAGGCGCTGCAAGGCCTCCTTGGTCACTCCGTTCTTCTCGCGCTTGTAGCGCGCGGCGAATAGGCCGAAAAAATGGTCGACGAGCTGCGGGATGTCTTCGGGTCGCTCGCGCAGCGCCGGCACGTGCACTTCGACCACGTGAATTCGATAGTAAAGATCTTCCCGGAATTTCCCGGTCGCGACCATCTGCGCCAAATCCCGATTGGTCGCGAATAGGATGCGCACGTCGATCTCTTCTTCGTGATTGCCGCCGATGGGACGAACGCGCTTCTCTTGCAACACGCGCAGTAGCCCAGCTTGCATTTTGAGCGGTGTTTCGCCGATCTCGTCGAGCAAGATGGTGCCGCCCTGGCATTCGCGGAAGAGCCCTTTGCGTTCGCGATCCGCGCCGGTGAACGCGCCTTTCACGTGCCCGAACAGCTCACTCTCCAGCAAATTTTCCGGGATCGCGCCGCAATTGACGCCGAGCACGCGGTTTTTCGCGCGCGGCGACGCGCCGTGAATGGCGCGCGCGACGACCTCTTTGCCGGTGCCGCTCTCGCCGGTGATGAGCACGGGGATGTCCGTGCCTTGCACGCGCTCGATCAGCGCGTACACGCGTCGCATGGCTTCGCTCGTGCCGACCAAACCTTGATAGCCGAAGTGGCCGTAGAGCGTCTCGCGGGCGTCGCGTAATTTTTGGCGCGCGCGCTTGAGCTGCTCGGTGCGACCATCGAGCAACTCGCGGAGCCGTACGTGCGCTTCTTCCAACTCTTCGTTGGCCTTGCCCAGGGCGTCGGCGCGCTCGCGGTTCTCGTTGATCAAGCGCGCGTTCTCGAGCGCGATCGCGACTTGGTCGGCGAAAGCCTGCAAAGTCGGCAATTCGCGCTCGAAATGCGCGCCCGGCCGGAGACGCGTTTCGAGGTACAGAGCTCCAATCGCGTCGCCCGCAGGCGCCAGAATCGGCACGCACACCACCGACTGCAGCATCATCTGATGGACGGACGCAAAGCTTGCCATGCGCGTGTCGCTCTGGGCGTTCATCGTCAGCACCGGTTCACCACTCGCAACCACTTTTTCGGCGATCGAGCGCGAGAACTCGGCGTGTGCTGCGTCTCCGGCGCGCGAGCGCGAGGTGTGCACGCTGAGCGCCCCTGACTCCGACTTGAGCAGCACGAAGCCGTGTTCGGCGCGGGCGAGCTCGACGGCGTAGTCCGTCACACGCTCGGTCAAGCGAGCCAGATCGAGCTCGCCGACGAGTCGGCTATTGACCTCGAGGATACGCGCGAGCCGTTGCTCGAGCGGTGTCGAGCTGAGCTGAGAGATGGACGTCGAAGGGCTCGCGAGTAGCGTCGCGCTCGAGCGCTGCGCCGCGGCGCGGAGCGCGTTGAACGGCAAAAATTCGGTCGCCGCGACGCCAATCGCGGCGGGAACCGAAGCGCGCAAGGTGCGCCGGCGTGCGTCGTTCCAATAGACCTCGCGCAGATCTCGCGGCAGCCGCGCGCCGATTTCCTCGAGCACCGCCAAGGCTTCTTCGCGATCGCGACGCGCGAGCAGCGGCTGGCCCCCGGCTTCTTCGACCTCGGCGCGCGCTTCGAGTGCGCGCCATACCAAATCTTTTTTTGCCTCCGCGCGAGCGGCTTGCAGCGCTTCGTCCAGGCTCGCGCGCGCACCGAGCTCATCACCCGATAGATTTTTCACGCGCGCGGTCGCGAGCAGACAGAGTGAGCGATGCGCCGATGCGCCACCGAGCTCCTGCTCTGCTCGAGCAAGCTCCCCGCGCAATGCGCTCGTGTTCGGTTGCTGCGCGCGAGCCGCCGCCAGCACTGCTTCGAGCCGCGCCTCGGCCGCGTCAATGCCGCGTCCTAGCGCGACGAATGCGTCCGCGCACTGCCCGTATTTGTCGACTGCGAGTTCGACGTTGCCCTGGCGCAGCTCGAGATCTGCTTCGAGCCCGAGCAATTGCGCGCACATCACGGCGCTGAGATCCGCGCGTTGCGCCAGCAACGTCTCGATCGCGCTGCGCGCGCGCGCCAGCCGCCCGAGAAACAAGTCCGCGTTCGCCAGGTTGAGCAATGCTTGCAGCGCGGTCGAGCGGCGGCCCGAACGACGGCCCATGTCGACCGCGGCTTCGAAATGCTCGATCGCAGCGGCCATGTCGCCGCGAATCTTGAGCAGACCGGCCCAATTGAGCTGAACCGTCGCGAGCACGCCGGCATCGCTCGCGCGCTCTGCCGCCAAAATCGCGCGACGATAGGCATCGCCTGCTTCATCGTTACGATCGCTGCGCTGCAAAGCCAGGCCGAGCGAAGCCAATGCCAGCGCTTCGAGTCGCGCGCTGGTGAGAGCGATGGCTTGTGACAGCGAGCGTTCGAGTGCCGCGCGCGCCTCTTCGTGTGTGCCGAGCATCGACAGCGCGAGCCCACGGTAGGCCAGCGCTTCGGTCGATAGCGCGGACGCGTCGTGCGCCAGCGGTTCGAGCATGTCGAGCGCGCGTTGATATTCGCCGACACCGACTTCGGCCCGCGCGAGATAGAGCGTGACGGTGTCGCGCTCGGCGGCATTTTGCTCTGCGCGCGGCGCGACTTCACTGAGCAGATTTCTGGCGCCCTGGGCGTCCCCCAAACCCAAAAGCAGACGCGCGCGAGCAATCGCCACCGAAACGCGCCGATCTTCTGCCAGCAGCGCGAGCGCGGTCTTGGCGTCGTTGAAGCGACCGCGATCGAGAAAATGGCGCGCGCGATCGAGCGCGTCGCTCGGCAGCACCGATTGAACGTCGACCGAGCCGACGACGCGCTCGAAGTCGTCTGACGAAGCGACGGCGTCGCTCGCCATGATGCGCACGAGTCGGCGCAGCTCACCCGGCCGGCCAGCGGAGACTTCGAAAATGCGCTTCAGCAAGCCTTGAGTGAGCGACGGCACGGCGCGACGTAGCAAATCGATCGCAGCGTGTTCGTCGAGCGGTGGCACGGCGAACGACTCTGCTTCGGCTCCGATTGCAGCGCCACCGACGGTGACCAAACGCGCACCGTCGCCTCGAGCTTGGGCGAGCAGCGTCAGATTTTCGTCGGTCAATGCGTCGGCATCGTCGACCAAAATCCAAACGCCTTGCAGCGATGAGTGCGCACGAAGCTCGGCCTGCAAGCTCGTGCCTTGCGCGACGTCTTCGATCCAGGCGAGCGGACAGCCGAGCACACCGAGCGACCAGGCGACGCGACGAAGCAACGCCGTACGCCCCGAGCTCGGCGGACCGACGATCTGCAAATAGCCACCTGGCTCGAGCGCGCGCGCTCGTTCGAGCAGCTGCGCGGAAGTCGCCTCGATGCCGATCACCGGCCAAAAGCCGCCTTGCTCCGCGTGGTGATCGCTCGAGCCGCCGAGACTTGCCGCGCGACGCAGCGCACTCGCGAATTCGTCGACGGACGGATAGCGTTCGGCGGGTTCCTCCAATGTCGCGCGCTTCGCGACCGTCAGCAGCTCTTTCAAGACTTCGTCGCGTAACGTCGAGCGCCGGCTCTCGCTGACGATTTCGGCCAAAGTGACGCCGAGTGCGTACACTTCCGCGCGCACGGTGAGCGGCGCGCCTTCGAACAACTCGGGAGCGGCGTAGCGTGGCGTGAGCCCTTCGGCTTCCGCGCCGCCTTCGCGCCACGGCGCGGCCAAACCCAAATCAACGAACGTCGCGCGACCGCCGAGCTCGACGATGATGTTCGCGGGTTTCACATCGCCGTGAAAAAGCCCGGCACGATGCAGCACGGTGAGCTGATCGGCCGCGCGCGACAATGCCGCGAGCGAGCGGGCGCTGTCACCCTGCGCCATGATCTCTTCGAGACTCTGGCCTTCGACCAATTCGCGCACCAAAAATGCGCGACCACTCTGTGGCAAGCGACCGAAGCGCACCACACGCGGCACACCGAGACCCTCGAGCCCCGAAAGCGCGACGGCTTCACGCACGAGCGCGGACATCTCGCGCTCGCTCGCTTCTTCGGCCAGCACTTTCAGCG
>DATATR010000210.1:0-11104 GCA_036268695.1 Polyangiaceae bacterium | reverse complement strand
CGCGATCCAGTAAATCAGCGAAGATCACGTCTGTTTCGTCCGCGCCGACGGCGTTCAGGAATTTCGCGGTCGCGGTCGGATCCGAATTGGCCCACTCGGAAGCGTGAAAGCCGATCATCGCTTTCGGCGCGTACTTGCGCGCGATGCGCACGTAGCAATGGCCGAGCCCGACCAAGTCGTTGCTGAGGTCCGCGCAGTCCGGCGCGTTGGCGCTGAGCTTCACCGGCATCGAGCTCGGGTCTTCCTTCGATTGTTGCTCGGCGTAGGCCCAAAAATCCGGTTCGAGGTGCACGACCGCGGGCTTGCCGAACACGGCGATGCGTTGGAACAAAAGCTGTACGTCGCTCCAATAGGACTTCATCACCGAATCATTACTGAAGGCGGCCATCAGGTTGCCGTCGCCTTGTTCGGCCATCGCGTAGAGCGTGAACATCGGAACCACGCCGTGCGAGTCCGCCGAATCAGTGATCACGTTCACGAAGGAGCCATTCGGATTCCAGCTGTCCCAGCTGCCCCATGAGCCGTCCGAATTCTTGTATGCGCTGAGGTAGGCATAATGCAGGTCGAGCGTGGTGCCGACGCGGAACGCGCCGTCCATATCGTGGTTGCTGTTCGGATCGAGATCGTTGCCGAGTCCGACCAGGAAGTTTGCTTTGCGACCGAGCGCGGACGCCATCGCGGTTGCCGTGGTCGGTCCGCTCGAGACGCTGACCGCGCCGCCGCTCGGAGTGCTCGTCGTGCCGCTCGCTCCGGTGCTGCTGCTACCACCCGAGCTAGTGCTCGAGCCGCCCGTTGCTGCGTTGCCGTTCGAAGACGACGAGCTACCGCAGCCCGCGAGCCCGAGCGCACAAACTGAAAGGAGGCCCGCAAAATATTTCATGAGCGGCATGCTAGCCTCGCGCGCTTTCCGTTTGAAGAGTGCCGAGCGCGCCGCTCCCGGCAAATAACAAATTAACTAGCCGCGTTCCCGACTTGGCTCGCGCGGAAAAACTGCGGATACGCGTGTTAGCCGGTCTGTTCGCCGGGGTTCGCTGCGCTCGCACGGGCTGCGTTTCGGCCACGCGCGCGTAAACGTTCGAGCAACTCTTCGCGATTGGCTGGGGCGGCAACGGGCGCGACGGGTCGTCGATGAATCCCGCTTGGCTCGCGCGGCTCGGGCGTCGCGCGAGGTTTCACCGAGATGACGGCAGGTGTCGTCGCCAGATCTGGATCGCGCGTCACGCGTGGCACGAGCGACGGCGCGGCGTGCGAAGCGGGCGCCTCCGGCAGTGAAGGCAGCGAGCCACGTGCGGCGACCGAGAGTGCCACGGCGCGATCGATGAACGCCTTCGTCGCGGCGCCGAAGCGCTTGAAACGAACGCGTAAGCCGCTGGGCTCCGTGCCACCTGCCGCAACGTGCCCGACGACCTTGGCTTCGGCGCGGATCGGCTTCTGTCCGTTCGCGAGCTGGATGTCGAACACTACCGCCGTGTCCAGCGGCAAGGGCGGCTGGTCGATCAGCAGCATCGTCTTCGAGTCGATGCTGGAGTGTTCGTGCGCGAGATACTCCTCTTCGCTCGCGTACGGACGCAGGACGTGAATCACGGTCGTGCTCGACAAAGGGCCTCCGAGCTGGATGCAAACGCGAACCTTCAATGTACACTTTTTCTCTTCGCTCTTCACGCGGATTTCAACGCACACTAGTGGGAGGTTGTGTGCCGCGCTCTCCGCGGTTAGATCCGCCCGCGAATGGCCGCGACGACGAACACGGACACGAAACCGCGCAAGATTCTGGTGCTCGGCTCGGGCGGACGGGAGCACGCGCTTGGCATCCGGCTGCTCGCGTGCGCGAGCGTTCGTGAAGTCGTGGTGACGCCCGGCAACGCGGGCACGACTTCGAGCCGCGTGCCGGGAAAGACGCTGCGCAGCGTTTCCGGTGACGCGCTCGAGATTGCGCAGCGCGAGCTGCCGGACTTGGTCGTGATTGGGCCCGAAGTGCCGCTCTGCGAGGGGCTCGGGGATCGGCTGACCGCGGCAGGTCATTTGGTGTTCGGTCCGTCCCAGCGTGCCGCGCAGCTCGAGGGTTCGAAGGCGTTCATGAAGCGTTTCGCAGCGCGCCACGGCTTGCCGACCGCGCGCTTTCACATCGTCAGCGACGTGCCGAGCGCCGAGCGCGCGATCGCGGACTTTGCCGAGCCGCCCGTGGTCAAAGCAGATGGGCTTTGCGCGGGCAAAGGCGTGGTCGTGAGCGAATCACATGAGGAAGCGCTGAGCGTCGCGCGCCGGATGCTGAGCGGCGAAGCTTTCGGCACCGCGGGTCAAACACTCGTGATCGAAGAGCGCACGCCCGGATCCGAAGCGAGCATGCACGCGATCTGCGACGGCGAGCGGTTCGTGATTTTGCCGGCCGCGCAGGATCACAAGCGCATCTTCGACGGTGATCGCGGCCCGAACACCGGTGGCATGGGCGCGTATGCGCCCGCGCCGCTCGTCACTCCCGAATTGAAGCAGCGAATCGCGGAGCAGATTTTCGAGCGCGCCGTGCGCGGCATGGCCGCCGACGGTCAGCCGTTTCGCGGCGCGCTCTACGCCGGCTTGATGATCACCCCGAAGGGTGAACCTTCGCTGATCGAGTTCAACGTGCGCTTCGGCGACCCCGAAACCCAAGTGTTGATGGCCGTGCTCGACGGCGATTTCGCGGCCGCGCTGAGCGGTGCCGCCCGCGGCGCGCTCGATCCCGAATTGCTCGAAGTTTCGTCGGACCATGCACTTTGCGTCGTGCTCGCAGCGGCTGGCTACCCCGAAGCTCCGCGTAGCGGCGACGTGATCCGCGGGCTCGCGCGCGCGGCCGAGGTTCCGGGTATTTCGATCCTTCACGCCGGCACCAAACTGCGCGGCGAAGACGTCGTGACTTCGGGTGGGCGCGTGCTCGGCGTGACCGCGCGCGCCGCGTCGCTCGCCGAAGCGCAGCGTCGCGCGTACGAGGCTGCCGCGCTGATCGAATTCGACGGCTGTCAGTATCGCAAAGACATCGGCGCGCGCGCGCTCGGAGCCAAAGTGTGAGCGCGGAGTTCGAGGCAGCCCTGGCACAACTTGCGGCGGGTAAAGTCGTCGCGGCGGCGACCGAGTCGTATTTCGGACTCCTCGCGGACATCTCGCGGCCCGACGCGGTCGAAGTTTTGTTCTCGCTCAAGCCGCGCGGCAGTGACAAAGGCGTGCCCTCGCTGTTGCCTGCTCGCGCAGCTTGGCCGGCCTTGGTTCGCGGCGAAATTCCGGAGCTCGCGCGGGCGTTTGCGGACGCGCTTTGGCCGTGCGCGCTCAGCATCGCGCTCCCCGCTTCGGAGCGCGTCGTGTCGCGGGTGGCGCTCGACGGCTCGCTCGCCGTGCGTTTGCCGGGCGCGTCGGCGGCGGCGGAACTGTGCACGCGTTTCGGCAAGACGCTCAGTGCGACCAGCGCGAATCTGCCCGGCGCGCCGCCCGCGACGCGAAGCGATCAGGTCGAGGCCGAGTTTTCGAACGCAATCGCCGATGGTCGGCTGTACGTCCTTTCCGGCGCCAGTCCAGGCGGCGCACCGTCGACGGTGGTGAGCGTGAACGGAGCTGCGTACCAAGTTGCGCGTATCGGCGCCGTGGCGATTTCGGCTTTGGATGCGATCGCGAACGCGCGCCGCCCTAGCGCTTGACGCGACGCAGCGCTGGCGCTAGCTGAGGCGCGCGGGCTCATGCCCGCGTGGAGGACCATGGCTCGAGTAATCAATTTCAATGCAGGCCCCGCAGCCCTTCCACTGGGCGCTCTCGAACGCGCTCAGAAGGAGCTGCTCGACATCGACGGCAGCGGCATGAGCGTGATGGAGCACAGCCATCGCGGTAAGGTTTACGAGGCGGTTCACAACGAGGCGATCGCGCTCGTCAAGGAGCTGCTCAACGTCAGCGACGACTACAACATTCTCTTGCTCCAGGGCGGAGCGAGCCAGCAATTCGCCGTGGTGCCGATGAATCTTTTGCCGCAGGGCAAGAGCGCGGACTACATCATGACCGGCTCCTGGTCGCAGAAGGCGTACAAAGAAGGCAAGGTGCTCGGCACCGTGCGCGTCGCCGGCACGACGGAGAAAGACAAGAAGTTTGCTCGCGTCCCGAAGCAGAGCGAGCTCGAGCTCGATCCCAACGCGGCGTACGCGCACATCACGAGCAACAACACCATTTTCGGCACGCAGTGGCACGAGTTCCCGAACACCGGTAGCGTGCCGTTGATCGCGGACATGTCCAGCGACATCGCTTGGAAGCCGATCGACGTCTCGAAGTTCGGCTTGATTTACGCAGGCGCGCAGAAGAACCTCGGCCCGAGCGGACTCGTCGTCGTGATCGTGCGTAAGGATTTGGTTGAAGCCGGGCGCAAAGACATCCCGGTGATCTTCCAGTACCGCACGCACGTCGAGAACAACTCGCTCTACAACACGCCGCCCACGTTCTCAGTCTACATGCTGCGCAACGTGCTCGCCGAAGTGAAGGCGAACGGCGGTCTGAGCGCGATGGAGAAGCTCAACCGAGAGAAGGCAGCGCTGCTCTACTCGGCGATCGAGTCGCGTTCGGACATCTTCGATTGCCCGGTCGAGAAAGACTCGCGCTCGACGATGAACGTCGTCTTCACCGCGAAGACGCCCGAGCTCGAGGCCGAGTTCTTGGCCGAAGCCAAGAAGCTCAAGATGGAAGGCCTGAAGGGCCATCGCTCGGTCGGCGGCTTCCGCGCGTCGATCTACAACGCGGTCTCGCGCGAATCGGTGGCAACGCTCGCGGAGTGCATCAAGAAGTTCAAAGCCTGAACTTCGGACGAGCGGGCAAACGCCGCTTGGATCGAGCGCTCGAACGGCGCGCAGCGTGGGTCAACCCGAATGCGCGCTGTTCGTCATTTTGGGGATTCCGCGGCCCGCGTGCGCGCACCGCGCCGGCGTGGCGCTGCGTGAGCGGAAGCAATTCGCGTCGTGGTTGGGCATGATCGTTGCGCGTGGCCTTTTTTGGCCTCTTGGCCAAAGAAGGCAACATGCCTCCGCTACCGGCCGCCGCGCGCGTGCCTGGCGGTAACCCCGATGTCGGAGAAAGTAGCGGAAGGGTTTACTCGCAGCCCGAAGAGCCCCGAGCAGAATGGACACACAGCGTCACTTTGACTGAGCGGGTGCCCAGGGACTACGCTTATGGTTCCGTTTTACTTCCGAGCGCGCGGATGTCCTTGGCTCGTTTCCGACTTCGGTTCCTGCTGCAGGAGATCGATCTGCCACAAGGCGATACGGTCATCGGTCGCAGTGCGACCTGTCAGGTCACGATCGAGGATCCGTTGGTCTCGCGCGAGCACGCGCGGATTCGCATCGCTGGCGAGCGCGCGACGATCGAAGACCTCGGTTCGCGCAACGGCGTGCTGGTCGGCGGCGTGCTCGTGCAAGGCGTGAGAGTGCTGGCCGATGGCGACCGCGTGCGCATCGGCACTCAGGAAATGGTGTTTTGCGCCGGCGCTCCCGTGGCACCGAAGAGCTCTGGGCTCGGACGCACCACGGGCTTCATGTGTCACTGCGCCGAGTGCGGCCATCCATATCCGCTCGAGCTCGTCGAATGCCCCGCCTGCGGTTCGAACGATCGCAACGAGGAAGACACACTCGCGGGCGCGCCGAGCTCGTCACGGGATTGGGGCCTGGATTTGGTGGTGGACGCACTGCGCCGCGCCGAATCGCTCGGCCGCACCGAGGACATCGAGCGGATTTTGTCACACGCACGCCTCGGTATCGAACAGCGCATCGGTGACGGCAAATCGGTCGAACGCCCGACGCTCGACGCGGTCGCGGACGCCGCGGCCACGCTCGCCGCCGCGCGCGGCGACGCGACGTGGGGAAAATGGTTGCTCTCCGTTTACGCTTCGATCGGCAGCGTGCCGCCGCGCGCGGTGGGCCAGAGCTTGATCACCTTGCCGCCGTCCGAGCGCACTTCGCTCGCGCCCGCGGCCCGGCGCGTCGTCGAGAGCGTGAGCTCGCGCGGCGGCCCACGCCACGAAGATCGCGAGAGCTTCGAGCGCATCGAAGCGCTCGGCGACTCGGAGCCTGCGGGTGCATGAGGCACACGCTGCGCTACAATCATCACGAGATCGAGCTTCCGGAGGGCGAGTTCGTGATTGGGCGCGCAGCGAACTGCCAGCTTTCGCTCGACGACCCGCTGGTGTCGCGCAACCACGCGACGCTCACGGTCACTTCCGAAGTCGTCGTGGTCGCGGATCTCGGTAGCCGCAACGGCGTTCGCGTGAACGGCGATCGGGTCGAAGGCAAGCGCAGGCTGGCGCATGGCGATCAGATCGCGATCGGTAGCCAAGAGATGGTCATGATGTCGCGCCGCGACGTGCCCGCGGACACCTTGATTCAAGCGCCGACTCAGCGCGTCGCGACCTTCGGTTTGCTCGGCATTTTGGCGGACAAGGCGCTCGCGATGGGGCGAGGCGAGGAGGCCGAGAAATTACTGTTCGAGCAGCTCGATCAAGTGCTGGCCGATGCGCAACGCGGCGTCGGCGTGCCGACCGAGACGCTCGAACGAGCGTGTGACTATGCGCTCAAGCTCGCCAGCACGACCAGCAACGGGCGCTGGGTCGACTACATTTTTCGGCTGCACCACGCGCTCGGTCGCACCTGCCCCGGTCCGATCGTCGATGAGCTTTACACGGTGCTGCGCAAAGTGAAGACGATGAGCCTCGGCGTGCTGCGCGAGTACATCGAAAGTTTGCGCGAGCAGACGGGCAATCTTGGGCCGGCCGACCGCTTCCTGCTCAATCGGCTCGAAGGGCTCGAGCGACTCGCGGCGGCAAAGTAGCCCGAGCAAATCGTTGGTCGAACTCGGCGCCCGTTGCGGCACTAGCCGCGTTTGCGCCGGCGAATTGCGCTGCGGCTCGACGGGGTGGGAGGAGCCGGTTATCGTTCGAGCGATTGGACTCTGATCGAAGCTCCAAGGATGCAGCGGTGCAGCCAGCGCAAGCCGTGGCGGCGCCGCTCTCCGCGCAGCGCTTTTGGCTGGAGTTTCAGGGCCGCACGTTCGAGCTCAGACCGGGCGAAGTGCTGATCGGGCGAAGCTCGAGTTGCCACTTGGTGCTCGACGACGGGCTCGTGTCGCGGCGTCACGCGCAAATCGTGATCAGCGACGATCGCGCGCTGATCGAGGACTTCGGCAGCGCCAACGGCGTGTTCGTCAATGGTCAGCGCGTGTCCGGCACTCAACCGTTGAACCCGGGGGACCAGCTCCAGATCGGCAAGCAGCAGTTCACGGTCCGCGCCGTGGCACGTCCGGCCGTCGCGCGGTCGTCGGAGCGATTTACGGCGGAGACATTGCACGGTCTGCGCGCGGCAGCGGAGTTGGCGAATGTACCGATTCCGGAACCGACGACCAAGGCCGATTTGAAGGCGCCCGAAGTCGAAGCGACGCACCGCGAGGAAGCGCTCGAGTTGCTCGGCGGCGTGGCAGACAAAGTGCTCGCCCTCGGTCGAGGCGACGAAGCGGAACGCGTGCTCTCCACGGCGTTGAGCAACGTTTTGCTCGAGGTCAGGCGCGGCCGCGAGCCTGCGCCGCGCGTGGTCATGCGCGCCGCGACGTACGCGGGCAAGCTCGCGGACGCGACCGCGCGCGGCAAGTGGATCGATTACACGATCGAGCTCTACAGCGGGCTCCGGCGCCCGCCGCCGATCGAGTTCGTGGACCAAATGTATGCGCTGCTTCGCCGCGTGGACGCGGTGAATCTGCCGCTGCTCAGGGCTTATCTCGCGCTCTTACACGAGCAGACTGGGGCGTACGGTCCGAACGAGCGTTTTGCGATTCAGCGCCTCGAGGGCTTCGAACGCCTCGCTGCGCTGAAATAAGCGCGCGCTTCGGCGCTGGCTCTTCGCGCGCGAGCCACAGCGCGGCCGCTTCGCCGATCGCGTCGCGCAGCTCTCGGTCGCTGATTTCGTTCAAGCGTTCGGCGAGCTTGGCTGGCAGCGGCGCTTTGCGCGCGGCGGGCTTTGGAGCTGCCGGGTCGCGCAGCGGCGGCGCGATTTCTCGCACGCGGAAACGCACCGTATCGACCTGCACGTTGACGGCTCGGAGCCGCGCGACGATCTCGCTGACGAGCAGCGAGAGTTCTTGCGCCCAGCTCGCCGACGCGACGAATACGGTGAGCTCGCGTCCACGTTTGGGTCCGGGCTCCGTCCGCGCAGCGATCCGCTCCCCGACCACATGACGCCACTGCTCGCGATCGATCGCGGTGCCGGCAAGGCGCGCGGCGGTATCACGGGAGCTCGCCAGCAAGCTGCCGAGCGAAGCCGGCCGATCGCGGATCGATTTGCGGGTCACGGGTGGTCGAGTCTAGCGCAGCGGGCCGTGGCTTCGCCCGCTCGGCCTCATCCGCGCGAGGGTTGGGGCTTTTTGCGTCGTTATCGGCCGAAATCATTGAATGGCGGGGCGAATGAAGGCATCTCGAAGGAGGCATGACGGAAGTATCGTGTTAGACACGCGGGCGGAACCGGCCCCTCGCGGTGACCGGTCGGCAGTTCAATGACGAATTCGAGTGTTCGGAGAGGTGTCGTTTTGCGGGTTCGGAATCTGACCTGGGTTGGTGCAGGCGCACTGCTCGTGATCGGCGTTGCCATTGCGGGCATGCACTATTCGGGCGGCGGAACGAGCTCGGCCGCATCCGCTTCCTCCTCGGCCGATGACTTGGCGGCCCTCGCGCTGCCGCCGCCCATTGGATCGCTCGCGCCTCCCGCCGGGAGCGGCACGCCGCCGGCCACGCTTGCTGCCGAGATCGAAGTGGTCCGGCCGCTGATCTCGGACACCAGTGGCCCGCTCGATCGCGGCACGGCGTCGCTGGCGCTGTGGGCGAGCACGAGCTTGAATTGGTCCGAGCTGAAGGCGCTACCGACGACCAATCCGGCCCTGTTTCGCAAGGACCCCGATCAGGAGCGCGGGCGCCTGCTCTGCATCGAGGGCACGATTCAGGAAATTCGTGCCGAGAAGAACCTGAGCCGTCGCTTGGTCATGGATCACGCGGCGCCGCTCGTCGAGCCAGCGGTGAACAACAATGGCGTGGGTTCGGGCTCGCTCAACGGGACGAGCGTGGGCTCGAACAGCGAGAACGGCAGCGGCACCACGACCGGCAGCGGCAGCGTGGGGGACTCGACCCACGCCGCGGACGCGGGCGATAGCCTGCTGCTCGGTGCAGATGACGCCGAGTGGGCAGTGCCCGGCGGCAAAGTCTTCTTCGCCACCGTGATCGAACCCGATCACAGCAAGACCGAAGAAGCGCGACTCAAAGCCAAGCCCTTCATCGTCGAAGCCATTGCGGTGAAGAGCACGGGCGGTTTGGTGGACGGCGATAACGCGCGCTTCTGCGGCGTGCTCACGGGCGTGGTGCTCGCCGGCAACGATCTCAAACTCGAGCACCGCGCGGTCGGCATGTTCGATCTGCCGGAAAATACCGGCAACGCGCCGCGTCCGGTGACGCCGGCACCCGCGCCGAGCGCGAGCGCGGCGCCGTAGCTCAGAGGCCGGGCGCGTTCAGCGCTGCATCCTGGGTCGGAAACCAACGGCTCGCGATGCGAATTGCGTTCGTGGCCGCGCCGAGGCGCAGATTGTCCGCAGCCATCGTCAGGCACACGCTCTTTCCGCTCCGGTCGCGCGCATCGCGGCGCAGCCGGCCGACCAGCGCGCGATCGCGCTCGTGCACGCAAGAGAGCGCGCTCAGCCCGTCTCCCGACGAACCGGGATAGAAGCGCACGAACGGCGCCTGCTTCGCGTCCGCGAGCAGCGCTTCGATTGCGCCGAGTTCGACCTGCTCTTTGAGCGTGAGCCACGTATTGAGGTAGTGCCCCACCGCCACCGCGACGCGGCAGCACTGCGCGGACACAGCGAGCTCCGGGTAGTCGAGGATCTTTCGGCTCTCTTGCATGAGCTTGCGCTCTTCGGCGGAGAAGCCGCTCTCGTCCGTCTTGCCGTTGTGGGGCACGCAGTTGCCGGCGTAGTGCGCGACATTGAACGCACTGGCGAGGCGATTGAGCTCGGCATAGCCCGTCTTCGACTCGGCCAAGAACTCGTCGAGCGCGGAGATGCCGGCGCCGCTCACCGCTTGATACGTGCTGACCGTCGCGGATTCGAGCCCGAAGCGGCGCTGGAGCGGGGCGGTCGCGAGCGCGAACGGCATCGTGGTGCAATTCGGGTTCGCCACCAGGCGCACGTCTTCGCGCACCTCGCGACAATTCACGCCACCGACCACGAGTGGCACCTTCGGATCCAGTCGATAGGTGTTGCTCTTGTCGACCACGCGGTAACCGAGCTCGAGCAAGCGCGGCACGAACCGCGCGCTGTGATCGTCGTCGAGTGCGACCAGGGCGAGCTCGCCGCGCGCTGCGTCTGCGCTCTCGAGTTGCGGTGCGCCACGCACCTTGTACGACTTGCCGCCATGCTCGAGGTTCTGATCCCGGCTCGCATACAAGAAAAGCTCCGCGCCGGGCCAGGCGCGCTGCACGAGGTCCAAGCTTTCACGACCGACGAGGCCAGTCGCACCGAGAATGCAGATTCGCATGGCGCGTCCCATATCATGTAACGAGGAAACACGCCGCTCGTTTCAAAAATCCGCGAAAAGCGCCGTTTCTAGAAGATGCGCGTGGGCGCGACGCAGCGATCAACGAGCCACGCCTGCGCGCATGTACGTCGTGCGGAGAGACGCAGCCACATTCACTCCCGAGAGTTAGAGTTTACCGCACACGTTGCACAAGCTGCACGTACATGAATGCGCGTTTTAAGGACTGCGCCCGAAAACAAAGCTTAAGGAATGTTTTGCGTTTACGTATAGAGCGTGTCACCGTCGAAGGTTGAGCTGGGCGAGCAATTTGAACTCGCAGCTCAGAGGACATTGGTCGATGCGAGAAAGCGTATCCCGTACTTGGCTTGGTGCATTGGGGTTGGTTGCTGCGCTCGGGTTGGCGCATTGCGGCAGTTTTCCGGAACTGACCAACCAAACCCAAATCGTCGATCTGCCTGATGCGACGGCGGGCTCTTCATCGAGCAGCGGCGGATCGGACCAGAACATCAACACCGACACGCCGGACGCTTCGGGCGGCAGCTCGGGCAT
>DATATR010000209.1:0-12749 GCA_036268695.1 Polyangiaceae bacterium | reverse complement strand
CAAGACTCCGCCGCTCACCAGTGCGCCGAACGTGAGCGCGACGAGACCGCAGCGGAGCGCGTGATCGGCGCGCGCGCCGTGCGCGAATTGATCGAACGGCACGTAGCTCCACGCCGAGTACGTGAGGTAGCCGAGGAAGAGTAGGGGCACCGCGATGGCGAGCGCGAGCCGCAACGTGCGCGAGCCGAGCGCGCCGCGGCGCGCGGGCGAAAAGCCGACGAACAGCACGCAAGCTTGCACGACGGCCCAACCGAGCGCGCCGTATACGCCCGTCCGCAGTCCGAGCTCCGAGCGATGATGCCGAATGCCGAACACGTAGGCGACGACTGCGACGAAGCTCGATAGCAAGAGGCACAGCGTGAGCCGCGTGGCCGTGGACATGCCTTTCATCGGGCAAAGATTCTTCGTGCATGCGCTGCGAATCGCGGCCGAGACCTCCTCGCGAGGAACTTCTGGCTTGGGCCAGGGCAAATCTGCGAGGGGATCCGGCTTTGGTGTGGTCATGGCGCGCGCGAGTACTGCTCGAGCTCTTTGCGCAGCTGGTTGTAGCCGCGATGAACTCTAAGCTTAACGGCTGTTTCGGTAGCGCCAAGCACTTGCGCTGCTTCGGCCACACTCAGTCCGGTGATTTTGGTGAGCACGATCGCTTCTCGGTACGTGTCCGGCAATCGGTCGAGCGCGATCTCGAGTGCGTCCGAAATCTCCGCGGGCAGCGGGCGTTCTTCGTTTTGTCGCTCCGGCAAACTGCCGTCGGGTGACAAATCTTCAGTCCGGACGTTGGCCGAGCGCCGCTCATCCAAGAAGGAGCGCCGCGCAATTGCCAGGATCCAAGGTAGGACAGGGGCGCCTTTGAGGTAGCTGCTGCGCGCGCGATGCACCTTCGAGAACGTGATCTGAAGCAAATCTTCCGCGCGCTCGCGGTTGCGTGTGAGCCGCAGCAGGTAGCCCATTAAGTTCGGAGAAACGCGGCGATAGAGCAGCTCGAACGCTTCGGCTTCGCCGTCGACGTAGCACTCCATGAGGCGCTCCGGGCTCGACTCGGCCAGGCTGGGGCTACGCTCGAACGTCAAGCGCGCCCCTTCTAACGCGGGCCAGAGGCTTACGCTATAGCTCGTCACGGCATCCCAATGGTCGGATTACGAGGCCGGCCCGCCTTCGGTTTCTCGCGCAAAATGCGCGGGGCTATTTGGGCAACGACGGGTTGCGCTTCCGCGAAGCCGGCCACAGGTTCGCGCGGCGACTCCCAGCGAAGTGCTCGGTTACGTGCCGCGACCGCTGCGACACCCCAAGGCGAGGAGCCGGAGCGCGCCGCCGAAGGCTTTGACGGCTCGCGTCGTGACGCGTGACCATCAAAAAAATCTCGGCTTCTTTTTTGTTTGGGTTTGCCTAGTGCGACGCGCTCGGCGCGGGAACGGCGTGATGAGGCGCAGGCGCCGACGCCGCAGCCGCCGCGGAGGCTGCCGCGGAAGTAATCGCTGGCGTGGCTGACTCGAGCGGGACCGCCGTCGGCGGCACGTACGGCGCGCCCGTGTCGACGTTGCGCTCGACCGCTTTCCAAATCATGTCCGCGCGCTGCATGCGTAAATAGTAAGACTTGGGGCCGCCCGGCAAACCGACGCTGGTCGCGCGCACCGTCGTGCCCGCTGGATTCATGTCCACGACCACTGCGGAGGTGAGCACCTTCGAGGCGAGCTCGGGCTTCTGGGCCAAGCAAGCCGGATCGCACGCGGCTTTGTCTTTTTTGATTTGATCGGACACGTCGCCCGTGGCGAGCTCGAGCGCGCCGTCGAAATCGTGGGTGAGCCAGCGCTGCTCGAGCTCGATCGCGGCGTTCTTCGGATCGTGCGCGAGGTCGGCGAGGGTGACTTTGCGCGGCACGCGCGTCTCTTTCGGCGGATGGTAATTGCACGCGCCGCGCGCGAGGCCCCACATGATTACCGTCATCGCGCAGAGGATGCCGAGCATGCCGAGCGTCTGCTTGGTCGGCGAATTGATTTCCTCTTCCGTGCGCGGAATCGGCGGGCGCGGCCGCTTCGTCTTTTTCTTTTTCGGGCGCTCGCTCACCGCCGACGTAGCCGCCGCGGCAGGCGCGGCTTCGGACTCGGCGGAGTCGTTTTTGGGCTCGGATTCGCTCGCCATGGGCGCACTCGGGTACCGCGAATGGCGTTCGCACGCAACCGCACAGCCGCCCGCGCCGACCCGCGAACAATGAAGCGGATTGTCGTTTTTGCGCTCGGCCTGGCGCTCGGGGGATTCGCCTGTGCAGGTTCGGCCCCTTTACCGGCCAAAGCCGTCGCGCTGAATCGGGCTGGGGTGGACGCGCTCGCCGCCGGTGACCTCGAAACCGCGGACGCGCGCTTCAGTCTGGCGCTCGAATACAACCCGAACTTCGTCGATGCGCTCACGAACCAAGGTTTGGTCGAGCTGCAGCGCGGCAACTTCGAGCGCGCGCGCCAATTGCTGACCCGCGCACGGCGCCTGAATCCGGACGTGGCGCAGCCGCACCACGCGCTCGGCGTCTTGGCCGAGCGCGAGCATCGGCCGGATCTCGCGTCCGAGCACTACTACGAAGCGTTGCGCGTCGATCCCGGCTTCGCGCCGTCGCGCGATAATCTCGCGCACTTGCTCTACGACGGCGGTTTCTACGAAGACGCGCTCGTGCAATTCAAACGCCTGATCGAAGTCGAGCCCGACGATCCGCGCGCGTACGCCGGTCTGGCCGGCACCTTGCTGCACCTCGAGCGCGTCGGCGAAGCGAAACAAGTCGTCGATCAGGCGCTCGAGTTCGCGCCCGACGACGCCGAGCTCGGCATCTTGGCCGCGCGCCTCGAAATTCGCGACGGCGAATTCGAAGCCGCCATCGCGCGCCTCACGCCGCTCGCGGGCGGACGCACGGACACGGCGGTCGACGCGCTTTCATGGCTCGCCGCGGCCGAGCTCGCACGCGGACGCACGCGCGAAGCCGTGGGCGCGGCCGAACGCGCCATCGCGCTCGCGCCGGACAACGCGCTTGCCAGCTTCGCGCTCGGCGTCAGCCTGAAAAAACTAGGCGATCCGAGCGCCGAACGCTGGCTTGCGCGCGCCCGTGTGCTTTCGCCGCGGGTGAAAGTCGCCCTAGACTCGCTGGAGTGACGGCGAGCGACGCGCATCCGATTCGAACGAGCCGCGGCAGCGAGCTTCGGCTCCGCTTCGCGCGCGAGCGCGCGCTGCTCTCTTTGTTCGATCTCGGTCGACGCAAGGGCTTCGGTCTGCGGCTGGCTCGGCTCTACGCGTTGGGCGTGTGTCTCTGTTACGCGATTGCGATCTCATTGGCCCACGGTGAACATCGCCGCGCTGCGATCCAAAGCTTCGTGCACGCCGCGCTGGTTTCGATTTCTTGGGTGGTGGGTAGCCTTGCCGCGCTCGGCACGGCGCAGATCCTGGCGCAAGCGCCAGACCGCGACGGGCTCCGTGCACTCGCGCTCGCTCGCGGCTTCTCCGATCGCGACGTGCTCCGCGCACGCGTGCTCGCCGCGGCGCTGCGCGTTGCGCTGCTGCTCGGCGTGCCGGCGTTGCTGTTGGTTTTAGTCGCGCTCGCGCGTGGCGAGTCGCTCGGCTGGGCGCTCGTGCTCGCGCCGGGTGTCGCGATTTACGCCGCGCTCTTCGGTCTTTGCCTGGCGTTATTGGCAGAGTTTTCGGCCGCGCTCGCGCCGCGGCACGCTCGCGCGCTCCTCGCCACGCTCGTGCTCTGCCCGCTGCTCTTGTCGCAAGCGTACCCCGCGCTGCCGAATCTGCCCGCAGCGTTCGCGGAGCTGCTCGATCGCTTGTTTGCCCTGGGGAGCCTGCTCTCGTGAGCACGCTTCGCTTCGATTCGGTGAGTCACGACGAGCTCGCGCGCATGTCGGCTGTGTTCGAGTCTGGCGCGCACGTCGTGCTCGGCACCGAGCGCGATGGCACGAACGGCATCGTTCAGCTCGCCGCCGGCATCGCCGCGCCTCGCGCCGGTCGCGTGACGCTGGACGACCAAGCGCCGCACGATCGCGCGGTGGTGCGCCGCCGCGTGAGCGCGTTGTGCGTCGAAGAGCGTTTGCCCGAAGCGCGCACTGTGGCGGCCGCGTTCGCGCTGGCACTCAGCGCGCGTGGCGACACGCGCTCGCCGCAAAGCGTGCTCGACCAAGCTGGGCTCAGCTCGTTCGCGACGCGCCGTAGCGCGACGCTCAGCGCGCGCGAGCTGCGCGCGCTCGCGCTGGCCTTCGCGTTGAGCCACGAACGGCCGCTCCTGCTCGCGCTGTTCGAACCGCTCAGCGCGCTCGACCTGCTCGCCGAAGAGTTCGTGCTCGCTTCGCTGTCGAACGCGGTCAACGCCGGAGCGATCGTGCTTGCGACGGCGAATCGGCTCGAAGATGCCGCGCGACTCGGCGGTGTGATCGGCGTGATCGAGCGCGGAGTTTGGCTCGGCGCGGCGCTGCCCGAGCTCCTCGAGGTGGCGCTGCGCGTGCGCACGCCCGAACCGCGAAGGCTCGCCGCGCGGCTCGCCGAGACGCCCGATGTGCTCGCGGTCGAGTGGGGCGGCGGTTCCGAGCTCGTGGTGCGCGGTAGCACGCTCGAAAGCATCGCGGCGAAAGTCGTCGAGAGCGCTCGCGCCGAAGCGATTCGGATCGAAGCGCTGCGCTGTGAAGCGCCCAGTTTGGACGCACTCGCCGCCGAGCGCGCCGGCTTGGCACAGGCTGCATACGAGCGCGCGCGTCTCGACGCGCCGAACAAAAATCAAAACCAAATCCCCATCTTCACGAACGGGAGAACCCTGCAGTGAACGATGTGCTCCTCGGCATGCGCCTCGCACGCGAACGCTTGCGCGGGTTCACGCCTTCCTTCGTGTTCGCGCTGTCCGCGCTCGGCGCTTATGTCTTCGCCGTGATCGAGCGTCAGGGTGAAGCCGGAAGCGCCGCCGACAGCGCGCTCGAAGGTGGCGTATTCGGCCTGCTTTTGCCCGTACTCGCTTACTTGCTCAGCGAGCGCGTCTGCGCTGCCTCGCGGCTCGATCGCGCCGTCGATCCGCTCGCGCGTTACGGCTCGGATCGACGTCAGGCGCTGCTCGGTGTGTTCGTCGTTTCGGCGCTGTGCACGGCCCTCGTGGGCGGCGTGCTGGCGGCGATCGCTTTGTTCGGCGCGCGCGCCGTGTCCGACTCAGGATTCGCCGCGGATCTCCGCGCGAGCGTCGCGATCGGGATCGGCGTGGGCGCGAGCTACGCGCTCTTCTTTGGTGCCGCGTCGCTGTTCGGCAAGCGGGGTGGCGGGCGAAAGTGGGCATTGATTTTGGACTTCGTGCTCGGCGCGGGCAGCTCGCTCTTCGCAGCACCGTTTCCGCGCGGCCACGCGCGCAATCTTTTGGGTGGCGCGCCGGTGCTCGAGCTCTCGCAAGGCGGAGCCGGCGTGGCGCTCGCGTTGATCGGATTTTTATGTGTGGCGCTCAGTCTGATTCGGACTCCGAGCTGAACTCGGCTCCGAATCAGAATGTTTCTAGCGCTGGCCTGAACGTTGCACTCAATTCGACCGAGCGGGTGGCAACGTTTTTGCAAGGCAAAAACCCCAAGCAAATGATCGCTCGCGCGCTGGCACGAGCCAAATCGAAGGATTAGGCTGCCCCTCGAGCGTGCAGGGAATCGTCTACAAGTTCGAGAGCTTCGCAGCCCTCTCCAAAGCCCTCGAAACCGAGGAGCCGGACGTCAAGCTGCCCACTCCCACGGTTGATGCGTTGGTCGACGGTCAATGGCTCGTCGCGACCTTCACGATCGGCAACGACGCGACTTCCGTCGCAGGTCGCGTCGCGGAGCGCGGCGCGGAGTTGCACCTCACGTTCGAAGCGCGAGACTGGAACCAGCTCTGCCGCTTTGCCCATGGCGAATGTCCGCCTTCGGTACCTCCGCCGTGCGGCGAGGGCACCGAAGAAGTGCAAGCTCCACCTGGCACCACCGTGCTGGTCGTCGACGACGATCGCACGCTCCGTTCGATCGTTTGCACCATGTTGCGCTCCTCGCGGATCAGCACGTTGCAAGTCGAGAGCGCGGAAGAAGCGCTCGATTGGCTCGACAAAAACTCGGCTGATCTGCTGGTGCTCGATTGGGGGCTACCCGGCATGAACGGCGTCGAGTTGTGCCGGCGCTTGCGGCAAGCTCCGGAGCATCGCTCGCTACCGATTTTGTTTTTGACTGGCCACTCCTCGAGCAGCGATTTGGTCGAGGCGTTCGAGGCCGGCGCGGACGATTTCGTGAGCAAGCCCTTCCGCGCGCCCGAGTTGCGTGCGCGCGTGCTCGGCTTGCTTCGCCGCGTCGCGCGCGAAGAGCTGGCCGCGCACTGACGCGAAGCGCGCACTTCAAATCAACGACTTGAGATCGAGCATCTCCTCGATGTCGGGCATGAGCACGAGCTCGACCCGACGGTTCTGTTGGCGCTCGGCGTCGGTGTCGTTTTTGCCGACTGGATCGGTGTCGCCGTAGCCGGCCGCGTGGAGTCGTGTCGGGTCGAGCCCGCCGCCACCGTCTTTCGAATCGACGGGCGCGATCAGGTAAACCAGCACTTCTCGCGCGCGCATCGCGGACAATCCCCAATTGTCCCCGAAACGACCGCCCTTGAGCGGCTTGTTGTCGGTGTGTCCGGCGATCTGAAAGTAACGACCCGCGAGTTGCTTGTCGTTGCGGATCACGTCGGCGACTTGGTCGAGCACCTTCTTGCCTTCGGGGCGCAGCTTGTCGTCACCCGAGGCGAACAGCACGTCCCCCGGCAAACGAATCACCATGCGGTTCCTGCGGATTTCGACTTTGAGCCCTAGCTCAGTGAGCTTCTTGAGCTTGTCGCGCAATACTTCGAAGCGCTGCTTGATGCGCTCGAGCTGGGCCGCGCGCTCTTGATACTCTTTGAGCGCCTGATTTACGTCCTCTAGGTTCTTGGCGAGCGTTTTGTTTTGCGAGCCGGTCTGCTCGAGCTGCTGGCTCAAGGCCGACACGTTCACGCCCATCTTCTCGAGCTGTTCCTTCAGCTGGGCGACGAGCTGAGTCTGTTCGTCGAGCGCCTTTTTGTCGGCGGCGTGATCGGCTCGCTCTTTGTCGTTCTGTTGCGAGAGTTGGTTGTACTTGGCTAGCTGCGCTTGCCACTCGTTTTCGGAGTAGCCGCAACCGACGAGGCAGAGCGACAAGAACGAGATCGCATACCAGGAACGCATCGTAACAAATCCTCCGATCGCCGGAGCGAGCGCCCGACGTCGCCCCGACAGTCGACGAACGCCGCGGCGCTGTCAAACCTGCGGCGGCGGCTTGGGAAAATTCACTTCGTGCGCCGTCTGCGACCGAGCACGACGATCGTGGCGAGCGCGCCGAGCCACGGTGCGGCATCGCCCGGCGTGGGTCGCGCCGGGAGGCTCAGCGCGCAGCCCGTCTCTGGTATCGGAAAGTTACCGAACGCGCCCGGTCCGTCGTTGGGATCGAGGCCCATTTGCAGTTCGTCGAAATCCGGAATGCCGTCACCGTCGCTATCGATGCTTTGCGCTTTGTCTGCCGCGAGCGCTTTGTCGAGCGAGCCGAGATCTTCTTCGACCAAGCCTTCGCGTTGCAGCGTGCGCGAGAAGGCTTTCGTGGCCGTGCCCTCTCCGCCTTGGTCCGACTGATGGCAAACGGTGCAATCGGGCGGGTTCGCCAGCTGCCACTCTTTTTGGACTTCGATCGGAAAGTTCTGAGAAGCAACGGCGGCGCGCGGCGCGACGAGCGTCGTGAGCGCGAGCGCAAGCGCACCGAGACAGAGCGGCAGAGTTCGGGCAATCGAGTTCATAGGAACACGTGAGCCTGAACGAGGAAGGTGAGCGCGCCAGTCCGACCGGAGCTGGTTGCTAAACTTTGATAGATGTTGTCGAGCCGGATGTCCGCGTGCGGCGCGAAGAACCAGGCATATGAAAGCCAGCCAGTCCAAGAGGGTGGGACGCTCGCGGTGCTGACATTCGCGGCCTCGCCGGTGGCGATGAAATGCACGCCTTGCGTCGCTTCGAGATCGGCTTGCAAATAGCCGACGACGCCGCTGCGACGCGGCAGATACTGCGGCGAATCGAAGACGTAGTCCCACTCCGTGAGCAGCACCAGCGGATCCCACGGTGTGCTCCAGCGCCCGAACACGCCGTGCGCGTGCCGCCACTCCGGGCGCAACAGTTGTTCGTCGAGCTTCACGTGCACGATCGTGCTGCTCGCGCCGAACCCGAGGTGCGGCGCGGGTAGATACTCGAGGTACGCGCTGTAGCCGCGCTCGCGAAAGTCGTCCGGGCGCAGCTGGAAATTGCCGATGATGCCCATCGCCTCGGCGCGAAGCTGATCGCCTGCATAGGCGAAGGACGCTCCGTATTGCTGCTCGTCGTTGATGTCCGTGTTCGTGAACGAGCGCACGCCGAGCGTGTGTTCGATCGTGCGAATCCCGAACGGCAGATTCATCCTGCCCGCGCGCACCAGCGCGCTGTGCGAATCGTCGAGCCACGCTCCGAGCCAATGCTCGCGCGAAACCAGGTTCGAATCCGGGCTTCGCGTCAGCGCCGCGCCAAGCGCAGCGTGCGGCGCAAAACCCAAAGTACCCACCGCGACGAAAGGTCCGACTTGAACCGCCGCGTGTCCGTCGAGCTGCATCCACAAAAACTCGCGATCGAGCGCCGTGTTTTCGATCTTGGTGAACTGTTCGGCGACACGGCCCTCGCCGCCGAAATCGAGCTCTTTTGGCAATTGCACGATGCCAAACAAAAATTGACCGAGCTTGGCTTCTTCGTCGTCGCGCCGCTCCCAGCTGTATTGGGTGCGGAGCAAGATTTCGCTCATCGCGCGGCCATATTGGGTGAGCGGGCCGCTGCCGGACGGATCTACGTGACATTGCACGCATTGGCCGTAACCGTGCCGAATCATCCAGGCGTAAGCGTGGGCTGGTTTCGACGTCGCAAAGCTGGCGCAAAAGATCAGCAGCGCGAGGCAAAGTCTCACCATGGATCGCACGAACGGCGTCTCGCGGGGCAGCGCTCGGTGCAGCATCCGCACGCGCAATACATCACCCGCGCCTACGACCGGTGTGACAATTGAGTGCGCTCGGCAACAGCGATGTCGCGGAATCAATTGTTGTTCCGGTTTTCGGAGCTGATGAACGATTGATGACGAGCGCTGAGGCGACAATCGTTTGCCGTGGAGTGTGACGCGTGCATGCGTTGCCCGCCTTCGGACTGACACGGATCTTCGCGAGTGGACGTCAATTCGGCGATTGGAATTCGGATCGTCAATGTGTATGTTTCGCGCGCGATGAGAACCTTCGCACGTGATGAGCAGTCCACGCCGGAGCACGAACTCGTGTTGGATGAAGAGCTGATCCAGGACGAACAATCCGAGCTACGCGAGCATCGCAGCCCGCGCATGCGAGCGCCCGCGGAGAGCTCCGACGAGCCACCGCCTCGACGCTTGCCCGTGCGAACGGGGGACGTGTTGCTCGGCAAATATTGCGTCGAGCGCGTGCATCGCCAGGGCGCACTCGGCGTGACGATCGAGGCTGAACACTTGCAGCTCGGTCAGCGCGTGGTGCTCAAGCTGATGCTCGCCGATCCTCAAGTGCACCCCGAAGCTGCCGCGCGGTTTTTGCGCGGAGCGCGCTTCGCGGTGCAACTTCGCAATGAACACGTGGCGCGCGTCATCGACGTCGGCACGATGGAATCTGGCGCGCCGTACATGGTGAGCGAGCATCTGTCGGGTTCGGATCTGCGCGGCGTGTTGCGGGTGCGCGAGTGGCTGCCCGTTCCCGAAGCCGTCGACTATGTTTTGCAGGCCTGCGAAGCGCTTGCGGAAGCGCACGTGCTCGGCTTCGTGCATCGCAATCTCAAGTTGTCGAATCTCTTTCTCACTCGTGGCCGGAACGGGCGCCCGATCATCAAGGTGCTCGATTTTTGCGTGTCCGAGGGGCCGCTCGCGGACGCCGCGATCAGCATCTCGACCAACGGCGCCATCGTGAGCAGCCTCGCGTACTTGTCCCCCGAGCAAATTCGGGATCCGAGCAGCGTCGATCGGCGCGCGGACGTTTGGGCGATGGGCGCGATCTTGCACGAGCTCTTGACGGGCATGCCGCTTTATTCGGAGAGCTCAGCGCCCGGGCTGTTCGCAGCGATCACAGCGGATCCGGCGACGCCCGTCAGCCATCTGCGCCCGGAAATCCCGGCGGAGCTCGAATCCGTCGTGCTCCGCAGCGTCGAAAAGGAGCGCGAAGATCGCTTTGCGGATGTCGGAGACTTTGCGCGACAACTGAAGCCGTTCGCGTCGGCTGAAGGGCGCGAGTCGGTCGATCGCATCGTGCTGCTGCTCGAGCGCCGCGCCTATCAGTCGCGCAGCACTCGGCCGCCGCCGCTGCCCGGGGGAACCGCGCAGCGCTCCATCGTTCGTGTGAGCGCCGCGCCCGAGCAGACCGAGACGCGCTCGCTGCGCCATCGCGCGATCGAGATCGCCGCAGTGGGGCTCGGCGTGATGGGGCTCTCCGTTGGCGTCGGGGCGGTGATTACCGTGCGCAACTTGCAATCCGTCTTGGCTTCGCGAGCAGCCGTCGAACATAACGTTGTCGCCAGCTTGTCTCCAGCGCTGACTGCGCCCCAAGCCGTCGAACAAGCGGCAGCGAGCTCGGCACCTCCAGCGCCTGTGGCTGTGCCTCAGCCGGCAAAAGCGCTGCCCAGCAAACCGAAGCCACCCCTGCTCGCGTCCGCACCTCCGGCGCCTGCTGCCGCAACTCACGCCGCCACCCCTGATGCGGAAGCGAACGTGCTCGCGGACGCCAAACCAACCCACGCGGCGCCTGCTCCAGCGCACGGCTTGTTCGACGACGCGAACTAACCGAGTCGAATGTCGGCTGAGCTCGACTCGGAGCCCGCGTTTCGCCCGGAGCAGCCGCGGACCGGCGAGCTATTCGCAGGCAAGTATCGAGTCGAGCGCGTCCACCAGCGGAGTGCACTCGGGATCACGATCGAGGCGCTGCATTTGGAGCTCGAGCAGCGCGTCGCCATTCGGTTGCTCGCAGCGGATCCCGCGGTTCATCCAGAAGCGGCAGCTCGGTTCCTGCGCGGAGCGCGACAAGCCGTTCAGTTCCAGAGTGCGCACAGCGCGCGCATCATCGATCTCGGCACACTTGAGTCCGGCACGCCTTATTTCGTAACCGAGTTCTTGCACGGGTCGGATTTGCGTCGCGTGCTCGAGGTTCGCGGCTGCCTGCCGGTGCCGGAAGCGGTCGATTGTCTCTTGCAAGCCTGTGAAGCCTTGGCAAGCGCGCACGCGCGCGGCATCGTGCATCGGAACCTGAAGCCCGCGAATCTGTTCATCACGCGCCAGGGTGGATCGCGACGGCTCGTGGTGCTCGACTTTGGCGTATCGGAAGATCCGCTGAGCGATGTGGCCATCAACTGGGGCGGCATTGGCGGAGCCCGCGAGGCACTCGCCTATTTGGCCCCCGAACAGATTCGCGAGCCCAGCGCCGTTGATGCCCGCGCGGATATTTGGGCGCTCGGCGCCATCTTGCATGAGCTGCTCACCGGTTCGCCGCCGTTCGAGGCCGAGACGACTCGCGCCTTGCTCGCCATGATTGCGGCGGACGCGCCGATGCCCGTGTCGTATCTTCGACCGGAGATCCCTGCGGAGCTCGAATCAGTCGTGCTCGGTTGTCTGAGCAAGGAGCGCGACGAGCGCTACGGTAGCGTCGCAGCGCTCGCGAACGCCCTCCGCCCCTTTGCGTCTGCGCCAGCTGCGGCAAGCGCTGGCTCGCGCAGCACCCGGCCGCCGCCGCTGCCAGGCCAACCGACTCGCGCCATCGTGCATGTTGCTTCGCCTCCGCAAGCCGCGCCGTCACGCGCGCAGCCAGCGCCCGCCGCGCGCCGGCTGAGCGAGCTGGCGTTGACTGCGCTTGGCCTTGCCGCAGCAGGCGCGCTCGGCGTCTACATCACGATTCGAGTGCTGGAAGGACCATTGACCGCGGCGGTTGCGCCGCGAATCGTCGTGACGGATCTTTCGCCCGCGTTGCCGGCGCCGGCGACGCTCACGCCTCTGGCGACCCCGATTGCTGCATCGACGAAGCCCCAGCCGAACGTCGCGCAGCCGACCGTTGCGCACGTCATTCGCACGCCGCTGAAGGCCCAAGCTGAGCTCACGCGCGCGACCGCGCCCAAACGCGACCCAATCGCCGAGGCGAAGCCCTCCGAAGCGAAGCGCGCTCCCGCGCGTGGCTTGTTCGATGATGCGAACTGAGACGCGCCACGAAATTTCGTCGCACATCGCGCCGTGACACGGGGATTGCGCCCGCACGAATGGCGCGTTTCGCCGCGCCGTTCTCGCAGCGCTTCTTCGTTTACAGATTGCCGCACATTTGTGAGCGTTGCCGGACGGACGAAAGCTGACCTGCTACGGATTCGTCACTCTGCAGTCACATCATTCGGCTAATTCGCTGGACCAAAGATGGCTCGAATCTTGGTGATCGAGGACGAGGCCGATATTCGGCAGGTGCTCGACTACAACCTGAAAAGCGCTGGACACGAAGTGGTCGAAGCTTCGCGCGCCATCGACGGCTTGCGGCTGTTGCGCGAGCGCATTCCGGATCTCGTGCTCCTCGACCTGATGCTGCCCGATATGCCGGGAACCGAAGTCTGTCGCGCGATCAAAGACAATCCTGCCACGCGCACCTTGCCCGTCGTGATGCTCACCGCGCGCGGCGAAGAGATCGACCGCGTCGTCGGCTTCGAA
>DATATR010000208.1:0-8997 GCA_036268695.1 Polyangiaceae bacterium | reverse complement strand
CGCTGTTCGCCGCCGCCGCGCACGGCGAACCGCACTCGGGCACGTATTCCGTCGTCGAGTCGAGCCAGGTCGAGGTCACGAAATACCGGGGCTGAGAACCACACCGTGGCAATCGGCCTCGGGGATAATACGTACGTTCGCGCGCGGACAGGGTGACGCGACCCGTCGCTCGCAGCTCGAACCTGACGCGACGCGCCCTGCGCGGCAAGCTTCAATTCCGCCTCGGATTGAGGGCGGTTCGGGCAAAGTCGCGAGATCGGCTAGATTCGCGCGCCATGGAATATGTCTCGCTTTTGCGCAGCATCCCGATGTTCCAAGGCCTCAACGAAGAAGATCTCGGCGCGCTCTCTTCGACCTTGGTGGAGCGGAACTTTCCTGCTGGCCAGGAGATCATGGCGCAAGGCGACCCCGGCTCGGAGATGTACATCGTCGCATCGGGTCACGTGAATATTTTTTTGCCGGGGGAATCTTCGCGTCGCATTTCGTTGAAGGACATCGCGCGCGGCGAATATTTCGGCGAGCTGGCGCTTTTCGACGACAAGCCGCGATCGGCGAGCGCTCTCGCAACGACGGACGCGGTTTTGCTCGCGCTGAGCCGCGAGACGCTATCGACTTACCTCTCGGATCGGCCCGGGGCCGCGATGAACATCTTGCGCACGATGGCCGAGCGCCTGCGCGAGACCAACGCGATGCTGTCCGAGCGCGCCGCGAAAAACTCGGTCGAAGAAATCGAAAAAAATCTCTCCTGGAGCGAGCGCCTCGCCGACAAAGTCGCTGAGCTGAATGGCAGCTGGGCATTCATCGTGTTCCTGCTCGGCTTGACGCTCGGCTGGATGTTGCTGAACACCTTCGTTCAGACGAGCCAATTCGATCCTTATCCGTTCGTGTTCTTCAATCTGCTGCTGGCCGTGCTCGTCGCGTTACAGGGGCCGCTGATCGTCATGAGCCAAAACCGGCAATCCTTGAAGGACCGCGCGCGCTCCGAGACCGACTTCAAGGTCAACATCAAGAACGAGGTCAACATCGAAACCATCTTGCGCGAGCTCGGCGAATTCCGCGCGGAGTCGAACACGCGACTCGAGCGACTCGAAGCGCGCAGCTGAGCGCTTTGGCCAACGCTTTGAGCAGATCGCAGTGAGCGCCTGCGCATCGCGTCGTGATAGCGTGGCGGAATGAGTCAGAGTCGCGCGATCATTTTGGCCTATGTCGCGTGTTGGGCCGAGCTCGACGCCAGCGAGATCGCGGGCGATCAGCTGACGCACGTGAACTACGCGTTCGCCTGCATCAAAGACGGCTTCGTCGTCAATTTCATGGCCGCCAATTTCGATCGCTTGTCGGCGGCCGATCCGGCGCTTGCCGCGCTCGGCTACCAAGCTGCCTGCGTCAAAGAAGAAAACACGCTTGGCTTGGTGCGAACGCTCAAAACCCAATATCCCCACTTGAAGGTGCTGATCTCGATCGGTGGTTGGGCCGCCGAAGGCTTCTCGGACGCCGCGCTCACGCCAGATAGTCGCGCGCGATTTGCGGACAGCGCGCTCGATTTCATGTTGCGTCACGGCTTCGACGGCATCGATTTGGATTGGGAATATCCCTGCAGCGCGCTCGGCGGCATCAAAGCGCGACCCGAAGACCGCGAAAATTTCACGGCGCTACTTCGGCTCTTGCGCGAACGGGTCGATGCGCGTTCGCGCGCGGACGGCCGCAGCGGAGACTCACGCTATTTGCTGAGCATCGCGACTGGCGCCGCGCCTTCGCATTTGATCGGCGTCGACGTCGCGGCGATCGCGCCGGAGCTCGATTTCATCGGACTCATGACTTATGACCTCTATAATGGCTGGAGCACGCGCGCCGGCCACCACGCGAATCTGTTTTGCTCCGAGCTCGACCCGAATAGCGACAGTGGCGATAAAGCCGTGCGCTGGTTCGTCGAAGCCGGCGCACCAGCGTCCAAGCTGCTGCTCGGCGCGGCGTTTTACGGGCGCGGGATGAACGGCGTCGGCCCCGAAAATCAGGGCTTGCTGCAGCCGAGCACCGAAGGCTCGAACTTCACGCGCACGTACGACGAAATTCTCGCGCTCTTGCGCGGGCCAAGCCAATGGCAGCGTCACTGGGACGAACGCGCGCAAGCTGCGTTCCTTCACGACGGAACCTCGTTTCTTTCATACGAGGACGAAGCGTCGTTGCGGAGCAAAGCGCGCTACGTGCGCGAGCACGGTCTGGGCGGCGCGATGTTCTGGGAATATTCGAACAACCGCGGCGGCGAGCTATTGCGCGCGCTCGCCGCCGGGTTGCGCGAAAACAGCTAGCTCACATTTGCGGCGGCCATTCTTTGGTGCTGGCGCACGACCATTTGCCGGCATCGGAGCAGACGCAGTAGCCGGTCTTTGCCGTCATCTTCGAGTCTTGATAGTTCGGCCCGCACGGCATGCAGGCAGCAGCCGTGCAAGCACTACCCGAGACCGGGCCAGCTGCGTCGCCAGGGCAAGCTGCTAGCGTGGCCGGCAGCTTGTAACAGCTGTAGTCGCCGGCGGGATAGGTGCACGTGCCTTCGACGTACACGCCACCGGTGCAGGTCTCGCTCTTGGTCGGGCTCAGCGCGGTGATGCCGCAGCTCTTCGCGCAAGCCATGCCTTCCGGCGTCGCCGCAGTACAAGCCCCACCCTTGGCTTCGGTGGTGCACGTCATGAGCGAACTACCCGTGCCCGCGCTGCCGCCTCCGGCGCCTGAACCCGCGCTAGAGCCGCCCGCGGTGCCCGAGCCACCCGCGCCGGCCGTCGAGTTGCTGCCGCCAGTCGAGCTACCGCCAGTCGCCGCGCCCGCCGAACCGCCGCTCGACGAACCCGCAATGGGAGTCGAACCGCCCGTGGAAGTGCCACCACTGGCAAGGGTGCCACTACCACTTGTGCCACCGTTCGACACGACGCCGGTGTTGCCAGCGGTCGAGGTGGCATTGCCGCTGCCACCGTTCGTGGTGTTCGTGCTGCTGTCGTCCGAGCTGCCGCACGCTTGCATCGCAACAGCGAACGAAAGAAGCAGCGCACTCGCCGAGACCATCGCCAATCGATTCATGAAAAAGCTCCTGCGCCCGGCCGTGAATAAGGGTCGGAATGCGGGCGTGCCACTCGACCGCCTCGCAATGCGGCGAACAGGCGAATCGATCACTGCTTTCTACATCGCGGGAGAAATCCAGAGCTCAGCGCAGCAATCAGACAATCAAAAGCAGTTGTTAAATGTCGCGATAAACTGGCGCGCGAGTCAGCGCTGGAATCCAAAATCACGGCGCACGGCGCTAGTCGCCGAGGTGAGTTCGCCGGTCTCCGTGCGCACCACGAACGGAGCATCGACAACGCAGCCGAGCGCGCTGGCCGACCGTCGACATGCAAAGAGCGAAAACAGCGCCGCCCGACCTTCGCGCGGAATCACGTCGCGCCGACGCGCGACGCTGAGCCCTGCAGCCGCAACCGCGCCGAGCGCGCGTTCGGTCTGCACCGACGGGAAGCAGAACACGAACCAGCCGTCCGCGGCGAGGTGGCGCGCAGCGGCGAGCGCATAATCGCTCACGTCACCGCGCAGCTCGAAGCGCGCGTGCGCCTTCTGCGAATCTTGCGGCACGATGCCGCTGCCGAGTGGAAAGTACGGCGGGCTACCCGTGATCAGCGGAAAGCTTTCGCCGAGCGAGAGCTCGCGTAAATCGCCGTGGAGCGCGCGCACGCGGTCGCTCAAAGCATTGGCCGACACATTTGCGACGAGTAAGCGATGACTCGCGTTTTGCGCCTCGACCGCCGTGAGCGTCGAGCTTTCGTCGAGCTTCGACAGCACCAGCAAGCCGACCGTGCCGATGCCGGCACCGAGATCGAGGTGCGTCGAAACGCGCGGCGAAACTTCGAGGGCGTAGTGGGCCGTGAGCACGTCGTCGATCGAATGCCGATGGCCGTGTGCGCGTTGAAAGATGAACCACGAACCCGTGAGCCCATCGAGCGTGATCGGTTCGGCGAATTCGCTTTCGAGGCGCGAGCGCTCTCTGCGCAGGCGCGCGGGCGGCTCGCTGAGCGGAGCTGCCCGAGTCAATTCGCATCCTCTTTCTTGGCGCTCGGATTCAACGCCGCGCGAGTAGCATTCGCGGCTCTGCGCGTCGACCACCGCGCATCACGACGTGAACCAAAGCCCGACGGCGACGGCCGACCAACCTCGAGTCACACCTGTCGCAGCGCGGCGAATTGCCTCGAGTTCGGCACGCTCCAACGCAGAGGATCTGGAAGCATTCCCAGCGACTCGTGCGTGCACTCGATTGGCTTCACGCACGCGGCACGGCGTTTGCTGACTACGAAGCTTATGTTCGCGATATCTAATTTCTACCGATTGACTCGCGCACTGGCTGTGACGGCTTTGGTGGCACTCGCATCAGGCTGCTACGCCGAAGCCGATGCAGAACCCGCCTACGTCGACGCGACAGTACCGCCCGTCGATGTCGATGTTGCGCCGCAGTACTACTACGGTGGTCGAACCGTTTTCTTCGCGAACGATCACTGGTACACGCGCGATCACGGGCGCTGGGTCTACTATCGTCACGAGCCGGCCGAGCTCGCGCGCCGCCGCGAAATGATTCGACGCTCGCCGCGCGGACCCAATCGAGTGATTCAGCGCGAGGCGCCGCATCGCGCCGCGAGCCCGCGCCGGGCGCGCCCTGCGCGCCACGTCGAATGAGAGCCGGATTCGTCAGCAACCGCAGAGCGTGAGACAGCCCGGATCGCCGCTGCACTCGTCGCGACAATCCTTGTCGCAGCTCGAAGCGGTATTCGAGCTGGTGTTGGCCGGGGTTTGGCTCACGGTCGTGCATTTGCCGTCGGCCACTTCGGCGCAGACGCCTTGCGAGGTTTGATCTTGCAGCAGCGCTTTGGCGTCCGCGCAGCTCGCAGCTGAGCCGACCGGGCAAAGCGAGTCGTCGCACAAGCATTCGAGGTCGATCACGTTGCCCGAAATGCGATAGCCGCAGCCCGGCAATTGATCCGGATCGACGGCCACGGTCGGGCAAGACGAGATGCCGAGACAGAGCGTGACGCCCGAGCCCGGGTCGGTACCGCAGCTCGTGCCGGTCGCCGTGACGCCAGCGTCCGCAGACGCGCCGGCGCTACCGCCGCTCGACGACGCACCGCTCGAGTCGCCGGGCATGCCAATTTGCAAACACGCCGCGAGCGACGAAAGCGCGAACACGCCGATGATCCAACGCATCTTGGCGGCGATAGTCAGCACGCGCTCGTCGGCGCGGCCAAGTTTTCCACGCCGTTCGAGCGGGGCTGCGGCGGAATCGAAGCGGCGCTATGCTCGTGGTATCGTGCGGAACAACGCTCGGGCAGTTTTTTTGGTTGGGGCGCTCGCGTTTCCCGCATGTGCCTCGCACTCCGCGGCGGAAGCGGGCAAAGCGCGGCCCGCGGATGCCGCGCAAAACGGCGCAGCGTCCGCGCGACCGCCCGTACAAAGCCCGGCCGACATCACCGCGCACGCCATGCCCGCAATCGTCTCGGTGCGCGCGGGCGACGCGATGGGCACGGGCTTCGTCGTCCGCGCGGACGGCTGGGTCGCGACGAACTTCCACGTGGTGCGCGGCGCCAGCGAAATCTCGGTCGTGTTCGCGAATCACAAAGAGTTTCCCGTGGTCGAGATCATGAACGCCAATCGCACCCACGATCTCGTGATCTTGCGCATCGACGCCACGGCTCTCCCAGTCTTGGCTGTCGGCGACAGCGACGCGGTGCGCCCCGGCGACGCCGTGCTCGCGATCGGTCACCCGCTCGGCCTGGAAGACACGGTTTCGAACGGCTTGGTCAGCGCCGTGCGGCACGTGCACGACAACTTGGACGTGCTGCAAGTCTCCGCGCCAATCGCGCCGGGCTCGTCCGGCGGCCCACTGTTGAACGATCGCGGCGAAGTGATCGGCGTCGCGACCGCGTTCCTCACTGGCGGCCAAAACCTCAATTTTGGCCTGCCGTCGAAGTACGTCAAAGAGATGGTCGAGAACCCGCACCCGATCTCGATGTCCCTGTTTTCGGCAGCGATGGTCGCGCTGCAAAATCAAGCCGTCCAGGCCGAGCACGTCGGCAGGCAGATCCCGCACCATCCGCCGAGCCTGCTCAACGGCTGCTCGGACGCGCAAAAGCTCTTGATCTTCAAAACCCTGCAAGACGCCATCGAAGTCGGCGCGCCGCTCTACAACGAAGGCAAGATCGCGGCGTGTTATCAAATCTACGAGGGCGCCGCTGCGGATCTCGCGCAGCGGCTCAGCGGCAGCTGCTCCGGACCGAAACGCGCGCTCAACGAAGGCCGGAAGCGCGCCGCGAAGCTCGCCGACCCGAACGCGCAGGCTTGGGCCATGCGGGACAGCTTCGACGGCATGCTCGAGCTGCTCGAACATTCGGCACACTGACGACCCGCTCGACACGCGCTGTCGAGCTCCGTAAGCTCGCGCCGCGATGCGCGGCGAACAGCACCCGAAACACGCGGCGCTGCGTAGTTTACGCGCTCGAACGATCGAGCAACTCACGAATGCGTTCACGCGCGACGAGCTCGGCTTGGACGAATTCGAGCAGCGCCTGAACCAAGCTTATGCCGCGAGCGCGCCACCCGAGCTCGACGCGCTGGTCGGCGACCTCTCGTCGGAGAGCGCCGTGTTCGAGACGGAGCTCGTGGCCGCGCCGCGCACAGCGCTCGCGACGGTCGAGCGCCCAGCTCGCGGTCAACGCGCGGTGGCGATCCTCGGCAGCGTCGAGCGACGCGGGCACTGGGCAGTCGCGCGCGCATCGAGCGCTCTGGCGGTGCTCGGCAGCGTCGTCATCGATTTGCGGGATGTCGCGCTGCCGGCGGGCGTCACTACGCTCGAGGTCTCCGCCGTGCTCGGCTCGATCGAAATTCTGGTGCCACCGAACCTCGCGGTCGAAAGCGAGGGCTCGGGCATTTTGGGCTCATTCGAGGGCGTGCACCGGGTGCCACCGGAACCCGATCCCGATTTGCCGATCTTGCGCGTGCAAGGCCGCGCGGTGCTCGGCAGTATCGAAGTCGTCACTCGCCCGGACGACGCGCGCATGGCGCGTGGTGCGCTGCACGGCAAGAGCGCGCCGCGGCTCGGTCCACGCCGGAGTTAGCCGGACCGCGCGCCCCAACCCCCAAAAATCAAGTGTGTTCGAGCGCGCCGACGCCTGCCCACGGCTGGTCGTCGATGTGGAAATGCAGCAAGTTGCCTGCGAATTGCGCCGAAAAGTGATAGCCGACGCCTTGCGGGTCATAGAGGATCACTTGCAATTGCTCGCCGTCGGCGCTGCTCACGACGTAGCGGCCGTTGAAGTTGATGCCCGGCCCGATCGCGCTGAACTGACTCTGGTTGAAGGTCACCACCATCTGGCCGAGCTCGGCAGAGAGCACCGCTTGGAGTGGCAAGTCGAGCGGGACCTCGGGTGCGAAGCTTTGCAGGCGCCAAGAGCCGGTCAGGCGCTGGTTCGCGACGACCACGCTGCTCGCCGGTGTGCCGGAGGCGGCGCTGCATCCGGCCAGAACGCTGCTCAGCGCCAACAGCGGAACCAAAACCACGAGCTTCGTCAATCGCGAGCGCACGCTCGGAAGATAGGCGGCCGGCTCGGCCGGTGCAACGAGGCGAGCCGCCTCGCAGCCGAAAAGAAGGCTATTAGCGCGCGAATTCGCCAGAAGCAGCGGCAACTGCGCCTGTGCCGGAACGCAATCTGAATCGAACCGCGTGACGACTCGCGTCACGCGGTCACGCGTCACGCGATGCGACTCGCACGTCGATGCCCACACGACGAGGAGCTCAGTTTGATACGCGATGTCGCTGCGCTGCTTCCCAAGCGAAGGCGCGCGCGATCGAGTGACGCAATCGAACCACGCGCAACGACGTGATTCTGCGTCAGCCATGACACCGCCGCCATGGTCGCGCGGAGCACACCCCAAGGAGTGAGTACAAATTTCTCGTAATCCGCCCGCTTTACAAACTGGCACGCTGGCTGCACATGAGTTGATGCGATGGCTGCTGTGATACGAGTGCTGCTCTGGGCGTTGGTGCTGTTGGCGCCGGGCGGAGTTTTGCTCGCACCCGTGTTGGCAGCTCACGAACTACGCCGTCGCGGTCGCGCGCGACCGAGCTTGGTCTGAGCGTTCCATCGCAGCTGTAGCGGCCGCGCCCGTCTTGGCTGTGGTTATGGCAGAGTCGGCGCGTGAACGAGCTGACTCGCGCCGATTCGGACGAGAGCTGGATGCGCCAAGCGTTGCGCGAGGCCGACCTCGCGCCCGAACCCGGTGATGTGCCCGTCGGCTGCGTGATCGTGAGCGCGGACGGCGTTGAACTCGCGCGCGATCACAATCGACGCGAAGAACGCGCCGATCCGACGGCACATGCCGAACTGCTCGCGCTCCGGACCGCGGCGACCAAGCTCGGGCACTGGCGGCTCGAAGGCGCCACGCTCTACGCCACGCTCGAGCCGTGCGCGATGTGCGCCGGCGCGCTGGTCAACGCCCGCGTGGCGCGCGCGGTGTTCGGCGCGCGCGATCCGAAGGCCGGCGCGCTCGTTTCGCTGTTCGAGCTCGGCCGCGATCCACGTCTCAACCATCGCTTTCTGGTCGTACCGGACGTGCTCGCGGCGGACGGCGCGGCTCGACTCAAGTCGTTCTTCGCGAAGCTGCGCAGTAGCAGCGACCCAGCTTGAGTTAGGGCGAAAGCTCGGTCGGCGTATCGCCGTTCTCTTCAGGTGCCGCTGCCGGCGGCGCTGCGCCCGAATCGGCGACGTGAAACGCCACCTGCTCGGCGAGCCCGGTCGCGAGCTGCTCGTCGGTGATTTTGCCGATCTTCTTCGCGATGTACATCAGCCGCTGGAGGTACTTGGTCCACGCGGCACTGACCTTGCCATCTTTGTCGAAATGCTGATGCTCGGGGTTTGGCAAAATCGAGGCAATGTAAAGCGCTTGGCCGAGCGACAAGTCACTCGCACGTTTCGCGAA
>DATATR010000207.1:0-14342 GCA_036268695.1 Polyangiaceae bacterium | reverse complement strand
TCGTTGGGGCCGCGGTTTGTCTCGTGGGTGGGCTCGTCCAATCTTGCCTTTCACCGACGCTGCCGCTGCCGCCGCCGAGCGATCCGACGGTCTCGGGCCCCGATGCGCAGGGCAATGTGCGCATCACCGGCTACGTGCTGCCCGACAGTGAGGTGTTCGTGTTGAACCACCGGAACAACGCCATCGCGGGCCAGCTCACGAACGATGGTTCGTATGATTTTACGATCCAAGCCGCACAGAACGACGCGATGACGATTTGGTACGTGCAGGAAACGGTGCAAAGCCCGACCACGGATTTCGTCGTCACGAAGGCGCCGGGCGAGCCTTAGCTCACTCCGCGCGCAGGTCGCCGTAGATGATGCCGCGGCCGCCGGTGCCAAGATAGACGCGGCCGTACACGCGCGGATCGCCGCTCACGTGGCCGATCGAACCGAATTGATGAGCGCTGTCGTCGATCCGAATCCAAGTCGCGCCGGCGTCGTCGGAGCGGAAGATGCCGGAGTCTGCGTTCGCGCTGCCGGCGAGATACAGCGCGGGGTATCCGCCGTCGTTCGCCGGTTTGCCGAAGCCGAGATCGCTGGCGGCCGAGGTGGCCGCGATTTTCGTGAACGTCTTTGCCGAATCGGTCGAATGGTAAAGGCCGTCGTTGGCCGCGATCCAGACGTCGCCCGCGGCGGTTGCGGCGTGCAAGCTGATCGCACCGTTCACACTCGCGCCAGTCGCGGCGAAGCTCTTGCCACCGTCGGTGCTGGCCCAGACTGCGCTGCCGACGAGCGCGTAGAACGCGTTCGCATCCGCGCGATCGGAAATTGCCGAGCCGCGCGAGCCGGCGGGAATGCCGCCCGAGCCGTGCCAGGTCGCGCCTTGATCGGATGAGTAGTTGAACGCGACGAAACTCTGCGCCGCGCTCGAGGCTTTCTTCGGTACCCACACGAGATTCGCGCCGTCCGCCGAGATCGCGATCGTGCCTTGACCATTGTTGCCGCTCGGTTCGCTTGCGAATTGTTGCCAGGTGCTGCCGCCGTCTTTGGACAGCGCGCCGTGCCCGCCGTTGCCGCTCGAGCTGCCGACGCGCACGACCAAGTCGGGATCATTCTGCGCGAAGTCGAGGCTCGACGTGTTGCCGAAGATCGGCGTGTCGAACATGCCGTCCGCGGGCGGCGCGTCCAAATCGTCGTGACGAAAGCCGGCGATGTCCCCGAGCCCGCTCAGCAACGGCGCGCCGCTCGGCGGACTCACCAGCGCGAGCGGCACCGTTTCTTCCAAGCCGAAGTCTTGAAAGGTCCACGTCACCGGTTTCTTCGCGTCTGCGGAGTTCAAGTCGTCGCTCCACCACAGGCCCTCACCAGTGCCGTAAATTGCGCGGTTCGCGTTGCTCGGGTCGATCGCGATGCTGCCGGTCCAGCCGGTGCCGCCGTTGATCGGTGAGTTCGTGTGCCAATAAATGTAGGCGGCGCCCGCGACGTCGCGAGTGCCCGCGCCGATTTCGATCCAGTGCGCGCCGCCGTCGGTGCTTCGGAAGATCTCGTCCGGGTGCCAATAGTCGAGCGTGGAGACGAGCAACGTGCCGGGGTGTTGCGCGTCGAGCGCGAGCCCGGCGTATCCGAACACGTTCGTCGTGTTCGGCGGGACTGGCGTGATGTCCGTCCAGGTGTCGTTGGACGTATCGAGCTTGTAGACCGCGCCACTCGAGAGACTGTTCGGGCCCGGCGCATTGCCGTAAGTCACGTAGAGTATGCCGTTCGCGTCGAGCGCCGCGTGGTGCGGCATGAGCCCGCTCGGTTCGCCGGGGATCGGGTTCCAGTTCGCGCCACCGTCGGTCGAGCGGTACAAACTCGAGCTCGTCGTGCTGGCGACTCCGACGTAAATCGTGCTCGACGCGGCGCCGTGCGACGCGCTGTGCGGATCAAATAAAACCAGCGATAGACCGATGTTCGCGTTGCCAGTCGCGGGAAACGACGCGACGGGTTGCCAGGTTTCTGCGCCGTCCGCGCTTTGCCAAAGCCCGGCCGTGCGCGAACCGAAGAACAAGCTTTGAGGCTGATTCGGATCGACGGCGAGGCGTTCGCCCATCGAGCGACCGTCGGTGTTGCCGCCCATCGGCACCGCGATCGTATTCTGCGTCCAGGTCGCGCCGCGGTCGTGCGAGCTCAAGATCTCGCCGTTACCGGACGTGACGTATTCGCCGGCCGCGATGTAAAGCGTGTTCGGATCGGACGGATCGGGCGCGATGCTCTCGATGCCCATCAAATTCGAATCCGCGCGCCCAGCCCAATCGAGTAGTGGCACCCAATGGCCGTCCGCGCTGCCGTTCGCGCCGTCGTCCCAACGATACGCGCCGCCGACGTCGGTGCGGGCGTACGGTGTGCCGTCGGGACCGAACGCGACGCCAGAGACGAAGCCGCCCCCGAGCACGACCACGTTTTTCCAGGCGTAGCTGCCGGTCGCGGGCTCGAGCTCCGGGTTTTCGCGCGCGACCCAAGTGGTCTTCGGTGTCGGTGACGGCTGCGGCTTCGTTGGCGTCGTGCCCGTCGGGTTCAGTGTTTCCGTGCTCGGATCGATCTCGGGCGTGGTGCACGCACCGACGAAACAGCTGAAAACCAAGGCCAAGCGCGTGACTGGAAGAGCCATGTCCGCTCATCTTGCGTTGGGCCCGATCCGCAGCAAGCCGCCCCGGTGTGCCAAAAACGCCCAACGGTGGTGCGGATCGCGCATTTGCGCGATGTAGCTAAAGCAAGGGGCTTAGCGATACGTGCGCAGCACGCGCCGGCCGTCGCTGGCGCGGTGAGTGAGTGCGATCGACTCGGGTAGCGGTGCTGCGTCCGTGCCTTCATCGTCGAGTTCGCCGACTAGGTCATAATCGCTGGCTTGCGTGACGCGCACGCGCCGGAATTCGCCGGGCAATGCGCTGCCGCCCGAGAGGTAGACGCAGCCGTCGATCTCGGGCGCTTGACCCGCGTGACGGCCCATCATCACGAGCTCGCTGTCTTCGCTCGGACCTTCGACGAGCACATCGAGTTCTTTGCCGATCAGCGCGCGGTTTTTCTTTTTGCTGATCCGGCGCTGGATGCTCATCAGCTTCTTCGCGCGTGCGGCGATCGTGCGTTCCGGAACTTTATCGGGCAGCGTGCTCGAGTGCGCGCTCGCTTCGTCCGAATATTGAAACACACCGACGCGATCGAACTCGGCGAAGCGCACGAATTCGCACAGCTCCTCGAATTCTTCGTCCGTTTCGCCTGGATGCCCGACGATGAACGCGGTCCGAAAAAATAGGCCGGGAATGCGCGAGCGCAAACGCATGACCAACTCACGCAAGCGCGCCCCGCCGTGACCGCGCTTCATGCGCCTGAGCATCGCATCCGCCGCGTGCTGTAGCGGCATGTCGACGTAGGGCACGATTTTCGGATGCGTGCCGATCAGATCGATCAGCTCGTCCGTGAGCTTTTCGGGATAGAGATAAAAGATGCGCGCCCAGCGCAAGCCGGGGACTTCCGCGATGCGGCGCACCGCGTCCGCCAAATTCGAGCCGTCCCCCAGATCGCGGCCATAAGCGACGGTGTCCTGCGAGACGAGATTCACTTCGAGCACGCCGGCTCGGACCAGCGCTTCGACTTCGCGCACGATGTCGTCCGTTCGACGCGAGCGCTGTTTGCCGCGCATCTCGGGGATCACGCAAAAGGAACAACTGCGGTTGCACCCTTCGGCGAGCTTCACGTACGCGCTGCGGCCGCGCGTCGAGACGCGCCGCGGATCGCTCGCGGTCACGACCCAATCCGCCGGATTGCCGACCAGCACGCGCTCGGCTTTGCCCACGAGCACTTGCTCGAGCTTGAGCATGTCGCTCGAACCCAAAAAATGATCGACCTCGGGCAGATCCGCGGCGAGCTCGTTCGGGTAGCGCTGGCTCAAGCAACCGGAGACGACGAGCTTCTGACACGAGCCTGCGTCTTTGTAAGTGGACAGCTCGAGGATCGTGTCGATCGATTCTTTTTTGGCCGCGTCGATGAAACCGCACGTGTTGACGACGATCACCGATGCTGCTTCGGCTTCCGCGACGTGGCGATAGCCTGCGCGTTCGGCGACGCCGAGCATGACCTCGCTGTCGACGCGGTTCTTCGGGCAGCCCAAGCTGACGAAGTGAATCGTGCGCTCAGACTCGCTCATCGATCCATCATGCGCCGGAAGCGATCGAAGAGGTACAGCGCGTCGTGCGGGCCGGCCGCGGCTTCTGGATGATATTGCACGCTGAACGCGCGCGCGTCCGGCGCTTCGAGGCCTTCGCTCGAGCCGTCGTTCAGGTGCAAATGCGTGGTTTTTGCGGCGCCTTTGATCGAGTCGACGTCGACCACGAAGCCATGATTTTGGGTCGTGATCTCGATCCGACCCGTCGTGAGATCTTTCACCGGTTGATTCAAGCCGCGGTGACCGAACTTCAGTTTGTAAGTGCTGGCGCCGAGTGCGCGCGCGAGCAGTTGATGACCGAGGCAGATCCCGAAAATTGGTTTTTTGCCGACCAAGCCGCGGATGCTGTCGACGGCGTAGGGCAGCGCCGCGGGATCGCCTGGGCCATTCGACAAGAAGATGCCGTCCGGGTTCAGCGCGAGCGCTTCTTCGGCCGTCGTCTTCGCGGGCACTACGGTGACGCGGAAACCCGAATCGACCAAGCAACGCAAGATGTTGCGCTTCGCGCCGTAGTCGAAGGCCACGACGTGAAACGAACGGCCCGTGTTATTGCCGCCACCGCGCGAGTCCTCGGCTTCGACCTGCCACTCCGAGCGCGATTCGTTGAATTCATAGCGCTGCTTGGGGCTGACTTGGCTCACCAAATCCAAGCCTTCCATGCTCGGAGCCTTGCGCGCGCGGTCGACCAAAGTATCCGGCGCTTCCGTGCCGATCGCGCCGTTCTGCGAGCCGTTGTCGCGCAAGTGTCGCGTCAATTTACGGGTGTCGATGTCCGAGATGCCGACGATGCCGCTCCGCGCGAGGTACGCATCGAGCGTCTCTTCCGAGCGGTAATTCGACACCACCGGGCTCTCGTCGCGAATGATGAAGCCCGCGACTTGAGGCTTGTCGTTCACGCTTTCCGGATCTTGATGATTGATGCCGGTGTTGCCCACGTGCGGCACCGTCATCGTCACGAGCTGCCCGCAGTACGAAGGATCCGTGAGCACTTCTTGGTAGCCGGTCATGCCGGTCGTGAACACGACTTCGCCCGTCGTGCTGGTGTCGGCGCCGAATGCTTTGCCCGGGAACACCGTGCCGTCCGCCAGCGCGAGGTACGCGCGGCGGGCGCTCACGACGAAACTCCAGCCTCGAAGGCGATGCGGCCGCGGGCCAAGGTCAGCATGATCTTTCCTTTGAGTTCGTGCTTCATGAACGGTGTATTTCGGCTCTTGGACTTGAAATCGACGCGCTCCACGGGCGTGACCGCCTCGGGATCGATAAGCACGATTTCGCCGAGCGCACCTTCGCGAATGCGCGGCGGCTCGAGGCCGACGATTTTCGCTGGGCGCGTCGATAGCGCGTCGATCAGTCGCGCAAGCGTGATGCCAGATTGCCCCACCAGTTGGAACAAGAGCCCGAAGCACAATTCGAGGCCGATCATGCCCGGTTTGGCTTCGGCGAACTCACAATCCTTCTCCAGCGACGAATGCGGCGCGTGGTCCGTCGCGATCGCGTCGATCGTGCCGTCCGCGAGCGCGCGGCGGAGTGCATCGATGTCTTCGGCCTCGCGCAGCGGTGGATTCACCTTGCAGCCGGTGTCGTAACCGAGCACGGCTCGATCGCTGAGCAAGAGGTGGTGCGGCGTGACTTCGCACGTCACCTGAATGCCGCGCGATTTGGCTTCGCGCACGATGCGGGCAGCGCCGAGCGTCGAGATGTGCGCCGCGTGGTAGCGCGCTTTGACGTATTCGGCGATCAGCACGTCCCGCGCGATGATCACGTCTTCGGCGATGCGCGGCCAACCGCGCAGGCCGAGCTTGGCCGAGATCGCGCCTTCGTGCATTTCGGCGCCCGCGGTGAGATCGTGATCTTCAGCGTGTTGAATCACCGGCAAATCGAAGTTTTTGGCGTATTCGAGCGCGCGGCGCATCACCGCGGAAGACATCACGCACACGCCGTCGTCGCTCACGGCGACCGCGCCGGCTTCGCGTAGCTCGGCCATTTCGGTCAACTCTTTGCCGTGCTGACCGAGCGTGATTGCGCCGATCGGATGCAAGCTCGCTCCGCCGACCTCGGCGGCGCGACTCTTCATCAACTCGGTCACGGCGCGCGTGTCGTTGACTGGGCGCGTATTCGGCATGACGCACACATGCGCGTACCCGCCAGCCGCGGCCGCCGCGAGCCCGGTCCTGATGTCCTCTTTGTATTCTTGCCCCGGCTCGCGCAGGTGCGCGTGCAGATCCACGAATGCTGGCAGGAGCAGCTTGCCGCGCCCGTCGATCACCCGCGCATTTGCCGCGTTCTCGAGGCCAGTAGCCGCGCCACGACCGACGCGCGTGATCACTCCACGCTCGAGTACGACATCACCCTGCAGGTCTAAGTTTCCACTCGGGTCGAGCGCGCGCGCGTCGCGAATGATGAGGAGCTCAGGGTCGTTCACGGCGGCGGGTGATAGCACGGCGCAGACGAGCAGGGCAGGGTCCGGCCTCGCGGCCACGCCGGCATCGGCGTGCGCTGCGCCGCGATGGCTGGAATGCCGTGTTAGGATCGATTCCGGCCATGGCGGACGACCCAAACTCCCCGAAGAAGCCAAGCGCGGCCGCACCGCGTCCCGCGAACCGCTCGGTGCCCCCACCACCGCCCGTTCGCAGCTCCAAAGCGCCCGAAGCGGGTAGCAAGGCGCCGCCCGCGCCCACGCGAAACCCGGGGCCGCCGCCCGCGCCGCGCCGCTCGCTGCGAGCCGAAGCCGCGCCCGCTGGCTCGCTTCCCGAGCCGCCGGTGGCGCCGCCGTCGCGTGCACCCGGAGCGCCGCAGTCGTCGCGCGCGCCCGCGCAAGCTGCTCAACCGCCGCGTGCAGCTGGGTCGTCCGCCGCGGCCACCAAATCCTCGCCGACCGCTGCGGCGCCGGGCGCGGCAGCAGTACCGGCGCAAGCCGCATCGAATGCCGCGCAAGCGCCGCTCGCGCCGGTTCCGGCAGTGACGAGCGAGCTCAGCGCAGCAGGGCGCGCCGCGGTGATCAAGACATTGCCGTTTGGCACGCACGAAGAAACGACCAGCGAGGCACCGACGCTGCTCAAGATCGCGCTCGGCGATCGCAATCAAGCGGCGGCGGCGCGCGTGCAAAGCACGAAGGATTTGATCAAAGCGTGCGAAGACGAGCTCGCGCGCAAACCGGCGCCGCCGCGCGCAGGCCGGCTGCATTTCGAGTGCGCGCGCCTGTACGACAGCGGGCTCGGCGATCTCGCTCGCGCCGCCGAGCACTACCAACAGGCGTACGCGCTATTGCCCGATCATCTGCCTTCGATTTTGGGTGCGCGGCGCGCGCTCTTAGTCGCGGGTAACTTCGCGGCCGCGCTGCCGCTCTTCGACGCGGAGCTGCGCGCGACCGCCAATCCCGCAAAAAAGGCGCTGATTGCGCTCGAAAAAGCGCGCGTACTCGACGAAAAGCTCGGCCAAAAACGCGAGGCGCGCGAAGCCTACGAGAATGCGCTCGAGCTCGACGAGACCAATCCGGCAGCATTGCGCGCGGTCGAACGCGCGGAGCTCGCGGCCAAAGCTTGGGACGCGCTCGAAAAGACTTATCAGCGCGCCGCACAAGTCCTGACGAACGACGGCCATCACCGCGCTGCCGTGCTGGCCGAGCGCGCGCGACTGTTCGAGGCGCACAAGCGCGACAACCACACCGCGACCGAGCTCTATCAAGCTGCCTTCGAGGCCGACCCCGGCGCTGTATCGGCGATCGTCGCGCTCAAGCGCTTACACGCGTCGCATCAGCGCCACCATGATTTGATCGCCGTGCTCGAACGCGAAGCCACGCTGTCGACGGATCCGGCGGTGCGCGCGCTGTCGCTCTATCGCGTCGCGCGGCTGTACGCGGATCGGATCGGGAATCTGGAGTCCGCGGCGGACGCGCTCGAACGAGCGCTTTCGCACGTCCCAGACGATGCGATGATTTTGGAGGAACTCGCGCGCGTATACGAGCTGTCGCGCCGTTACGCGGAGCTCGTGCGCGTGCTCGAACGCATGGCTTCGCGCCTTGAATCTCGAGGCGAACGCGTCGGGATTCTTCATCGAATCGCCGAGCTCTACGAAGACAAACTGAACGACGAAGCCCGCGCGATCGAATGGTACGAGCGCGCGTTGGCGGTCGACCGCGGCTACGTGCCCGCGATTGTCGCGCTGGCCAAGCTCTACGCTCGGCGCAAGCAGTGGCAAGAACTCGTCACGGTGCACGGCGGCGAAGCCGAAGCCTCGCTCGATCCGCTGCGTCGCGCGGCCGCGTACGCGCGCATGGCGGACATTTTCGAGCACGAGCTCGAGGGCGTGGAGCAAGCGATCGCATTTCACGCGCGTGCGCTCGGTGTCGTGCCTGGGTATTCGGCTTCGTTCAAGGCATTGTCGCGGCTGTTTGCCCAAGGCCGACGCTTTGCGGAGCTCGCGGAGCTGTACGAACGCGCCGTCGACGGCGCGGCCGACGACGAGACGCGGATCACGTTCTTGTTCAAAGTCGGGCGGCTGTACGAAGACGCGCTCGACGCGCCGGCGCAAGCGCTCACCGCTTATCGCCGTATCTTGGACGTGGACGCGCAACATCTCGGCGCAATTCATGCGCTCCAACGCGCCGCCGAGCGGGCCGGTCGGTACAAGGATTTGGTCGCCGCGCTCGAGCTCGAAGCTCAAAAGATCCCGGACAAAAAACAAAAGCTCGCTCTGCTCCATCGCGCCGGCGAAGTTTCGGAGATCGAGCTCGCCGACGACGATGCCGCGCTCGCGCTATTTCGCAAGGTTTACGAGCTCGATCGGAGCTACGCACCTGCGCTCGCGAGTCTCGGTCGGTTACACTACAAGGCGGGCCGCTTCGAGGATCTGCTCGAAACTTATCAAGCCGAGCTTCGTGTTTCGCCGAGGGGAACGGAAGCAGCTGCGCTGCTCTACAAGATGGGTGAGCTCTACGAAGAGCGCATCGGCAAAGACGAAGATGCGATCATCTCGTACCGCAAGGCGATCGAGATGGATTCGTTCAACACCCAAGCCTTGCACGCGCTCGGCCGAAAACTCACCGAGCGCAATCGCTTCGACGAATACGTGAAGCTGCTCGAACTCGAGCTGAGCTCTCAAACCGATCCGGGGCTGCGCGCGCGGACGTCCTTTCGTTTGGGTGAGGTATATGAATATCGCTTGAAGGCGCCGGACAAGGCGCTCGCGGCTTACGAGCAGGCGCTGACGGTCGAGCCGGATTTCCGGCCCGCGCGCGACGGGCGCGTGCGGCTCTTGACCGAAGCGCGCGACTTCAAGCGCCTCGTCGACGAGCTGGCGCGCGAAGCCGAGACATCGAAGGATCCGAAGCTTGCGGTCGCCGCGCTGATGCGCGAAGGCGAAATTTGGCGCGACGAGCTCGCCGAGCCGGTGCGAGCGATCACCTGCTTCGAGGCCGTGTTGGTTCGGGATCCGGGTCACGTCGAGGCGTTGATCGCGCTCGAACCACTCTATGCCGAACGCGGCGCGTGGGATCTGTTGTGTCAGGTACTCGGGGCCGAAGCGCGTGTGTTCAACGATCCCGCCGCACGGGTCGGCGCATTGCGCGAGCTGGCGCGTATACAAGAGGATTTTGCCGGCGCGACGCCCGAGCAGGTGCGGCAGAGCTATTTCGCAATCCTGCAGCTTTTGCCGAGCGATCTCGCGGCGCTTCGCGCGCTCGAACAGCGCGCGCTGCGCGAGGGGGATAAGAAATTGCTCGCGCACATCGACGCCAAGCTCGGCGCGATCGTCGAAGAGCCGCAGCTCGTCGCGCTCTATCACACGCGCCTCGGCGAAGCGCTCGAAGAGCTCGGCGATGCCTCGGCGCTGGAGGTATTTCGCGCGGCGATCGCCCGCGATCCGGAGAGCATTTCGGCCGCGCGCGGGCTCAGTCGCCTGGCCGAGAGAAGCCAAGAACCCGAGCTGCTCGAGGAAGCTGCCGAGAGCGAAGCGCGCATGGCGCTCGATCTCGCGGTCGCTGCGCGCCTGCTGCTGAAAGCCGCGAACGCTCGCACCGATCGCGGCGACGTCGCCGGCGCGGTGCGCAGTTTGTCGCGCGCGCTCGAGATCAATCCGGAGCACGAAGCGGCGGCTGGCCGCGTGCGCGAGCTGTTGCTCGCGCGCGGCGAGACAGATCGCTTGATTGCTTTGTTCACGCAAGCTGCGGGCGCAGCCAAGAATCCGGAGCGGGTCGCGAGCATTTGGGTGAGCTTGGCCGAGCTCTACGCGGACAAGAAAAATGACGTGCCCGCCGGGCTCGCGGCGCTTCATCGCGCGAAAAACTTGCTGCCGAGTCACGTGCCCACCTTGATGAAGCTGGCCGAGCTCTACACGCGCGATGGCCAGTGGGCGGAAGCGGTGGACCGCCTGAATCAGGTGATCGCCCAAGCTCCGCCAGAAGAAGTGAAGATCGACGCTCACGTGCGACTCGCAGCGGTGCTGGACGAACATTTGGGTGACGCCGAGCGTGCGCTTTCGAATCTGAACGCCGCGCTCGCCGCCGATCCAAACAACCGCGGCGCGCTCGAACGCTTGTTGAATCTGCAGAAGCGGCACAAGAAATTCGAAGCTGCGGCGGAGACCGCGCAAAAGCTGGTGCGCGTATCGCCCGAGCTCGGCGCGCGCGTGCACGCGTTGGTCGAAGTTGGACGGCTCGAGCGGATGCGCGGCCAAACTCCGGCGGCGGTTCAGGCGTACGAACAAGCTGTGGCACTCGTCGGCGTGGACGGCGCTGCGGCCGCGGAGTTCCGCGAGCTCGTCGCGGGCGAGGGTCGCAAAGGCGCGTCGCACTACGGTCGCTACGCGAGTGCGCTCTCGCGCTACGCCGAAGATGCGCGCGCTTCGTCGCCCGCCCTCGTCGCGACGTACCTCGAATTGTCGCGGGTGTTGGCCGAGGAAATGGCGCAGCCGGAACAAGCCGTGCAAACGCTGTCGCGCGCGCTCGGCAAGACCGGCGAAAACGCCGAGCTGCAAGCCGAGCTGGCGACGCGGTTGCTCAAGGCCGGCCAGTTCGGTCCTGCCATCGGCGCGATTCGCCGCGTGCTCGAGCTCGACGTCATGCGTGCGAGCGCCTGGCGCGAGCTCGCAGATGCGTTCAAAGGACTCGGACGCACCGCGGAAGCCACGCTCGCGATTGCGCCACTCGTGGCGATCAACGCGGCCAACGATCTCGAACGCGCGACCCTGAGCGCGCGGCCGCTCCGAGCCGGCGCGGCGCACGCTGGTTCGTTCGACGCTGGCGAGTTCACGGCGATCGATCTCTTGCCCGCCGACGATCCGGCGAGCCGCTTGCTCGCTTTGCTCGCCGAAGGGCTGGGCAAGGTGCACGCGCCCGAACTCGAGCGCTACGGCGTCACCACGCGCGACCGCATCAACGCGAAGTCCGGCCATCCTCTGCGCGCGATTTCCGACCGCGTCGCCAACATCTTCGGCGTCGAAGAGTACGATTTGTACCTGCATCGCGCGCATTCCGGCGCACTCGAAGTCGAATTCACCGATCCGGTGAGCGTGATGGTGCCGAGCTATTTTGCGAAGCTCGGCGAGGGCCAACAGGTGTTTTTGCTCGCGCGGATCATGGCGAACGTGGCGCGCAAGCTTTACGCCGTCGATCGCTTGCCGCCGGATGCGGTTGGGTTGCTGCTAGCTGGCGCGGCCCGCAGCGTGGATCCGTCGTTCAGCATCAGCGGCGTGGACGACGATTTTCTGAATGGCCACGCGCGCAAGGTCTCGCGTTCGCTGCCCTGGCTCGGTCGCGGCGCAGTCGAAGATGCGGCGCGCGAATTCGCGACCGCGCAGCGCTTCGACGCGACCGAATGGGTCTTCCGCGTGCGACTCACCGCGGCCCGCGCCGCGCTCGTCGTGGGCGATGATTTGCCTGGCAGCATCACGCTGCTCCGTCAGAGCGAAGGCGATCTCGCTGGTCTCACCGGCGCCGCGCTCGCACAAGGCATGCGCGCGGTACACGATCTGCTGCGTTTCTGGGCAAGCGATCCGGCGCTCGCGCTCAGGCGCCGCCTCGGTACGTTGTGATTCAGAATGGGCTCTTGGCTTCGGTCGCGAGCAAGCCCTCGAGCGCAGTCCATAAGCTTCTGACGCTCTGAAAGCGATCGTTCGGCGAAATCGCGAGCGCTTTTTCGACCCAGGCGTCGATCGCGGCAGGCAGGCTCGGCCGGAGCGCGTGGAGGCTCGGGCGATCGCCGTTCATGGCCCAGGCGCAGATGTCGAGCATGTTGCTGTCGGGAGCCGGCGTGCGCCCCGCGAGCGCGCGAAACACGAGCACGCCGAGCGCGTAGACGTCCACGCGCTGATCGAGCTCGCGCGGCTTGCCTTGCCAGGTCTCGGGCGCGATGTAGTTCGGCGTCCCGGCGATCATGCCGTCCGCAGTGAGCGTGCTGGCGTCGAGCATTTTGGCCAAACCAAAATCGAGCAAGCGCACGCCGCCGCCTTTTGCTTGGTCGACCACGAACACGTTGCTCGGCTTCAAGTCGCGATGAACGATGCCTTGCTTATGCGCGGCTTCGAGCGTGTCGACGACTGGGCGGAGGAGCTCGAGCAGCTTCGGCTTCTTGAGTTTTCCGCCGACGCGCTCGGCGTCGCGCAGAAATGCTTCCAAGTCTTTGCCGACGAGCAGCTCCATCACCAGATAGAGCATGCCGTCTTGCGCTAAGTTCAGCGCGTGTACGTAGACGGCGTGGGTGCCGCGCAGGCGCGCCATGGCGATCGCTTCGCGCTCGATGCGGCGGCTGTACTCGGGGTCGAGCGCCTTGCCTTCGCCCAGGAATTTGAGCGCTACCTCCGCGCGCGTCTCGAGATCTCTCGCTCGATAGACGACGCCGTGCGCGCCCGCTCCGAGCTTCTCCAAGATCCGGTAACGGTTATTGATGACTTCGCCCGATGCGTACGCCATGGATCCCTCAGCGTAAACCAAACCCGGGGCGGTTACCAAGATCGGCCGGTGCGATCGCTACGTCCGATCGATTTCGATCCGCGCGCAGTCCTCGAGCGATTTCGTGTCACACTCGCTCGCCCGCCATGCCTCCCGCGCCAGTTCCCGCCGATTTTCAGCATCTTCTCGGGCGCTCGGGGCATTTCGCGATTCGTCGGTTCAGCGCCTCTGGCGCTTTTTTGGCTGAAAGCGCCGACGATCGCGCGGATGCGCCGTGTCTCCTCCTGATTGGAAAGGAGATTCCGCTCGGCGCTCGGGTCGCAGACGAGCTCGACGCCTTCGTCTACCTGGACTCCGAAGGGCGGCCGATCGCGACCACGCGACAGCCGAAGTTGAGCTTGGGCGAAGTCCGGTTCTTGCGCGTGACTGACCGCACCGGGTTCGGCGCGTTCGTGGATTGGGGTTTGGAGAAGGACCTGCTCGTGCCGCTCGGCGAGCAAACCAAAGAGCTCGCGCTCGGCGCATTCGAGCCGATTGGCCTCTATCTCGACGACACGGGTCGCCTCGCAGGCACCATGCGCGTGAGCGAATTGCTCGCGCAAGGGGATCCGAAGCTCGCGCTCGACAGCTGGCTCGACGGCGAAGCTTGGCGAAACGATCCAGAGATCGGCTTGTTCGTGATCCTCGAGCGGCGCTTGGTCGGACTCGTGCCGGCGAGCGAGCCGCATCGCTTGCGGCGCGGTGAAGCCTCGCGCTTTCGCGTCACGCGCCTGCTGGCAGACGGAAAAGTCGAGCTCTCTCTGCGCGCTCACGCGCACGAAGAGCTCGCAAGCGACGCCGAGGCCGTGCTGCGCGTCTTGTCCCGCGCGGACGCGCCGCGCGTCGGCGATCAGTCGAGCCCGGACGAGCTGCGTGCCCTGTTCGGGATGAGCAAAAAAGCCTTCAAACGCGCCGCCGGCAGACTGCTCAAAGAGCGCCTGGCCGAGCTCGACGAGCGAGGCTTCTTGGTGGTCAAAGCGCGACCGTAACGGCTATTCCTGCAGCGTGGGTCGCACCAAGATTTCGTTCACGTTCACCCGCGGGGGTTGAGTGAGCGCGTACAGGATTGCCGCGGCGATGTCGTCGGCTTCGAGTGGGGTGAGCGTCGCGATCCGAGCTTCGAGTGCCTCTTTTGCGGCAGCATCGGTGATGTGGCTCGCGAGCTCGGTCGCGACGATGCCCGGCTCGACCACGGTCACTCGAATGTTGTCTTTGCGCACCTCTTTGCGCAGTGCAT
>DATATR010000206.1:0-5707 GCA_036268695.1 Polyangiaceae bacterium | reverse complement strand
AATTATTGTCGCTGGGGTTGAAAGCGGCGGCTCAAGGTTGTTGGGCTCTCGGAACGCGCGCCGGATGCAAACGGGTCAATTTAGAAGCAACGTCGCCCACTCGCTCGGGTTGTTGTAGGCGAGCGAATCTCCGGACAGCATCAACTGCGCGTCGCGATCGCCGCCGTTCGTGTCATCGTCGAGCGCGAGGTTGATACCGATGTTCTGGCCGAGCGGCGGTGTTGCGATGTTGAGCGCGGTCCACGGTATGGTCGCGTCCACCGTATAGCCCGTCGCGTTCGACGACTTGTCGACCACGATCGCGGCGGAGTTCTTCACGCCCATGCCCAGGGGGACGCTGACTAGGTCGGTCAAGCGCGGGATCAAGATTTCGCTATCGTCCGCTTGATATGTCGTGGTCTTGCCGTTGTTGAGATCGAGGTAAATCTCTACGGCATCGTCGTTGAAAGTGCCGCCCGAGTCGCCTTCGGGCGTCGCGTCGCTCACCGTGAAGACGAACTCGATGCCACTCGAATTCCAGGTCACTTTGACCGATGCAGAGGCGGCAGAGCTTCCAATCACGAAACGATTCAAGGTGTAGGTTTGGCCGACCACTCCGCCACCACCACCGGCGCTGCCGCCGGCGCCCGCGGAACCTGCGCTGCCACTTGCACCAGCGGCACCGCCGACGGTGCCGCCAGCCGTGCCGCCATTTCCAGCCGAACCTGCGCTGCCTGCACTCGATCCGCCCGTGCCAGCATTCGATCCGCCTGTGCCAGCATTCGATCCGCCTGTGCCTGCACTCGATCCGCCTGTGCCTGCACTCGATCCGCCGGCACTCGTTCCACCGCTGTTCGTTCCGCCGCTGTTCGTTCCGCCGCTGTTCGTTCCACCACTGTTCGTTCCGCCGGCGCCACCAGTGCCGGCCGTCGCGCTGCCAGCGGCACCAGCGTTTGCCGAACCAGCGCTGCCACTCGCTCCGCCTGTGCCGCCTCCGCCGAAGTTCGATCCGCTCGCGCCGGCGTTTGCGGCTCCGCTGCTACCTGCTGAGCTCGTTCCGCCCGCGTTCGCTCCGCCGTTTGCACCACCATCGCCGCCGATTGCGCTCGTGCCTCCGTCCGTCGATGTACCGCCGTTGGAGTTGCTACCACTCGGTACGTTCGTGGCATCGGTCGCACAACCGACAATCCAACCCAAGCTCATCGAGATCGATAAGAGCGCAGACGCAGATCGAAGTCCCATGTTTCAATGAAGTATCTTGAGCGCGAAAGCCGCGCCACAAAAACCGTGGTTAAATCCGGAGATTTACCGCGATTTCTCGCGCAGCGAGTAGTGAGCCTCAATTCGATTTCGTGTAACTACAACCAAACGATCAAAGTGAGAACAACCCCACGGCACGGAGTGAGATCATCGCGCCGACGCGCGGTGATTGGTAAGCAGGGCCCAAATTATCAATCGAGAAGTCACGATGAGCGAGCGAGCCGAGCGCGGACACACCCAGTTCCCAACCGATCGGACTCGAGATCTCGGCGAGCGACAGCTCGAGTGGAATCGCGAGCCAGCTTCGCACGCGACGCTCATTGCGCGTGAAGCCTTGGCCTTCGGCGGTCGTGACGCCAGCGAAGAGTCCGCTGCACAGCTCGAACCGGAATGCCTCCGCACGCGCGAGCGCGAAGCAGCTGCGCGCCGTACCCACGAGCAACGATTCACGCACGTCGCCCGGCGCGAGCGCCAGCGTTTGCGGCGGATTCCACAGTACGCCGATGCCCGCGCGAAACCGCGCGACGCGCAAGCCGAGCTCAGCGTTGAATGCCGGCGAAATCGGACGCAACACGAAAGCCAAGCCCGCGACCCCGAGTGAAACCGTGCCGTCGACGCGCGGCCCGCGCTCGCGGACATCGATCAAAATGGGATTGGCGAGTTCGGCAGGCGGCTTCGGCGCAGCCGGTTCAGCGGCTTCGGCCTTCGGCGGCTCGCTCGCGCTGTCCGCCTCTGAATCGAGCAGCAACGCCAGCGTCACGGCTGTCGCTTGCGCGAGCGCAGCGCAACTCGGTCCGCGGTCTTCGAGCACACGCTGGCTTTCGGCATTCGCGCCGCTGCGAATGACGGCGCTGAACGCGTCGAGGGTGCGACTGAAACTCACGTCGTAGCTCGAGCCGCTCGGCGCGCCGGGTCGACCGCGAATCGCCGCGACGCGCGCGCCGAGGCTCGCTGCGTCCGGACACTCTTCCGCGCCGGGCCCGCGTTCGACCGTGAGTGGCTCGGCATCGTCTTGAGCCGAGGCGCGCGCCGTCCACATCGCCGCGCCGAAGCACAACAGGCTCGATACGGCCAGACGACGAACGCTGCCACCCATCGGAAACTCAAGCATTGTCGCTGGTGTACTTGGAATGTCCACCACTGGCCCGAAATCGGACCCTCGCGTATTTTCTGATCCGTGGGCCAGCGCGCCCCCACTCACGGGCCGAAGTGGTAATCTTTCACGACCTAGTTCCGGGATTCGAAGCTCGGGCGCCGCGCGCTTCGAGCTCGAAACCGGCACGGGCGGCTGCCATGACCACCGAAGACCTGGATTTTCGCGCCATTTATGACGCGCACTTCGACTTCGTCTGGCGCTCGCTCAGGCGGCTCGGCGTCCGGGAGTCGGATGTCTTGGATTTGGCGCAAAAAGTCTTCCTGACCGCCCACTTCAAACTCGCGGACTTCGAGGGGCGCTCGCTCGTCTCGACCTGGCTGTTCGGGATCTGTCAGCGCGTGGCCAGCGATTATCGGCGCTCCGCGCTGATTCGACGCGAGATCTCGACGGACAACGCGGAGCTCGAATCGGTCGCGAGCCGCAGCGAAGATTTGTCCGAGAAGAACGACGTCCAGCGTCGCGCCCGCGCTGCGGAAGCGATACTGAACAAACTTCCGGAAGCGCAGCGAGTCGTATTCGTGCTCTTCGAGCTCGAAGAAATGTCCGGACAAGATATCGCGACATTGCTCGGCGTTTCGGTCGGCACAGTGAGGTCGCGGCTGCGCCTCGCGCGGGACACGTTCCGGCGCGAGGTCAAACGCCTGGCTGCGGTCCAGGGCGGGCGAAAGGAGGCAGTCTGATGGGCGATCCCCGACGATTGCTGAACGAGCTGGGAGACGGCGAAGAGCTCGAACGCGATCTCCTCGCGAGCATTCAACGCGTCGATCCGCCGGGTCACGCCAAGGCCGAAGCTTGGGCGCGTTTGAGCGCGCAAATCGGCGCCGTGGCGTTGGTGAGCACGGTGCATTCTTCGGCGGCCGCGTCGGCCGCGAGCAGCAACGCGGCAGCGAGCGGCGCTGCGGTGCAAGGCGCGAAAGCCGCGGCGGGCGGTGGCTTGAAGAGCGCGCTTGCGCCCGCGCTGCTCAAAGTCTTGAGCGCGAAAGCGATCGTCGGGTTTGCCCTCGCCGGCACCGCCGTCGGCGCGTCCGCGATTTGGGTGCACGAACGAGCGCACCACGCCGCGCCCGCTCCGATCATGGCGCAAACGGCGAGCCCGCTTTCGGCCACGCCGAGCGCCGACATGAACTCCGCGCTCCCCACCGAGCCGTCGAACGACGACAGCGCAGAGACTCCAGACCTCGGCGCGAGCGACACGCCGCCCGCCTCAACGGACAACGCGGCCCGGCCGAGCTCCGAGCAGCGCCGGCGCGATCAACTGAGCGCCGAAAGCGCACTCTTGACTCAAGCCCGCGCCGAACTGCGCCGAGGGGACGTGCGCGGTGCGCAGCAATTGCTCCGCCGCTTGCGCGTCGAATTTCCGAAGGGCGTGCTCGGTCAAGAGCGCGAAGTGCTGGCGATCGAAGTCCTGGCAGCGAGCGGCAACGCGGCAGCGGCGAAGCGCCGCGCCGAGAAGTTCATCGCGGCGCACCCGGAGAGCCCGCACAGCGCGCAACTCAGCCGCTTCACCGACACGCCGTAATTCGTGCGCTCGCTAGCTTTTCGGTGGGTCGCTGACGATTCTTCGAGGCATGCGCGTTTGCGCCATCGCTCCGCCGTCCGGCAAATGTCCGAGTAGGAACCACGTGCGCATCGGGCCTTTACCTTTGACGTTGATTTCACCCCGCGGGGTGAGATCGTACATGTCTTTCAAGAGCAAGCGCGCCTCGTCGCTGACGTGAATCATGCCCGGCTCGCCATGGGATTCCATGCGGCTCGCGGTGTTCACGGTGTCCCCCCAAACATCGTAGATGAACTTGCGCTTGCCGATCACGCCGGCGACGACCGGCCCGCTGTGGATCCCGACGCGAATGCTCAACGCCTCGCCGAACTCACTGCTGAACTCGGACGCGCGGCGCTGCATGCCGAGCGCCATTTCGGCGATCGTCTGCGCGTGATCGTACTCGTGGCTGTGCAGGCCACCCGCGACCATGTACGCGTCGCCGATGGTCTTGATTTTCTCGAGCTTGAGCTTGTCTGCCAAGTCGTCGAAGCTCGAAAACATGCGGTTCAAGCGATCGACGAGCTCCACCGGCGTGACCCGCTCGGACATTTTGGTGAAGCCGACGATGTCCGCGAACAGCACCGAAACGCGCGGAAAGCCGTCCGCGATCGGCCGCTGGCCGCGCTTCAACCGTTCCGCAATCGCTGCCGGCAATACGTTCAAGAGCAGCTCTTCCGCGCGCGCTTTCTCGGCCGCAAGCTCCTCGACTTGTCGATCGATCAGGCGGCGCTGCAGAAAGCCGTGCCGCGCTTGGCGCTCGAGCCGATATGCGATCAGCGCGCCGATGCCGCCGAGCGAGAGCAACGTACTCGAAATCGAAAGCGAGATTGCGAGCGGCACGTGCGCGATCGCGCGATCGAGCGCCAGGTAAAGCGCGATGTTCGCCAGCGTGTACGCGATTTGCGCCCCGACCCCGAGCCGCGCCACGAACGGGCCGAGCGTGACGAACGCGATCGCGTACGAGGTGTACAAAAAATAGCCGTTCGAGCCCGCGATCGCGCCGATGTAAAGCACGACGAAGCTCGCCGCGAGCCCGTACACGAACATGGACAGCTCGGCGAAGCGCAGCAAATGGCGCGAACCCAAAACCCAAAGCACCAGCGCCGAGGCCGGCATGAACACGCCGAAACGCACCGCCCAGGCCTGGACTCGAACCTGCGGCACGACCAGCGCATCGTGCAGGCCGTAGGCCAAGAATGTGATGCTTGCGAGCGCTACGCTGAAACGCAAAAAGCGCCGCAGCGGCTCGAGATTGTCGAGCCGAAACGCGCGCTCGAGCTCGCGATCGACGAACTGTCCGCTCCAACCGAAGCGCGCTTCGACCACGCTCTCGGCGGCAGCTGACGGCGCAACTTCGGCGGCTTCGGCTGCGGTCGCAAGGGTCACGACTTACATCGTACAGGGTTCGCGCGCGCGCCGCAGCTCGGGATTTCGTGCGTTGTGTCGGCGCCTTGCCGCGGCGCCGCTACTCGGATTCGTCGTCTTTTTCTAACTGAATGACGTTGTCCGCGGCCCGTTGGATCTTGGCTTTCGCCTCTTCGACGTCGTGCCGCGATTGCTGAAACGTGTAACCCGAAGTGCCAACGCAGGTGATCGCGAGCACGAGCGAAACACCCCAAACGATGCGATTCGACAAAAGCAGCGCGACCGATGCGATCACGATCCCGATTTCAGCCGCCAAAAGCGCGTGCTCGTAGCCCTCCGCGCTCTCCTGGCGCGCTTCGATCATCTTGTCGTACGAATCGGCGTCTTCTTTCGCTTCTTTCATGTCG
>DATATR010000205.1:0-2713 GCA_036268695.1 Polyangiaceae bacterium | reverse complement strand
CGATCACTGCGCCGGCGGCAATTCCGGGCGGACCCGCGATCACGCCCAAACCCGCGCCACCAATCGCGCCGATGACTCCGCCGCCCGCCTCTTTCAAGTGCCGCGTCTTCGCCACTTTATCGGACTTTTTCGACCGTTTTTTGGTTTTCATGGCTTTGCCTTTCGCGGCGCGCACGGTCGCGACCGCGAGCCAATAGCTCGCAAAGTGCGTGCCGAGACCGCGAGAGTACGCCGCGAGTGAGGCGCTCTAGCTACCTGATGCCGCGGGTTTCGCGCTGAGCAAATCCACCAGAAACGGCGTGCCGTCGCGCTCGCTCAATTCGGCGACGGCGCGCGCGATGTTTTCGCGGCTCGCGTGTGGCGGCACGCCGAACAGCGCCCACGGCCCCTTGCTGCTCAAGCGGCCGCGTTCGATTTGAAGATGACGGCGTGTGCCGTAAACCGCGACGGTGAGCGGCGGGTTCAACATCTTGAGCAACTCGAGCGCGTATGCGATGCGATCGAAGCGTTCGCTCGAGCGCGCCTCGAACAGCTTTTCCGCTTGGATGACGTAGGTGTTGGCGCGCTCTGCCATCGCTCAATCAGGCTTTCTTCGGGCGAGAATTGGCGACTTCGAGCAGGATGTCCGCGTGGCAAGGTCCATCGAGCGGGCACCAACAGGCGAGATTTTTTCCGCGAAGCTCGGCGCGCACATCGAGAGTATTGTACGCCAATTTGTTTTTGGCGAACGCGGCGCGAAATTGCGCGACGGACCAAGCGCGCGCAGCTTCCTTGTTTTTCGGGCCGCCGCGGCCTTTGTAGTCGTCCATGCGAAACGGATTGCCCCAGCGGGTGCCACGCGAAACGACCACGACGGGCAGCGCGTTCGGCGACTTCAAATGCGAGCCTTTCGCGCGGCTGCGTTGGACGCGCACGGGCATTTGGCTGTTCGCTTTTGCTTTCGCCTGGGACATCGCGCGCAATCTAACTTGGCGTTAGAGTCGCCCACAAATGCAAAAAGCCGACGGCATGAACTACGCGCCGACCTCGCTGCCCAGGCCGGTCTGCAAACAGGGCGAGTTTCGCTTCGCCGCGATCGGCTTGGATCATGGGCACATTTACGGCATGACCAACGGCCTCTGCGAAGCCGGCGCGGAGCTCGCGCTGGTTTATGATCCGGATCCGGCGAAAATCGCGGCGTTCGTCAAAACCTATCCGGGCGTGAACGTCGCGCCGAGCGAGCAAGCGGTGCTCGAGGACGCGAGCATCCGTTTGGTCGCGAGTGCGGCCATTCCGTGTGACCGCGCAGCGCTCGGCCTGCGCGTTTTGGCGCACGAGAAAGACTACTTCGTCGACAAACCGCCGCTCACTTCGTTCGAACAGCTCGCGGCCGCGCGCGAAAAGGTGCGTGAAACCGGCAAAAAATACGCGGTCTACTATTCCGAGCGCCTGCATGTCGAAGCTGCCATGCACGCCGGACGCTTGCTCGAAGACGGCGCAATCGGTCGCGTGTTGTCGGTGATTGGCTTCGGCCCGCATCGCATGAACGCGAAGAATCGCCCGGAGTGGTTTTGGGACAAGCGCCGCTTCGGCGGCATCATCACGGACATCGGCAGTCACCAGATCGAGCAATTTTTATTTTGGTCGGGCGCGAAGAGCGCACGACTCTTGCACAGCAAAGTCGCGAACTACCGCGGCGAACACCCCGATTTCGAAGACTACGGGGACGCGACCTTCGTGGCCGATACTGGCGCGACGCATTTCATGCGCGTCGATTGGTATACGCCGGACGGTCTCAGCGCGTGGGGCGACGGCCGAACCTTCATCACCGGCAGTGAAGGCACGATCGAGCTTCGAAAATACCTCGACGTCGCGCGCGATCCCACGAGCGATCATGTCTACCTCGTGAATCGGGAAGGCGAGTTTCACATTCCGGTGCGGGGTAAGGTCGGGTTCCCGTTTTTCGGTGAATTGATTTTGGATTGCCTAGAGCGCACTGAGCGCGCGATGACACAAGAGCATGCCTTCCTCGCGATCGAACTCGCGCTCGAAGCACAAGCCCAAGCGATCCGGGTCGCGTGATGCTCAGCGCCGCGCGGGCTCGAGCTCGAGGCCGAGCGAAACGCTGGGGCTGAAGCGCGAAACAGCGTCGATCTCGCCGAAAGAACGCAGCGCGAACCGCGGCGGATCGAGCGCCACATCCAGGCTGGACTCGAGCCGCGCATGTACCGCGCCGAACAGCGGCACGCTCAGCACCAAGACCGGACCGAGGGCGTAGTAGGGCGCGGTCGCCGCGCCGTCGCGGTACGCGCCGGATGAATCGCCGTGAATCGCGCCGAGCTCGAGACGCGCGCAACCCGCGAGCGACCAAGCGCCGAGCGGCTGGCGCGCACAACCGCCGACCGCGCCGACGAGTGCTTCGAGTGATGCGCTGACCCCCGCAACACGCACCGCGATTTGGCTCGGCCAAAGCTCGAGCTCCCCGAGTCCGTAGAAATGCGCGCTGCCGACGCCGAGCCCGAGCTCCGCGCCGAACGAGGGTTTTGCGATCAGGCCCCACGCCGCCAGCGCGGCGAGCGATGGTGCGAGGTATAGCTGCGATGATCGGGCCGAATGGGGCTGCATTTTGCGTGCTCGTTTCGGTGGCGCAGTCGCTTCGTTCGGCGCCGATGCGCTCGGCTTCGGCTCGATCACGTGCTCGTTTGATCCATCGTCCACCAAATCGATGCCATCG
>DATATR010000204.1:0-22758 GCA_036268695.1 Polyangiaceae bacterium | reverse complement strand
GATTTACTGGATCGCGACGCGGGGTGCTTCGAAGCCGCGGTCGATCCGAATTGCATGCGTCAGGGCACGTTCTACTGGGACGAAACCAACACCACGAGCCCCAATTTCCACGATTACCTCACGTGGTCGAAGGCGATTTCGAGTGGCGTCGGCCATCCCTTGATTTGGTGGCAGATCCCGCTCGGAGTGCCGAGCGACACGAAGGGCGGCAGCGCGGGGCATTACCGCGACAACCGCGTGCACTACATTTTCTCGCACATCAACGAGTTCGTGGCCGCGGGCGGCCTTGGTGTCGCGTTCGGCGTCGGCGCTGGAAATCAGACCACGATCGACACCGACGGCGACCAATTCAAAAACGCCGTGACGACCTATTTCCAAGCACCGGTCGCGCTGCCGTCCAATTGAACGCGCTCAGGCGCGAGGCGGCTCTTGAGCAGCTTCGCGCGGCACGGTTTCGATCGGCAAGTGATCGAGCTGAATGCCGAGCTTCTCGCTCAGCTCGAAGATGCGCGAGTCGCGATAGAATTCGCCGAACACGATCCGCGTGAGGCCCGAGTTCGCGATCAGTTTGTAGCAGCCGAAGCAGGGCGACGCGGTGACGTAAATGTCGCCGCCATCGAGGCGCACGCCGTTGCGCGCCGCTTGCACGATGGCGTTGGCCTCGGCGTGGACCGTGCGCACGCAGTGTCCATCTTCCATCAAGTGTCCCACGTCGTCGCAGTGCTCGAGCCCGCGGATCGAGCCGTTGTAGCCCGTCGTGAGGATCATCTTCTCGCGCACGATCACCGCGCCGACGTGCTTTCGGTCGCAGGTGGAGCGCGTCGCGACCACGCGCGCGATGGCCATGAAATACTCGTCCCAGCTCGCTCGCGCTCGCGTCGTCATGCTCTCGTCGCCTCCTGTTTCCTCGTATAGCCCGAGCCAAGACCCCGGACGAGAGCCTTGACCTCGGCGCTGCTACGTGGCTTCGTTCGTGCGTGAAACGCGCTCGACATCCGGCGGCCATTTCCCTCGCCTCGCTCGTCGTTTTTGCTTCGACTTCGACTCGGACTGCGCGCGCGGCGGGTCCCGACCCGGCCGCCGAAGCAGCGCGCCTCGTGACGCAGCTGGACGCGCCCGAGACTCGCGCACTCGTGGCCGAGCCGCTCGGAAAAGCCAAGGCCGCAGAAGAGCGCGCAAAGAATGCCCGCGCCTCCGGCGACTTGCAGCACGCCACCGAACTCGACGTGCTCGCGCTCACCTGGGCCCAAGTCGCGAGCGACTTGGTGCGCACGGCCGCCGCGGAAAAGAAGCTCGCGGAAGTGCAAAAACAACTCGGCGAGCTGGAGCAAAAAGCCGCGCGCAGCCAAGCACTGATCGAACAAACCATCGCGCGTCGCGGTCGTGCCGAGCAAAACCTCGCGACTTTCGAAGCCTCGAAGCCAGCGAGCGCGAGCAAACCGCCGGCCGACAAAGCCTCAGCCAAAAAGCCCGCGCTGAGCAGGCCAGTCAAAGCCAAAGGCGGCGACAAGAAGTGATGCGCACTGCCGGTTTGACGATGCTCGCGCTCACGCTCGGCGCTTGCGCACCGATGCCGCGACCGGCCGTGATGGCTGAAGTCGACACCGCGCGCGCGAGCGCTGCGGTGCAAGAAGCGGCCAAAATCGCGCCACAGGCCTACGCGGACGCCGACCTTCGGCGCAGCCAAGCCGAAACCGCATTCCACGACCGCGACCAACCATCCGCGCAAATCCTCAGCGAACAAGCGCTCGCCGCCTACACGCGCGCGACGGTGGACGCCCGGCTCGTGCGCGCCCAGTCAGCCCTGGCGGACGCGCAGAATCGCATGAACAAGGCGATCCAAAACCAAGCAGATCTGGACGCGCAGCAGCAGCGCTTCCTGCTCGAAGCCGAAACGCTCGAAGCGCGGCTGAAGGTGGCGCGCGACGCCGAACCGCTCGCCACGAGCGCGCCCGCTTCGGCCGAGCGCGAACAGGCGCGCCTGCTCGCCGTCAAGGCGATGTTGTCGCAAGCGAAGCTCTTGTGTTTGTCCGCGCGCTTGCTCGACCCGAAGCGCGATAGCGTGCCGCCGCTCTTGAACAAGCTGAGCGAGCTCAGCTCGAAGCTATCGACGCCGCCCGCGCCGATCGACGACGCAATCGCCGTGCGCAGCGGTTGTTTGAAGGAGCTCACGCTGGCGCGTCGGCCCGCGACCGAACGCGCGCCGGAAGCGGGCGTGACGGACGCGCTGCTCGCCGAGCTCAGCAACGCGAACCTTTTGCCCTTCCGCGACGATCGCGGAGTCGTGGTCACGCTGCGCGCGCTCTTCAACGCCAAAGATCAACTGAACACCGATGCCGCGAGCACGCTCGACACGCTCGGGAAGATCGCCAAAGTCCACCCGGAATTCCCGCTACTCGTGGTCGTGCACGCGGCCCGCGGAAATGCCGGCACGCGCGACACGGCAGAGGCCAACGCGGTCGCCGAAGCGTTGCGCAAAGCCGGCGCCACGCGCGTCGACACGGACGCAGCCGGCAGCGCAGAGCCGGTGCTCGATCCCGAGCGCCCCGGCGCGAACGAGCGCAACGCTCGAGTCGAAGTCGTGTTCGTTTCGCCCTCGAGCTCCTGAATACGCGCGCAACTCGCGTTCGTCGCTCCAGCTGCGCTGAAACCCTGGACGCAGCACGCCGTCGGGCGCAAGTTAATGAAGGCTCGGGGTGTTCTTGCCCGAGCTCGGACGACACGTGGCCAGAGATCCCCTATTCGGCGAACGCATCGTTTGGGCGGCACGACCCACCGCGCTAGCGCCTCCGCCGTTGTGGCGAGGCGTGGCACTGGTGTTCTTCATCCTGTCGGCGATCTCGCTCAGCTTCGCGGCGGTGATCGCCTTCGCCCTCCGCACCGCGCCGACGAGCCCCATGTTCTTCTCGGTTTGGTGCGCCTTGCTCGGTGTGGCTGCGCGCGAAGTGCCGCGCATGTGGCTCGCCAAAGCGCGTTACGTCGTGACGGACGAGCACGTCATCGTCTACTTCGGTCCGTTCCGCCGCAGCATCGAACGCCGCGCGATCAGCTTCGCGCGCATCTTCTGGAACGATCTCGATCACACCGCCGGCGATCTCGAGCTGGTTCGCGCGGTGCCGACCGGTGCGCTCCGCCGTCGTTTGATGTTGAAGCTCTATGGCGTGCGCGCGCCGGACCGTGTTTGGGCGATCGTGCGCGGCGCCGAAGCCATCGCGCCTTCTGGCCAGCACGGCGAACGCCCGCTCGCGCAGCGCCTCGATCACGGCGAGCGCGTGATTTGGTCGGCGCGGCGCCACCCGCAGCTGCGCGCCTATTTGCCGCACGGCCAGCGCGAGTGGAGTTTGGTTGGGATTGGTGGGTTTCTCTTTGCGGGCGTGGGGCGCATGGTCGAGAGCGCGATCCCGGCGCTGCGCCACGTCGCGCGGGGCGGCTTGCCGGTGCTCTCGTTCCCGTTCGCGGCGCTCACGTTCGGGCTCTCCCTGGCCGTGCTCTTGGTCTTCGCGGTCGGCTGCTACGTGATTTACGACGCGGTGATTCGCCAAGCCTTCGCCGCCAAACACACGCGCTACCTGATTACGGACAAGCGCGTCTTGATTCAACGCGGCGCCGAAGAGCTGCACGTCGATCGGCAGCTGATCGTGGACGTGATCGACGCACCGATTGGGGACGGCCTGCACGATGTTTTCTTCGTGCTCGACGGCCCGCGCGCGCGTGCCCTCGCTGCCAGCGGCGCGTTCGGTGAGCTCGGCCGCGGCCCGCATTTGCGCCCCGTGTTCGAAGCCGTCGACGACGCCGAGGGCGCGACGCGCGTATTGCGCGGCGCTGGTCCCGAACCGGAATTGCCGCGCGCCGCCTGAGCCGTCAGAGCGGCGTCAATTCGGCCGGCGAAACCGCAGCCGGCTCCGCGCGCGGCGCGGGATACTTCGCGAGCTCGCGCTCCACGCTCGCTTGGTGCAGGCGCGCCGGCTGCACCCATGGCGTGCGATCGACTTCGGCGCGGACGAGATAAGCGGCCCATTCTTCGGCCGCATCCGAAAGCGCCTCGCGCTTCGAAGTCGGATCTTTCGCGGCGCGAGCGAGGGCCATCGCGCGGAGCGCCTTGTAATAATGAATCTCGTATTCGGGCGTGAAAAACGTGCCCGGCAGATCGAGTACGCTGACTTCGCCGAACATCGTCTGCGGTAGCGGCATGGCGATCGCACGGCTCGCCGCGTCGAGGGCAGCCGGAAAATCCCCAAAGCGATCGAGTGCCACGGCCAACCCGAAGTAGGCCGCCGTCACGTGGTCGGCGCGCCCGGCGCTCGACAGCGCAACGCGATACTCGCTGATCGCAAGCTTCAGCTGCCCGAGATCCATGTCGGTTTCGGCCAAATTCGTGTACAGGCGCGCGCGATCCTCGCTGTCCCAGTCGAGCTCGAGCGCGTGCACGTAAGCCGCGCGCGCGGCATGCTCGTCCCCGAGCTTCGCATAGGCGACGGCCAAATCCGACCAGCCATCGGCCGCGAGCGGGCTCGCCGGCGCGTCCTTCAAGGCTTGCTCGAGCACACAGCGCGCATCCGCCGTGCGATCGCTCGGCGCGTCGATCAAGGCTTCCCCAATCAAAAATTCCAGCCGAGCATCCGGCGCGGAAGCGTCGCCCGGCGCGCGCAAGCGGCGCTTCACACCAGCGCAACTCCAGCGCGCATCGCTGAGCTGCGACATCGCGATCACGCCTTCAGCGAATTCCGAGCCCGGCAGCCCAACCGTGCCGAGGATGCGCTCGATGCGATTCAACAGCAGTTGGCTTTTTGCCGACTCCGGCGAAATGGCGCGCTGCCAGATGGTCGGGCTCGCCGCGGCGGAGCTCGCGCAGAACGCACAGAACGCGAAGACGGCGAAGCCGAAGTGCTTCAACGCACTTTGCCTTTCGCGGCGCCGAGCTCGGCCGACTTCTTGCGAGCTTGCTCGAGCCACAGATTTTCGGGCCGAGCCTGCTTCAAGAAGGCTTGCCACAGCTCGCGCCACCCGGACGCTTCGCTGTCTTCTGCGAGCACGGCGCGGAGCGCCTCGAATTCGCCGGGCGGAAGCAGCGGCGAACCGGCGCGCGACTCCGCGAGCGGTTGATTGAGCGCCTGAAGGCTCGGCGGCGCGCTCGAGCCCGGCGTGCGCTCGGCGTGACCGCCGCGCTCGGCGATGAGCAGCCTGAGCCCGTTGATCCATGGCTCGAGCCCGAGCGCGTCACGTCGCGCTTGCGCCAAGTAACCGAGCGCTTCGTCGCTGCCATTTTGCGCGTAGGCGAGCACATGCGCCGCGGCTTCGATCTCGAGCACCGTTTTCTCACGCGCGTCGTCCATCAGCGCGCTGCGCGAGACGAGCATGCGATAGAGCCGCACCGCGTCCGCCGGTTGGCCCGCGAGCGACGCCGCGCGCGCGTAGTCGTGCAGCGCTTTCGGCGCGAGGAAGGCTTGGCGATCGGCGCGCTCCGCTTTCGCGAAGTCGTCGAGCGCGGCCGGGGCTTGGCCGAGCCGCAATTTCGCGCGACCGCGTAAGACACGCAGCTCCGGAGTTTCGCCGGCAATCGCGAGCGCAGCCGCGGCGGCCGACAGCGCCTCGTTTGGCGATTCGGCGAGCCGCGCGTAGCCGCGCGCGAGGATTTCGCAGTAGCGCTCTCGGTCGCCGGCGCGAGCGCGTTGCCACAAGCCGTCCTCGCCGTTCGCGGCGCCGCGACACTCGCGCGGACGCGGACTCGCGAGCGCGGCCGTGCCGAGCTGATTCTCGAGCGAAGCGGCCGCGCGGGTTTCGAGCGCAACGGCGAACGAAACCCAGAACAGCGGCATGCGGCGAAGTCTAGCAGGCCCGAGTGGCCGCCACCACGCAGCCTTATGGAGCCGCGGCGCGACCCACGAACGGGTTATGTAACATGATGGTTTCGCTTCGTCGCGGCCCGACGCTGACGAGATAGACCGGCGCGCCCGCTTGCTCTTCGATGAAGCGCACGTAGGAACGCGCGGCGCTCGGCAGCTCATCGAGCACACGCACGTTTTCGAGCCGCTCTTTCCAGCCCGGCATCTCCACATAAACCGGCTGCACCCGACCAGGCGGATCGATTTGATCGATCGGCAAGCTCGTGACGCGACCTTGCGGCGTGTCGTACGCGACGCAGACGCGAATGCGCTCGAGCCCAGTGAGCACGTCGAGCTTGGTCAGGGCCAGGCCGTCGATGCCGTTCACGCGCGAGGCATAACGGAGCGCGGGTAAATCGAGCCAGCCGGTGCGGCGTGGACGGCCGGTGACCGAACCGAATTCGGCGCCGACTTCGCGCAAGTGCCGGCCGTCCGAGTCGTCGAGTTCGGTCGGGAATGGGCCGGTGCCGACGCGCGTGGTGTAGACCTTGGTGATGCCGATCACGGTGCCGATGCGATTCGGACCGATGCCCGCGCCGCTCGCCGCGCCGCCCGCGCCGGCCGAGCTCGAAGTGACGAACGGATACGTGCCGTGATCGATGTCGAGTAAGGTGCCCTGCGCGCCTTCGAGCATCACGCGCTTTCCCGCCTTAATCGCGTCGTCCACCAGCTCCGACGTGGCGGCGAGCATCGGCACGATGCGCGCCGCGTGCGCTTCGAGCTTACTCAGCACCGAGCCGAGCGACGGCATTTCGCCGCCGAGCGCGTGCACGATCGGCGCCCAGCCTTCCATCGCGTACGCCACGCGCCCCGCGAGCGCCTTGAGATCGCGCAACTCGCCGGCGCGCACGCCGACGCGGCGCACCTTGTCTTCATAGGCGGGGCCGATGCCTTTTTTCGTCGTGCCGAGCGCTTTGTCAGGCGGGGCCGCGCCTTCGCGCAGCGTGTCTACCAAGATGTGGTACGGCAAAATCAAGTGCGCGCGGTCGCTCACCGTGAGCCGCTCGGCGACCTTGGAATGACCGCGGCGCTCGAGCTCATCGATTTCACCGAGCAGCACTTCGGTGTCGATGACCATGCCTTGGCCGAGGACGCAGCGCGTGCCTTGGCGCAAGATGCCGCTCGGGAGCAGGCGCACGACGATCTTCTCGTCGCCCACGACGAGCGTGTGGCCGGCGTTCGGACCGCCCGCGTAGCGCACGACCACGTCGGCAAATTCCATGTAAATGTCGACGATTTTGCCTTTTCCTTCGTCGCCCCACTGAGCGCCCACGATCACAACAGAAGACATACTTCACTCACACGGGTTAGTGCGCGAGGCGCGCACGTGACTTAGACCGATCCGATTGCGGGTTCGGCCAATTGGCTCGCCAGAGCTTCGGGCTCGGCGAGAACGGATTTTTTTTGTTGGTCCGCGATGCGCACGAGTGTCGCATTGGAGCCGGGAGCAGAGACTTCGAGCAGGTGGCTGTAACGCCAAGCGCGCGCGTACGCGAGCGCTTCAGCTCCGGCCGCGACGTTCGCGGCCGCGCACGGCACGCCGCGCGCACGCAGCTCGGCGAGCAGTGTTTCACTCGCGCCCACGGTCAAAAGCCGAGCGCGCTCGTGCTCTTTTCGGCCCACGCTTTCCAAGGCCCAAGCCAAATGATCGAGGCTGAGCGCGAAGCCCGCTGCCGCGCGCTGTGCGCCGAAACGCGCCAAAAGGCCGTCGTAACGGCCGCCTGCGCCGATGGGGCTACCCGGACCTTCGGCGTGGATCTGAAACATCAGGCCCGTGTAGTAAGCGAAGTGCCGCGTCTCGGAGAGATCGACGAGCAGCGACGGAGCGAGCTCGGCTCGTTCGACCGCGGCCCAAATCTGACGCAGCTCGCCGAGCGCGGCTTCGGCGCGAGTGCCGTTCAAGAGCCGTTCAGCGCGCGACCAGATCTCGGCGCCGCCGTGGAGCTCGCACAGCTCCGCCACTGCGCGGAGCGCGCGGCCCGACAATCCGGCGGCCGCGGCGCGCCGCGCCACCTCCGATTGATCTTTGATCGCGAGCGCATCGACGAGTTCGCTCGTGCGCTCCGGAGGCAGCTCTTCGAGCAATGCCGCCGCGATCCGCGCATGTCCGAGATCGAACACGAACGACGCGAGCCCGGCGGCGCGCACGCCCGCGGAAGCCAAACGCAAAATCTCCAAATCCCCGGCTGGGCCCTCGAGCCCGAGCAGCTCGACCCCGGCCTGAAAGATTTGACGATGACGGCGCGCGCGCTCGCGACGGCGACGCATCACCGAGCCGTGATAACAGAGCCGCGCCGGCGCGGGCAGCTCGCCGAGCCGTGTGGCGAGGATGCGCGCAATTTGCGGCGTCATGTCCGGACGCAGCGCGACGACCTCGCCGCTTTCCGGTTCGACGAAGCGAAGCACTTCGTCCGAATCGAGCGCGCCGAGGCCGCGCTCGAGCACTTCGGCATATTCGAACACGGGCAGGGTCACGAGCTCGTAGCCATGGAGCTCGAAGCAATTCGTGACGCGGCGCGCGAGCTCCCCTTGCCTCGCCGCAATGGGCGGCAGCAAATCGCGCATGCCGGCGGGCAGTGGGTGTTCGAGCGCGCCACTCGCGCTCGAGGCAAAGTGGTGCAACGGGCCCGCGTTGGACGTCGCGGGCGGAACTGAAACGGGGCGCGCCAAAGCCGCGGGAGTGTACACCTCGCTTTCGTCCACGCACCGAGAATTCGGCGCCTCTTCGGCCGACGCGGCCACGCAGCGCGGTTTTTTGTTAGCATTCCGTGTATGGCCGAAAACCACTCCGCCGAGGCTCAAGAAGCACGCATCGAAGTCCGCGAGCGAGGCGGCGGGCGCGAAGGAACACCGCAATTTCTCGATCGGCGCTTGTTCATGCAGCTGCTCGTATTCGAGTCGGACAGGAAGCTCTCGCCGGCGGACGCGGTGCGAAATCTCGGTTCGGCGCTGACCCGACGCAACGTGCCGAGCGTGGTCTACGAAGACGTGAATAATCCGCACGGCCTCGGCTTGCTCAGCTGGAGCGAAGAGCCGCTCGATTTCGCGACCAAGCTGCGCCCCGTGTTCGGCGAGCCGGAGGCCGCCGGGCTCGAGTTGCTGCGCGAGTTCACCATGTTCGGCCGCAGCTACTCCACGGGTTACGAAACCGATCTCGAATATTGGCTCTTGCGCCGTCCACGCGAAACGGTGCTGAACGAGGCTTGGCCCTGGGCCGTGTGGTATCCGCTCCGGCGCTCCGGCGCGTTCGAGCGCGTCGAGCCGCGCGAACGCGGCAGCATCCTGCGCGAGCATGCGACGATCGGCAAAGCCTACGGCGCGCAAGATCTCGCGCACGACGTGCGCCTCGCTTGTCACGGCCTCGACGCGAACGACAACGAGTTCGTGATCGGGCTGATGGGCAAGGACCTTCATCCGCTCTCGCACGTCGTGCAAGCGATGCGCAGCACGCGCCAAACTTCCGAGTTCATCAACCAGATGGGCCCGTTTTTCGTGGGCCGCGCGGCGTTTCGACACGCGGGCTAGCCGTGAGCGCGCCGAACTCAGATCCAGGTGGGCCGGCGAGCCTCGGACCGAAAATCCGCCTCGGCGTGGTGTTCGATCTCGACGGCACGCTGATCGATTCGCGGCTCGACATCGCGCACGCCGCAAACCACGCGCTCGTAGCACATGGCTTCAGTCGGCTTTCGAGCGACGAGCTGGCGAGCTTCGTCGGCGACGGCGCGCGCCTGCTCGTCGCGCGTGCGGCTCGGCTCGATCCCGAAGCAGCCGAGGTCGACGCGCTGATTCAGAGCTACACCGACTACTACGCCGCGCACCCGACCGATCACACGACGCTGCTTCCCGGCGCGCGCGAGGCGCTCGAAGCCCTGAGCCATTTGCCGCTCGCCTTGTGCACGAACAAGCCGCGCGCGTCGACCGAGCCGGTGCTCGCCAATTTGCGTTTGTCGCATGCGTTCACGGTGATCGTGGCTGGCGGCGATTTGCCGCAAAATAAGCCGCATCCGTCGCTGCTGCTGCACGTCGCCGAGCGCTTGCAACTGAGCACGGCCGAGCTCGTGATGGTGGGCGATGGGCCGCAGGATATTTTGTGTGCCAAGGCCGTCGGGGCGCGAGGCGTTGGGGTCGAAGGCGGCATCTTGGCGCATGAACGGCTGCTCGCGTCGAAGCCGGACGTCTTATTGCGCTCGCTCCACGAATTGCCGGCGTTGATCGAGCACTGGCTCGGCACGCCGCGTTCGAATGCTCAGCCCGTGAGCACGTGATACGCCGCGCTCAGCGCCGCGAAGCGCGACAGCTTCTCGGCCTTCTCCGTTTGCGAAGCGCGCGGGAAACGATCGGGGTGATGTTCGGCCGCGAGCTTGCGGAACTGACGCTGCACGTCGCGCGCGGACGCGGTCGGCGCGAGGCCGAGCGCGCGATAGGCGGCGAGTTTTTTCTCAGTTGCGCTCGGAATCGCCGGACGCGGATCGGCGTGGCGTTCAGCGCGAAAGCTGAAGCGCTCGTTGGCACGCGAACGCCCACGAGCGCGCGGACGGCCGTGCAAAAACTCGCGCGGCGACAGCGGCGTGGGACGAAAGCCCGGCCGAGCGCGCGGCACATGAAAACGAATCAGCGCTTCGGAGAGGCCGTAAAGTGCATCGAGCCGACTCTTTTGCTGGCGGCGCAGCGCGGCTGCGACGAGATCCGCGGTGCCGAGACCCTCCTCGACCAAAATCTCGCCCACGCGTTTGCCGGGCTGCTCGATCAAGCGACGCGCCACGCAAGCGAGCGCGGACATGCTCAATAAGCCGTCCCGCGCCAGGATTTCGCCGAGCCGCGGATGGTTCAGCGTGGTGTCCACGTCTTCGACTAGGCCGGATTGAAAATACACGCGGTGACTGCGACCCGAACGCGCGCCGTCGGTTTCGACCAACTCGAGCACACCGCTGGCGCACGCGCGGTGCAGCTCGCCGAGCAAGTCGCCGAGCGTGGTCAGCCGCAATCGACCTGGAAGCTGCATGCTGAATTCCGTAACAGAGGCCGCAAATGCCGGCCAAATTCTCGGCCGCGCAAGGCTCCAGCGGGCTCAGGGTGCGGGCGCCGCGCCGACCTCGACCGGGCTCGACACGCGCAACACGACCGGGCCGCACCACTCGCCGTTCGCGCTATCGCGACAGAGCACGGCGCGCACATTGAGCTCGAGCGTGCCCGTGCCGGCGCTCGACGCAACCAGCGCGAGCTTCGCCGCGGCGCTGCTCGGTTCGTTTGGGCTCGCGGCGGGCGTCACTTGCGCCACGACCCGCGAGCGCAAGGGTCGAGCGAAATCGGGCGCCCGGACGACCAAGGCATCCAACCAAACCAATCGACCCGAACCGGCAGCGCCGGTGGCACTGGCGCGAAGCTCGCATACGATGCGGCCCGGAGCAGCGACGCGAGCGCACTCCACTCTCGCATTCAACGCCGACTCATCGGCGCGCGCTTTCGACGACGCGAACGCGGCAAGCGCGACGGCAAGCACCGCGGCTACGAAAATCCGAAGCTCGAAACGCGCGCGCTTCATGCGATCGTCGGCGGCGCATAAAAATCGACCAAGCGAATCGGAGTCGGCGACAAAGCGAGCTCTAGTTTCGCGCGTTTGCCACGCGCATCTCCACCAATTTGGAAGTCGGTCGGTGGGTCCAGCTCGATTTGCAAGGACTCCACGAGGTAGTCGAACAAAGTGCTCGGATTTGCATAATCTCCGCGCCAGATCTCGCTGAAGTGGCGCACGAACTCGACCGGCGTGAGCGTCGCGACTCGGAGGTGCATGCGATCGGGTCGCTCTTCGGCGAATGGGAACATGCGAAAGCCATAGCCGTAATACGGAATGGTCGAGAGCCCGCACAGGCGCATTGGACCTTCGTAGATCACGGCGCCGCGCGCGATCGGGCGACCCAAGATCGCGCCCTTGGCTCCGATGCGAAACGCCTCGCCTCCGGTATTGACGATCCGGCAATGCGGCATGCGCTTCAACAGGTAACTCGGGATCGAGCGCGTGATCGCGGCGACGCCATAGCTCAAAAGGCCTGGCGCGACGCGCTTGAGCGGCGTTTTTTGCAAGCTGCTTTTGACCTTGGAGTAGTCGGCGAGCACGTCCGCGTCTGCTCCGAAGCCGCAAAAGGGCGCGTTGAAGCCCTCGACTTCGATCAGCCGGATGGTGCGGCTGCCCGCGTCTTCGGTCAGGCGCTTGATGTCGGCAGCGAGCTCACCGCTTTGCGGATCGCGGGCGCCGACTACCCAAGCGAGCGCGTTGCCGGTGCCGAGCTTGAGCAGACCGAAGCGCGGAAGCGGCTTATTTTGCTTGCGGCCTTCGCGAACCACTTCACTAACCATGACCGTGAACGTGCCGTCCCCGCCGCCCGTGAGCACCGTGCCGTAGCCGCGGCTGATCAGCGTGCGCGCGATATGCCCCGCGTCTTCGAGATTCTTCGACACGAACAAGTCGCCGCCAGCGAGGATTTGATCGAGCGTCGAAATCACCTCTTGCGTGACGCTCTTGGCGTTGCCATTCACGACCACGGCGATGCGCGGATCCTGCGGAAATAGACTCGCGCCGGCGGCAACGCCGTTACGCCCGACCTGACTCGGCCGGCTCGGCGGATCCGGTAACGGGCGACTTGGAGGATTCGAATCGGGTTTTTGCATCGCAGGCGGGCCTCATACTAAACTGGAAGCTAAGGCTTAGGGGCGCATCCGCGATCCTTCGGGTGCACCACGCTATGGGTGATCGGTCATGAAATCCCGGGCAAAATCCGTCGAATCCGCGCGCGGCGGCGAACGCGCGCCGAAAACCATGAGACCACCTGCGATGCCGCGCAAGTCCGTGCCGCCGAAGGCCGGCAAGTCGATGCCGCCAGCGCCGGGCAAGTCGCTGGCAGCCAAGGGTCGCAAATCGCTGCCGCCCGGGGCTACAACCAAGAAGACGACCGAGTCGGGTGGCAAGCGCCGGCTCGGCATGCGCGGAGCCGCGCCATGGGCCGCGCGTCACGCGGCCAAACACGCGGAAGAAGCCGCCGCGCGCAACCTGGAACCGCCGAAGCCCGGTAGCGCGCGCGGCACCCTGCGCACGCCGGACGACGCGGACACGATCAAGCAGCGCGTGAGCGAGCTTCACAACGTGCTCGGGCGCATCCGCGCCCTGCGTAAAAACCTGAACGGCGAATTTTATCGCATCGGCAGCGAGCTCAAGCACGTGCAAGAACGAAAGCTGTACGAAGCCAAGGGCTTTTCGTCATTCGAGGCGTTCGCCGAGCGCGAATTGGATTTGGGCAAAGCCACGACGCTCAAACTCGCGCGCGTTCCGGATCTGTTCACCGAGGCCGGCGCGCGCGAGCACGGTGTCGAAGCGATCCTGGCCGCGATCGATCTCTTGGACGAGCGCGCCAGCGCGACGCCGCAGCGCAAAGCCACGCCCGGCCGCGCCAACTTGCCGCTCAAGCCGCCACGCTGAGTTTTTGGGCTTCGAGCGCGACGATTTTTCACGAAATCCCGGATTTATTCCCGGATTCTTGCCGAGTCTTCGCCACAGAAGTGCTAGCTCTAGCGCCGAGCGATGCGGTTCGTTGATGAGTGCGAAGTTCGAGTCGAGGCCGGCCATGGCGGCAGAGGTTGCGTGGCTTTTCGACGTGAAAAGTACATCCCCTTCGGCGGGCCCGCGGGCGGCGACGGCGGCCGCGGTGGAGACGTCGTACTCGTCGCAGACTCCGGACTCGGCACGCTTTACGACCTGATCCACCACAACGCCGTCCGCGCGGACGCCGGTGGCAATGGCCTCGGTAAGGATTGCTACGGCCGCGCCGGCAAAGACGCTGAAGTGCGCGTGCCCGTCGGCACCGTGGTGTTCGATCGTGACAGTGAGGAGAAGCTCGGCGAGCTCACGCGCGCCGATGAGCGCTTCGTCGTGGCCAAGGGCGGACAAGGCGGCCGCGGCAACAAACACTTCGCGACCCCCGAAGATCGTGCGCCGCGCAAGGCCGAACCCGGCGAACCCGGCGAAGCCCGCAGCTTGCGCCTCGAGCTGAAAGTCATGGCCGACGTGGGCTTGCTCGGCTTCCCGAACGTCGGCAAGAGCACGTTCATCAGCGCGGTGAGCCGCGCACGGCCCAAAGTCGCGGATTATCCCTTCACCACGCTGGTGCCGCACTTGGGCGTCGTCACGATTGGCGACTATCGCGCCGGACTCGGGCGCAGCTTCATCGTCGCCGACATTCCCGGCTTGATTCCGGGCGCGAGCGAAGGCGCCGGGCTCGGGATCCGTTTTCTGCGCCACCTCGATCGCACGCGACTCCTGCTCCACCTGCTCACGTTCACCGGTGAAGAAGGGCGCTCGCCGCTCGATGACTATCACGTGATTCGGCGCGAGCTCAAAGCGTACAGCCCCGAGCTTGCGCGAAGGCCCGAAGTCGTCGCCATGACCAAGGCGGATTTACCCGACGTGCAGGCTGCCTATGCCGAGATCAAACCCGAGTTCGAGAAGCTCGGCGTCGATTTGCTGCTCGTCAGTGCCGCGACCCATCAAGGGCTGAACGAGGTCGTGCAATATTTGGCCGAGCGACTCTTCATCTGAGTGAGCGCGCCGACTATTTTCGCAGCACCAGGCATTGCGCGAGCGCCGGATACGAGCCGATCATGTACGTGCTCAGATCGCCTAGAATTCGCTTTGGGTCGAACTCCGGAAATCCGTAGAGCTCCGACCGATTGCCCTCGGCGATCGTGAATGGCGCGAGTCCGGCGAGCCAAGCCACATCCACGTTTTTGCCATATTCGTTGCGCTCGCGATCGGAAAAGGGCCGGCTATCGAGAAACAAATCGATGGTCAGGACGAACAAGCCCCCGGGTTTCAACGCCGAATAGACCGTCGAGCATACCTCTCCAATTTCCTCGGCCGAAAGATGTTCGATCACGCTGATCGAGAATGCGCGGTCGTACTGCTCGGGCTCGAGCTGGGCGTCCCCTACCGTGCAATTTCTCAGCTCCACGTCGCTGCCGAATGCGCGATTCAGGGTTCGCATGGTCGAGGCATCGCACGGCCAGCCCTTGTTTCCCTCAGCAACCATGCCCGGATCGACGTTCACCACGTGACAGCCCGCGCGGCTGAGCGCGAACTGAAAGCCGCTCAGGCCGCCGCCGATCTCGAGCACGCGCTGCCCGGGCTCTAGCCGCGCAGCGAAATAAGCCCACGGGTATTCGAAAGCTCGAAACGTGTTGTTGGTTTGGGTGGAGAACGGCCCGAGCAAGCGTGAGCTTGCCCCGAGCGGCATCTTGCCGAACACGGAGCCTCGCCAGCCCGGCCAAAGACCGAACGGTGCGTGGTGCTTGCGGTTCCATTCACGGTACGGCTGCGGGAGCTCACTGCGTGCGATCATCTTCGATTTGGGCGGGTGGCGGTGGACAGCTCAGGCTGCGGGCTGTGCAGAGGTTGCGACGGGAGCGACGTTTCGAGCCGCGATGCTTTCCAGAAACTCGGGTTCGTCTTCAGGCACGAGGGGCAAGCCGCGACCGAGCCCGACTTTACTGACCAAGATCAAATAACCGCTGGTGAATACGCCCGCTTTCGTCAGCAATCGCACCCACGTCGAGGCCCACGGTCGCGCTGCCAAGAGCGCAAGCACCGCGCTGGCGCCGGCAGCCAGCAAAATCGCACCGTAGCGCCGCCAAGGAAAGACGCGGACGAGGTTCGTCTTCATGACTTTCGCAATACAGCTCAAATAGAAGATCAGGTTCAGCGCGTACGCGCACACCATGCCCAGCGCCGCGCCCGGCAGCCCAAGCCAGTAAGTGAGTGGAAAGCCAAATACGACGATCAACGACAGCAGAAACAACGATGCGAGCCAGAGAGCATTGGTCGCACCGGCGGCGCGCAAGATCAGTCCGTACGCCATGACCCGATGCAAGATGATGACGCTGAAGATCTGAAATGGAATGATCGCTGCCGCGTAGCTCGGCGCAAACAACAGCGAGAAGCCCTCGGGCGCGCACAAAATCAAGCCGATTGTCAGCGGACCGACGATCAGCGCGACGCGCGTCGTCGCCGCGATCCAGTAGCCGTGAGCGCGCTCTGGTTGACCGTTTTGAAATGCGTAGCTGATGCGCGTGGCGAGCACCGTGCCCATCGACAGGCCGATCAGCGGGATGAACGGGATCTCGATCGCTGACGCGGCGTAGATACCGAAGCCATTGGGCACGAGCGCGACGACGATCCATTTGTCGATGTATTTGATCAGCACCGCGGAGCCGATCGCGAGCGTCAGCGGCGCCGTATAAATGATTTGTTCCTTGAGCAGCGGCCAATCGATCACCCAGCGCCCCTTGGGTAGCGCGATCGGTAAGAGCACCGCGCAGACGCTCAGACGCACCAGCGCGTACAGGGCGAGCCCTTTGGCTGCCGCGAGAATCGGAAAACCCAAGAGCAAGGGCAGCGCCATCAGCGCAAGCTTCGCAACCGACATCGTCACTCCGAAGATGCTGGCCCAGTGCGGGCGCTCCGCCGAGACCAAGAGCTGCGTGGCGCACGAAGTCGGCAGTTCGAGCACGACGGTCAATGCAATCCACGGAATCAGCGGCAAGATCTCGTTTTCGCGTGATTGCAGCCACGGACCGATCAGCAAAAGCACCGCACCGATCACGAGCGCGCTCGCAAACAGCACGGCCATGGTTTGCAGCGCCAATCCCACACGGCGCGCGGCCTCGACCCGCGCGTAGAAATAGTAGATGCCGTCTTGCACGTTCAGGCCGCCGATGCCGCTCGCGGTTCCGTAGATCGTGAGCGCCAGCGCGAGCTTGGCCCAATCAGCCGGCGCCAACAGACGGACCAGCAGGATCCCCGCCAAAAACTCGCCCATGCTGCTCGCGCTCTGGCCCGCGGCGACCACCACCGCTCTGCGCACTAGATCGAATTTAGCCAAGGATCTCTAACTCTGAAGGATACCGAGCTTTCGACTTTGCTCGAGGAACCTCTCCGCAGCGTCGCGCTCAAGTTTAGATAAGCGAAAGGCGCGATGTCGCAAGATGTCGTGCCAAATATATTTCGATACGAAAAAAGCCATGCGGTCGCGTCGCGTCATTTGCAACGCACCTTCGAAATGCTGAAGGTCCCAGGTATTTTTTCCGTGGAAGCAGCGAATGAACAAATGGCTGTGTGGTGATTCGACCACACCCACGCGCATCGCCTCGCCCAAGCGTTCGAGGTAGTCTGTGTCTTCCGCGCGCGACAGGCTGCGATAGCGCACGTCCGCGCGCCGATGCAGGATTGTGCCGGGCGTGGTCCCTTTCTGCATGCGCGTGCTGAACAAGTGCTCGGCCAAAGCCGGCGTGTCGAGGTGATAGAGCGTGTTGCGCAGCACCGCCGCGTCGAGCCCGGCCGAGATCGCGCGCATCTGCAGCTCCAGGCGCTCGGGGTGATACCACTCGTCGTCGTCCCACTGCGCGACGTACGCGCCTTCAGCACGATCGAGCGAGAGATTGCGCAAATCGCCGAGCCGCGCGCTCGGATCCGGTTTCACCCGAAAGTAACGAATCTGCGCGCTGGCGCGATAGGCATCGAGCATCGGCGCGTAGTCTTCGCTGCCGTCGTCGATCACCACGAGCTCTTTGTTGGACCACGTCTGCGCCGCAAAACACTCGACCGCGCGCCGAGCCAAGTGGCGCCGGTCCTTGGTCACCATCACGCAGCTCACGAGCGGCTCAGCCATCGGGCCGAGGCAATTAGCATTCGGATGGGAAGCCAGCAAGCAGGCCGAAACCCTGCGTGCACAGATCCACTATAGCAGCCAACTCGCGAACGGCGAACCTACTCACAGCCAGCGCCGTTTGCGTCGACCCAATCAACGCAGCTCAGGCACGCCGCGCAATCGACCGTATTGATCTCACCGTTCCAACAGCCGGTCAAAGCTCCGCTTTCGCAGGTCCGCTGACTACCCCGGCCCTGACACGGGTCGTCGGCCGGTTGAACGCAGCGAAAGCCGGAGGAATCCGCACTACCGCAGACCTCGCTCTCCGCGGAGCATTCGTCTGAAGCCATCCAGACCTCTCTTCCTCTTTACTTCGAGGGGTCCGGTTTCGGCAGGGGGCTAGATCAAACCGACGCCTTGAAGCCCTACGGCGAAAGTCATTTTACGCGAGGATACGGCAGGCTCTGCGAAAGCGTGCGCGCCCGTTTCGGGTTGCTGCCCGCGCGGGCCGCGATCGGCGCGGCGCTCTGCGATCGCCTGTCGCACGAAGACATAAGGTTCCAACCGCCGAGAGCCAAGGAGCCTTCGGCGGTGGAAGAACGAAGGGCCGCTACTCGGCGCGACCGCCACAGCAGGTCTTTCAATAGATCAATACACCAGTGACCCTTCGCGTCGGTGCATTGTCAGTGGCTGCTCTATTTGTTCCCGATCCCTCCCAAGCGAGCACGGGGATGGTTAGAAATAGCAATGTACGGTACTCGTACTTACGTTTATGCCTGACATTGCGTACGAACCAGCTGGCCCCGGAGCTGCTACCGTGTTGAAGCATACTCGCATATGGCCGTCGAAGCTCGTACTCGTGTCTTCTTCGAAGTCCTGTCCGAGCGTAGAATCGTTGTTCGCTGTCTCACAGGCCACTAGATCCCTCGTGTTATGAAACCCGGTCATCACTTGACCATATGGGCAAGACAGCATCGGATTCTGGCCGGTATTCTCATTGGGGCGCACAAGGCCAGATAGAACCTCGGGCCCAAACAATTGAGTCGGTGCGCACTTAAATGTGTTGCTACTGACGTTCACCCCTATCATGGCCTGCCCCGGCGGGCAGGCATGCATCTGCACGCCCTGGATGGTGCGAAGTGTATAGGCACCGCAGCTAGGACAGTCGTAGTTCGAGCTACCCGTAAAGGTGAGCGCAGCCTCAGATGAGGATACGTCGTTCTCTGATGCCGTGCCACCTGGCTGGGCCCCGCAAGCAACTAGGGATAGTGCTGCAATTGCCAACAAAAATGGCCCGTTATGGAATTTGATCATTGAGAATGGTCTCCTATTCTATAGGCACGATGGCACTGGCACTATTGCCGTGTTGTGCTGATCGCCCATACCTTCAATGCGGCGCCGCATCAGACGGCTATACATATCATCGCACGAGACTTCCAGATGCTAAGATTTCGCTAAGAGCTTACAGTAGCTCAGACTGCAACGCAGGCGAATGTCCGCACGTTCCAACATCCAACATCGTCTCGCGCAACCAGACCGGTCACATCGAGCAGCACTCATTGTTCGATGGAAAAGTTCCCCGCTCCGGCTTTGTCCGCATCGACACGTGGACATGCCTAGAGATAGGCTCTAATTCCGCTGGTTCTGTGCGACATCGCCCAAATCAACACCTAGAACAAGCCCTCTGCCACGTACGGTTCGGATTGCGCTCGATGCAGTTCCGAGCTTCCTTCGCAAATGCGCCACATGCACGCGCACGAGTGACCCATGATGAGCATTCGCGTGGCGATCGAACACGTGTTGCAATAATTCGGTTTGTGAAACGACTCGATTCGGACGGCGCATGAGAAACTCCAATAGATCGAACTCTATACGCGTCAGATCCACGGCTTGCCCGTCGACGTGTGCGGTATAGCGATCGAGATCGAGCGTGATCGACCCAGCAAACAACTTACCCCATGGCACAATTGCTTCATGCTGTGGCATCATCCCCTCTACTTGTGTGCACGCGTTGCGTGCTTCAAGCCCCTATAGTCCGAGCCACTGAGGGAGTAAATGGAGGGCTACTCTGCCTCTCGATCCGAATGGGCGAGCCGGCGAATATCGCCATGTCGCGATCTCTCTTATGGACCCGTTTCCATCACGCCACGGACGGGACACACGGTCGTCGAGAGCGATCTGCAAAGAGTTAACGATCAACCTTCGCCACCGCCCGCGTAGTCGTCGAGCTCACTGAAATTGTATTCTTCGGGCGCGAGGTTGTCGAAGCGGGTGTACTCGGAGGTGAACTTGGTCATCACCTTGCCGGTCGGACCGTTGCGTTGCTTGGCGATGATCAACTCGGCGATGCCTTTTTCCGGGCTGTCCTTGAAATAGTATTCGTCGCGATAGATGAACATGATCGTGTCGGCGTCTTGCTCGATCGCGCCGGACTCGCGCAAATCGCTGAGCTGCGGGCGCTTGTCTTTGCTCGTGCGCGTTTCGACCGCGCGGTTCAACTGACTGAGCGCCAAGACCGCGATTTTCATTTCTTTGGCGAGCTGCTTGAGCCCGCGGGAAAGCTCGCTGATTTCCTGTTCGCGGCTGCCCGCGTCGCGCCGGCCTTGCATCAGCTGCAAGTAGTCGATCGCGACGAGACCGAGTCCCTTCGAACCTTTGGCGCCCTCGCCGCGCTTGAGCTCGGCTTGCAAGCGACGGATCTTCGCGCGCAGATCGAGCAGCGTGAGCGCCGGTGTATCGTCGAGCCAAATCGGCAAGCGACCGAGCCGCGACGCGGCGTCCGTCAATTTGTTCCAATCATCCCGTTGCAGCTTGCCGGAGCGAATGCGCGACATGTCGACGCGCGCTTCCGACGCGAGCATGCGCGATGCGAGCTGCTCGCGCGGCATTTCGAGCGAGCAGAACAAGACGCCGTGGCCCGGCTCCTCGACTGCTGCGTCGAAGTAGGCGTCGTTGTCCGGATTGACTTCGACGCGACGCGGCCGCGCAATGTTGGCAGCCAAATTCAAGACGAACGAAGTCTTGCCCATGCCGGGGCGCGCAGCCACGATGTAGAGATCGCCCGCGTGAAGCCCGGCGCACTGACGGTCGAGCTCGGTGTAGCCGGTCTCGATGCCGCTGATGCCACCGCCGCGCCGCGCGGCTTCGCCCAAAATTTCGAACGCGCCTTTGATCGCGTCTCGCACCGAGACGACGGTCGACGCCTGCGACACGCGCGCGATGTCGAATACTGATTGCTCGGCCTGATCGATGAAGCCTTGCACCTCGCCGGTGTCCCCGTAGCCTTCGGCCGCCGTCTTTTGACAAATCGAAATCAGCTGGCGCAAGCGCCACTTTTCGCGAATGACGAGCGCGTGAGCCGCGACGTGCGCGACCGCGGGCGTCGCGTCCGCGAGCTGCGCGAGGTACGGCGTGCCACCGATCTGATCGAGTCGGCCTTTGTCACGCAATAGGCCAGCTACGGAGATGATATCCACGGGCTTCGACGCGCCCTGCAGCTCCAAGATGACTTCGTAAATGCGACGGTTCGCATCCGCGTAAAAATGTTCGGGGCGAAGAATCTCTTGCACGGCATCGAATGAATCGCTGTCGAGCAAGGTCGCGCTGAGCACGGCGGCTTCTGCGTCCAGATCGCTCGGTGGCACGCGCCCAGGTACGGGCTCGAGATTGGGTAGCTCGGCTTTTTGACGGAAACGCTCGGCTGCAAACATCGGCTGTTTTCACCCTCTCTCCGGCTTTTGCCTGAATTGACGAGAGCTGCGCATTTGCACAGTCTGCCAGACAAAGACCGATCCTCAAGCCCTCAAGCCGTCCCAGGGTTTTCCACTGCTGAAACCAGAACTTATCAACAGGGTCCCAAAATGCACGACGCCCCGGTCGGTCGAAACCTTCCGGGGCGCACGCACTCGTCGTTCTTCGGCGCTCGCTCGCACGAGCCCGATGACTCTTTCTCTACGACCTAGGTCGCTCTGTCAATCACTTCTTCGCGACCTCGACCTTCAAAGTCACCGTCACGGAGCCGTGCAGCTTGAGCGGGACTTCGAAAGTGCCGAGGGTTTTGATCGGCTCGGCCAGATGAATTTTCTTGCGATCGAATTCGACGCCGAGCTTCTCGAACGCGTCGCCGATGTCTTTGCTCGTGACTGAGCCGAACATCTTGCCTTCTTCGCCGGCGGCGCGTTGGATTTTGACGCTCGCGCCTTCGAGTTTCTTGGCGAGATCTTGCGCGTGCACGAGCTCTTGCTGGCGGCGAGAAGCGGCCTCTTTCTTGAGCTCTTCCACGCGTGCGAGATTGCTCGCAGACGCCGGCACGGCTAGGCCGCGCGGCAAAAGAAAGTTGCGCGCGAAGCCCGGGCGCACTTTCACGACCTCTCCACCCGAGCCGAGATTGTCGACGTCGGTCTGAAGCAGAACCTTGGTGGCTGTGGCCATCGTTATTTCTCCTCAGTCGTTGGTGGTGAACGGCAAGAGCGCGATCGTGCGAGCGCGCTTGATCGCGAGCTGCACGGCGCGTTGATGTTTGGCGCACACGCCGGAGATACGGCGCGGCACGATCTTTCCGCGTTCGGTCACGAAATAGCGCAAACCTTGCGGATCTTTGTAGTCGATCGGTTCGGCGTCGTCCGAGCAGAACGAACAGCCGCGACGGCGACCGCGCGTGCGAAAGCCCGCGTTGTCCTTGTCGCCCATGCGGTCGAGGCCACGGTCTCCACCGCGATCCATCCCGCGCTCACTGTCACGAGCTTGGTCTCTCATTGTGCGTCATCCTCGGGCGTGCCTTCCATGTCGCCGTAGTCGTCAGCGTCGAGATCGCTGCTCCGCTGATCGCGGTGGCGATCGCGGTCCGGAGAATCCACCAAACCGAGCTGGCGCTCGAGGGATTCTTCGGGCTCTTCTTCCGCCGGCGGTTCCACTGCTTCGAACTTCACGTTCTCGGCGTTCACTTCGAGCGCACCGACGTTCACGTCGTCCCGCACGAGCACGGTTTGATACTTCAACACGTCGTCGAGCAAGCGCAGGCTGCGCTCGAACTCGCTGACGAGCACGCCACCGCCGACGTATTTCACGTACACGTACACGCCGCGGCGATGTTTCGCGACGGGGTACGCGAGTTGACGGCGACCCCAGTTGTCGACTTGGGTCAGCTTGCCGCCTTCGCGACCGACCACCTCTTCGAGGCGGCTCGC
>DATATR010000203.1:0-18009 GCA_036268695.1 Polyangiaceae bacterium | reverse complement strand
CGAGCGCGTGCAAACCGAATGAACCGATTCTGCAGGGGTCCGGATTTCCCCATTCGGCTCGCTCACCGAGACCGATTGCTACACCGATGCTTGCGTGCGCGTTCGAAGAAACCGCGTGATTCGCGCATCGCATCGCCGCGAAACTCCGGGCGAGCAGCGCTGGCAGAGCTATTGCAATGCGACAGTTCTGCCGACGAGAGGCTCGCCCCGCGAGTTAGCCGCAAGTGACGAGAAAACACGGACGCGCGAAAAATTTCGATCGACGGCTGTGGCATCGATTTTGGTCGATCGCGAAGCCGTATTGGTTCCTCGACGCCAAGTGGACCGCGCGCGGCATGCTGCTGCTCTTGGTCGTGCTCTTGTTCGGGCGCACCGAGTTCACCGTGCTGTTCAATCAGCAATCCGGCGAGTTCACCTCCGCGCTCGCCGCCAAGGATCCCGCGCGTTTTTGGCGGTCGATGCACATCTTCGGTGCCGTGCTCGCGATCGCAGTGCCGATCTACGCTTTTTATTACTACGTGCGCGACAAGCTCGGCATCCTGTGGCGACGCTGGCTCACCGCGCGCTTCCTCGGTCGCTATTTCAAAGACCGGGCCTATTACGAGCTCACCTCCAACAGCACAATCGACAATCCCGATCAGCGCATCGCGGACGACATCAACTCGTTCACCACCAAGTCGCTCACGTTCTTGCTCGAGGTGATCGGCGCGGTGCTCCAGCTCGTCGCCTTCAGTGGAATCTTATGGTCGATCTCGCGGCTGATGGTCGGTTTTTTGGTGGTGTATGCCTTGCTCGGCACGGGCGTCACTTTCGGCGTCTTCGGCAAGCCACTGATCAATCTGAATTTTCAGCAATTGCGGCGCGAAGCGGATTTTCGCTTCAGTTTGATTCGCATTCGCGAGAACGCGGAGGCGATCGCTTTCTACCGCGGCGAAGCGCGCGAGTCGGGGCACGTGCTCGAGCGCTTCGGCGAGTTGTTCCGCAACTACAACCGGCTCTTGAAGCGCACGCTCGGGCTCAACCTATTTCAATACGCTTACAGCTTCGTGACGTATATCTTGCCGAGCTTGATCATTGCGCCGCGCGTGCTTTCCGGCGAGCTCGAGGTCGGGCGCGTCGTGCAAGCGTCCGGCGCGTTCACGGCGATGCTGAGCGCGCTCACGATTTTCGTCGACAACTTCGAGACGCTGAGCGGGTTCGCGGCGGGCATCGAACGTCTGCACTCGTTCTCGAAATCGCTGGTGGTCGAACCGCCGAGCGCGCACCCGGATTCGACGATCGGGCGCGCCGAGCAGGCTTCGCTCGAGCTGCGCTCGCTCACGCTCCAAACTCCGAATCGTGAGCGAACGCTGGTGAAAGACGTTTCAGTGCAGGTTCCGCCCGGAGCTGGCTTGCTCATCGTCGGCGCGAGCGGCGGCGGCAAGAGCTCGCTGTTGCGCGCGATCGCCGGGCTATGGCACGCAGGAACAGGCCAAATTCTGCGTCCCAAGCTGGAAGAAATGCTGTTTCTGCCGCAGCGCCCATACATGATCCTCGGCACGCTGCGCACGCAACTGCTCTATCCGAACATCGAGCGAGAGATCCCCGACGAGGAGCTTCACGCGGTGCTCGAACAGGTGAACTTGACCGGCATCGTCGAACGCTGCGGCGGGTTCGACGCTGAGCTCGACTTCGCCAAGGTCCTCTCGGTCGGCGAGCAACAGCGGCTGGCCGTGGCGCGCGTGCTGTTGACGAAGCCGCGTTACGTCGTGCTCGACGAAGCGACGAGCGCACTCGACGAGAAGAACGAGGCGATGCTTTATGCCGAGCTCGCTCGAGAACAAGCCACGCTGATCAGCGTGACTCATCACCCGGGGCTCGCGAAATATCATCGGCAAGTGCTCGAGCTCACCGGCGACGGAACCTGGACGCTGCGCGAAGTGGATGGCTACCAGTTTACGGATGCGCCGCCGCGCGCCCGCGACGAACACGGCGACGCTCGATCGCGCGGCAATTTGCAACAGCAAACCCCCGCGAAATCGGGCTGAAAACCCGCCCATTTCGGCAACCACAGCCGCTGATGGATCTCGCCAGGCAGCGGATTCCGTCGGCTCGCATTTTTTCACGGCCGTGCGTTGCACTGGCCGAGAAAATCTCGGCTAATGACGAGTCGGCCGGGCCGTATTCAGACGAGCTCGGGCAGGCAGCGCGCGTCTCGGAGCGAACGTGGAATCAAAAATTCTGATCATCGACGATGACGAGACCGTGCTCGAGGTGACGCGCGCGGCGCTCGAATCCGCGGGTCATCGAGTCGTGACGCACGACCGCGCGGGAGGTTGCGTTGCGCTGATCCTTCAGGAAAAACCCGACCTCGTGTTGATGGACGTGAACATGCGCCACTTGAGCGGCGACACGATCATCGGCGTGCTCGGCAAAGCGCAACCCGACAAAGGCACGATCATCCTGCTCTACAGCAGCTTACCCGCGGCGATCCTGCGCGCCAAAGCCGACGCTGCCGGCGCTCACGGCTTCGTGCAAAAGACGGGCGATGCGTTCGCGCTCGTTCGAGAAGTGAACCGTTGGCTCAAGCGCAACGCGGTGGGCAGCGGGCGCATGCGCGCGGCCTCCGAATTCGGCGCGGTGAGCAGCACGAAACTGCGCGTCGGTCCCGACCTGAGCAGTGGCCAGTTTCGAGCTGCGAGTGAGCTTGCGGACGGCGCATCTTCGGAGACGATGCTGCGCACGGAGCCGCCCTCGGTACTCTTGATCGATCGTGATATGGCAGTGCTTTCGGAGTATCGCCGTCACTTGCAAGCCGAGCGCTTCACGGTCGAGTTCGCGCTCTCCGGCAGCGCCGCGCTACGCAGTATCTCCTCGAGTCGCCCGCCCGACGTGGCGGTCGCCGATGCATTCATGTCCGACCTGTCTGGGATTGAGCTCTACCGTCGCGCGCTCGCGCTATCGCCGTCATGGCGCCAGCGCATGATTTTGACTTCCGAGCGCGAGCTGCCGAGCGTAGTGCCGGAATTCGCCGAGTTCAGAGGTCAGCTCCTGATCAAACCGATCTCGCTCGAAGCACTCCGCAGCGCGATTTACACTTGCCTGTCGCGACCTGGCTCGGCACGACCAGGCCGCGCGACTGCCACGTAGCCGTTCGAACCACTCGAACCCACTCGAACCGCTCGACGATGCGCGGTTTTCGCCAGCGTCGGTGTGGACGATTCTCGCCAGGAGACGCGGCTCGCTCGTGCGTTGTAAGCTGCGGCGTTGCGGTGTGGTGATCGAACCGCAAAGGAACAGTTGCGCAATGAACGCAGACTACGATGAATCACAGTGGCCCATTCTTCTCGTCACGCTGCCGGAACGTGAGCTCGAAGGCGCGGCGTTCTACGCGCACATCGAGAAAATGTCCTCGTTCGTCCGGCGCGGCGTGCCGTACGTGCAACTGATCGACGTGCGGAAATCGCCTTCGCTCAGCGCCAACTCGCGGCGGCTCGTCGCCGAACGCATGGATCACGATGAAGAGGCGTATCCCGGCATTTTGCTCGGCGTCGGCATCGTGCTCTCGACCACGATGCACCGCGGGATCTTCAAGGCCATGTCCTGGCTCACGCGCAGACCGCGTCCATTCGAAGCGTTCACCGAAATCTCCGAAGCGACGAGCTGGGGCCGCCGCTTACTGAACGTGCCCGCTCACAGCATGACCATCGCGATCGCCAGTGATGTCTCGAAGCGCGGCGTGATCGGTTGACGCCGTTCAGTTGCCGCAGGCGACCGCGGCGTGCTCGGGCGCCGCGATTTTATCGGCCGCGGCGTTCATGCCCGTGGTCGTGACACAAGCCACGGGCGTGCCCTGGTCGACGTAGCTCAGCCCGCCGTGCGTCGTGTCCGCAGCCGCCGCCGCGGTCCAAGCCAATTCTTGCCCCAAAGTTAGCGGCACTATCTGGCTGCGAATTGCGGCGACCGCATCGCTCGTGAGCCCGAGTTGTTCCGGCGACGCGAACAGCGCGTCGAAGAAATCGAGCGGGAAGGGCAAGAGGTGCACCGAGAGCGTGACGCGATCCGGAAATGCCGGCAGGCTCGCCGTCGGATCTCGTGGGAACAGGCGCATCACGTGTGTTTGATAGAAGAGCGGTGAGCTCTTATCGAACGTGAGCTGCCCGGGGAGCAAAATCGAATCCACGCTGGTGGCGCTCCAGAGGCCGTTCACTGCGTTGCCTCCGTCGTCGAGCATGCAATCGCGCACGAGCCAGAGATCTGGATCGACGAGCGCGGTCGGATCGGTGCCCGGCGGTACATTGCCGCTGTGGAAGATCTCGGTATCGCCGGAGAAGGCGGTGACTTCGAACCAAGCACGGCGATCTTGGGCGGCACCGCTCGGCCAGTCGTGCCCGGACGCGACATTGTCTGCGACGACCATGACGCTCGCGTTTTTGCCGCTGCCGCGCACGCAGAGCGCGGTTTGGAGCGTGGTATCGAGCAGATTTTGCACGGCCTGTCGTTGCGCGTCGGCTTCGGGGAAATCGTGCAACGCTAGATCTACGGCAGGGAACTCGTGGCTGTGCTCGTCGCGCAGCGGCGCGCCGGCAACGTCGGCGATCGCGACTTGGCTCGGGCTCTTGTCCATATGGCATTGACTGCAGGTGTTGCCGTCGCTGGCTGCGAACGCGCTCGATTTCCATTCGGCGAAGGTTCGCTCGATGGCCGTGCCGTGACCGTTCAGCACGTCGTGACAACTACCGCAGAGCCCGGCGGACTCGAGCTGATTGCGATCGTGCAGCGGCGAATACAAGGAAGCATGGGCCGAGTTCGGAATCGCGCCGTCGAAACCGCCGCGCATCACGTCGTCGTTCGCCAAGTGAAGCGACCCGTTGTGGCTGTCCGCGATTTGGTCGACTTGGTGGCAAAAAAAACAAGTCACGCCCTTGAGTCGAGCGGGCAGCGAGGCGAGGTTTTTGCCATCCGTCGTCGCGCCGGTGCGCGCGGCGAGCGGCGCGTGACAGTTCACGCACAAAGGACCGACTTGTGCTTCGTCTTGCGCGCGTTGATTGAGCGCGACAAAGAGCGGATCCTCGCTGGCATACGCATGCATGCTGCCCGACCACTCGCGATAGTGCTGCTCGTGACACGAGCCGCAAGTGGCCGGGTCCATCAGCTCTTCCTGGCTGAGCCCGCCCGCTTTTTGGGCGCCATTGCCACAGCCAACGAGCGCAAGGCCGACACCGAACAACGCGCCGCGCATATGATGAGCGAGCGCTCGGGCTCGTGAACTGTGTTCATTTCTTGCAGCGACTGCCCGCGCGGTCATCTTCGCTATACTCGCCATCTAGCTCTGATTTGCTACGCTGTCCTTGGCATTGCGCATGAAGATCGTGATCAAACCTAGCCAGCTCGCGCTTTTTTGCGGTTTCCTTGCGCTCTCTGCCGGCTGCTCGTCGAGTTCGTCTCCGAACTCGGATGCAGCCGCGGTCAGCAATGCCGGCTCTGCCGGCGCCACGCTGACCGAACCGACGGGGACGGCGGATTGCACGAGCGAACCGGGAATCGACAGCTACATGCCCGGGCTCAGCAAACTCGGCGCGAGCGGCCTCTACGGCTTCGAGATCGTCTCGACCACGCCTTCGCCACCAGCGCTGAACGACAACACGTTCGTCATGCGCATTACGGATGCGAATGGCGCCGCGCTCGCCGGCGAGCTGAGCGCCGCGCTGGACATGCCCGAGCACGGCCATTCTTCACCGAAGACACCGGTCATCACGTTCGACGCCAGCTCCGGCGATTTCACGCTCGACCCGATGGATTTGTTCATGGTCGGGCTATGGCGTTTCACGTTCACGTTCGCGCCGAGTGCGGACGCTGCGACTGGAGCCGCCGGCGCGAGCGATGGCGCGAGCGCGACGGACACCGCGGTGTTCGAGCTCTGTCTCGATTAGCTCAGCTGTTTTGCAACGGCGCGCTAACGCGAGGCACTCTTGGTCTGCGCGTAACGCAGGAACAGGTGCGAGCCGTGGCGGCGCGCGCTCAGTAGTTCGAGCGAGGTGCCCGCGAGGTCGAGCCCCGAGGCCAGGGATTTGCGTTGATCCTCCGCGAAGCGCCCGAACAGCGTGGGCGCGGTCGTGAGAAATAGCTCGTCCAAGAGGCCCGCTGCGACGAGCTCGGCCAACAACGAAGGCCCACCCTCGGTGAGTACATGCTGCATGCCTTCTGCGTGCAGGTACTCGAGCACTCGACTCAAATAAACGCGATCGGCTTCGAACACGACGAGACGCGTGGAGGCCGACAGATGTGCGCGGAGTCGCTCTTCGCCCGCACGGGTGGTGAAAATCAGCGCATCTTTCAGTGCTGGCTCGCTGACCTCGATATCGCCGCTGCGAGTCACGACCGCGAACGTCGGTTGTTTCTCGAGGCCGAGTCGATCGCGCGCCTCGGCGAACAGCGCTGCTCCAGGCGGATAAATTCGATCCGGGAACCAAAGATGCCCGGGCGATTTGCGGAACGTGCCGGCCCCGATCAGCACTGCGTCCGCGCAGCTGCGCAAAAGGCCCATCACGAAGCGATCTGCTGCGTTCTTGCCGCTGATGACTTGGCCCGATTCCACGTCGCCGGGCAGCGCGACCACGCCGTCGAGTGAATCGACGAGGTTCGCGAATAGGCGCGGCGCCGCGAAGCCGAGCGAGCCCGAGTAGATCTCGGTCAGCGCCGCGGGCAGCTCGAATTGGGGCAGCTCACGTCGTTCGAACAGAAGTTCGAGCGGTTGCCCGTCGGGGGCGATGTCGTCTGAAGTGCGTGTTGACATCTACGTGCTAGGCTAGCATTGCGGCTCTAAAGGGAGGAGCAAGGGGTTGCTTCGAAGTTGCTTTGAACTGGAGGGCTCGCAGAAGGTGGAGTAGTAAGGATCTCATGAGGGATTGTTCTTTGTGGCGCCTTGCGCCAAGTGTTGCTTCGTTTGGCTTAGTCGTTACGTTTGCGCCCGCGCTGCTGGCGCAGACTCCAGCTCCGGCCGCTGCGTCAGCTGCACCCGCAGCAAGTGCGCCACAGCAGGCGCCGCCGCTCGCGGCGCCACCGCCGCCGCCACCGGGCGCGGCGTATCCAGCATATCCGGCGGCATCGTATCCACCTGCGGCCTATGCGCCCGCCGCTTATCCGCCGCCGCCGCCGGGCTACGCGTATGCGTATCCGGTCGCGCCGCGCCCACCCGAGAACGTGCCGTATGAAGGCGGCCCAGTGCCATCGGGCTATCACGTCGAAGACCGCGCGCGCCGCGGCCCGACGATCGCCGGCATGGTCATCTGGGGCTCGGCCTACGTGCTCGGCCTCACGGTGGCATCGGCCGACAACTTCCCGAATTCGACGGGCTGGCTCGTCGTGCCAGTGGTGGGCCCGTGGGTCACGCTCGCATCGCGCCACAACACGACGTCGTGCACGTTCGATACGCTCGGCGAAAGCGTTTGCGACAGCGTCACCACGGACGACGACAACACGACGCGCACGTTCTTGATCTTGGATGGTTTGACCCAAGCGACGGGCGCGGCACTCTTCATCTACGGACTCGCTTCGCCGAAGAAGGTGCTGGTCCACGATTTCGTGGGCGGCATCAAAGATCTGCAATTTACGCCCGCGCAGGTCGGCCGTGACGGCGTTGGCGGCTTCGTGTTCGGCAGATTCTGAAGCAAAAGGCGCGGATCGCAGCAGCGCGATCCGCGCCGCAGTTTCGTTCAGATCGCTTCGCCTTTGAATTGGCTGGCGTAGAGGCGCGCGTACACGCCGTTTTGCGTCAGTAGCTCCGCGTGCGTTCCGCGTTCGGCGACCGTGCCGTGGTCGATCACGAGCACTTGGTCGGCATCGGCGATCGTGCTGAGGCGGTGCGCGATGACGAAGCTCGTGCGGCCTTTCATCAGCCGCAAGAGCGCGCTCTGAATGCGCGCTTCGGTGCGCGTGTCGATGCTGCTGGTTGCTTCGTCCAAGATCAAAATCGCGGGATTGGCCAAAATGGCCCGCGCGATCGCGATCAATTGGCGCTGCCCTTGGCTCAAATTGCTGGCGCGCTCGGAGAGCTGTGTGGCGTAACCCTGCGGCAAAAGACGAATGAACGGGTCGGCTTCGGCGAGTTTTGCCGCGGCGATGACTTCGTCGTCAGTCGCCTCGAGCCGCCCGTAGCGAATGTTCTCCAGCACCGAGCCCGAAAATAGAAACACCTCCTGCAGCACGAGGCCGAGCTTTTGACGCAGCTCGGCCTTGCCCAAATCGCGAAGCTCGCGGCCGTCGATCGTGATTTGGCCGGCGTCGATTTCGTAAAAGCGTGTGAGCAAGTTGATGATCGTGGTTTTGCCGGCGCCGGTCGGGCCGACCAGCGCCGTCACTTGTCCCGGTTTCGCTTCGAACGAGAGATCGTGCACCACCGTCGTGCCGGGCACATACCCGAAGCGGACATGCTCGAATTTGACGTCACCGCGTACATTGTCGAAGGGCGCCGCGCCGCGCGCTTCGTCCGGCTCGGACGGGATGTCGACGATCGCGAAGATGCGCTCTGCGCCGGCGAGCGCGGCTTGGATCGAATTGTACAGGTTTGCGAGCTGGCGCAACGGTTGAATGAAGTTTTGGCCGTAGCTGATGAACGTCGCGATGATGCCGATCGTGACCAAGCCGCGCAGCGCCAGAAATCCGCCGAGCCCCGCCAGCACGATCACGAACAAATTACCGAGCACGGACGTGATCGGCATGAGCAAGAGCGCGTAGCTGTTGGCCTGTACACCGGCTTTGAACACGCGCGCATTGCTGGCGCGGAAAGCTTCGACGGCCGATTCTTTGCGGCGAAACGCGTGCAGCACGCGCTGACCGCTGATCGCTTCCTCCATCACGCCGTTCAGTTGCCCGAGATCGCGTTGCAAATCGCGGAAGCCGCGGCGCGTGTAGCGCGCGACGAAGCGCGTGAACCAAAACATGATCGGGACCACGATCAGCGAGGCCAGCGCGAGCCAGCGATCGAGTACGAACATCGCGACCAGGATGCCGGCCATCGAAAGCAAGCTCGCGACCAGCGTGGTCACGTTTTGGGAGACGGCTTGGTTGATCGCGTCGATGTCGTTGGTCAGACGGCTCAGCAGATCTCCGGCTTGATTGCGGTCGAAAAAGGAGATCGGGAGATCCTGCACGCGCGCGAACAAATCGCGCCGCACACCTTTGAGCGCGCGCTGCGAAATGCTCGCCATCAGTCGGCCGGCGAAGGCTTGAAGTGAATTTCCGAGCACGTACACGACGGCCATCGCGAGCGCGATCTGCAACAAGCCCGTCGTGCCCGCGCGCTGAACCAGTCGATCGATGGCGAGGCCCATCAAATAAGGACCGACCAAGCCGAGCGCGGTGTAACCCAAGACGAACACCAAGACGAGCGCGACTCCACCGCGAAATGGCGTCAAATACGGCAGCAAACGCCGCAAAGCGTGGCCCGGGCTGCCTGCTTTTTCGATTCGCCCGACGTGCCCTGCGCGCATGCCCTGCGCGCCGCTCGGCAGCGGATTCACGAGTTCACCGCCGCGCTTTCGGCCACGCTTTCGGGCGTGATGCCAGTGCCGAGCTGCGAGGCGTAGATCTCTTGATACACGCGGCTCGATTTCATCAGCTCCGCGTGTCGCCCTCGAGCCACGATTCGGCCGGCGTCGAGCACGAGGATTTTGTCCGCGCCGAGCACGCTGCTGATTCGCTGCGCGACGACGATGCGCGTCTGTTCGGGGTGTTGTGCCGCGAGTGCTTGCTGAATCTTGGTTTCGGTCTCGACGTCGACGGCGCTCGTGCTGTCGTCGAGGATCAGGATTTTGGGTTCGAGCAATAGTGCGCGCGCGATCGCCAAGCGCTGGCGCTGCCCGCCGGAGAAATTTTGGCCGCGTTGTTCGACGCGCGCGTCATAGCCTTGGTCGAGCTTCGAGATGAATTCGTCCGCTTGCGCTGCCCGCGCGGCCCGGAGCACTTCACCGTCGCTCGCTTCGGGCTTGCCATAGCGAATGTTGTCGCGCACCGTCCCGGAAAAGAGCACGGATTCTTGCGGCACGACGCCGATTTGCGACAAGAGCGAGTCTTGGCTGAGCTCGCGCACGTCGCGGCCGCCGAGCAGCACGCGGCCGCGCGTCACGTCGTAAAAACGGGGGATGAGTTTGACGAGCGTCGATTTGCCGGCGCCGGTCGCGCCCAAAATCGCCACCGTTTCGCCAGGCTCGGCGACGAAACTGACGCCGTCGAGCACGGGCTCCGCCTGCGAAGCAGCATACGAAAAGCTCACGTCTTCGAACTCGATCCGCGGCGCTCCCGAGAGTTCGAGCGCGGAAGCGTCCGGCGCATCCTGAATTTCCGGCACGACGTTCAGCACTTCGTCGATGCGTTTGGCCGAAGCGATGCCACTCGCCCAGACGTTGGACAGAATCGTCATCATCAAGAGCGGCGTCATCGTGGTCAGCAGATAGTTGATGAAGGCGACGAGCTGACCGCTCGAGAGCTTGCCGTGCGCGGCTTGCAAGCCGCCCGCCCAAATCACGATCACGATCCCGCCGTTCACGCACAGCGTCAGAACCGGGGACATGAAGGCGGCGAACTGCATCACCTTCACTGATTCTTCGGTGTACGCGAGGTTATTGAGCTCGAAGCGCGCACGTTCGTGTCGCTGGCGCACGAAGGCTTTGACCAGGCGAATGCCGGCGACGTTTTCTTGCAGCACGGTGTTCAGCCGGTCGAGCTTTTGCTGCACGAAGCGGTACATCGGCTCCATTTTGATCAAGAAAAAAATGATCACGAACGTGGTCACGAGCAAAAGCGGGATCATCGTGAGCGCTAGTTCGAGGCTGGTCGTGATCATCAGCACCAAGCTGCCGATCATGAGCAGCGGCGCGCGCGTGCCGATGCGCAGTGACATCTGCAGCAAGCGTTGAATCGCGCTCGTGTCGCTGCTGAGCCGGACCAAAAGTTGACCGGTGTTCTGACGATCCAGATTGCCGTAAGAAAAACTCTGGATTTTGACGAAGATTGCCTCGCGCAAATCGCGGCCCACGCTCTCGCCGACGAAGACCGAGAGATTGTTGTTCCCGATCGCGATGAACACGCTAAGAAGCGAGATCCCGAGCATCAACGCGGACGTCCGAAGCACGACACCGCGATCGTGCTGAGCGATGCCATGGTCGATCAGCGTCTGAATCAAGCGCGGAATCGAGAGATCGAACACGACCAGCGTCGTGAGCAGGAGCAGCGCCAAGAGCGAGCGGCGCGAGTACGGCGCCGCGAAACGCAGAAGTTTTTTCAGGTGACTCATCTGTGGCGAAAGCTGCGAATATTCCCGACCTCAGGTATCTGATCGAAGAGAGCCCGTCGAGCCCGGAGCCGCGCGACACTTGCCGTTTCGCCACAGGGCTCGCTGCTTTGCCTCGCTCACCCTCGAGCGTGATGCGGCGAATGTCCGGCAAAAACCGGGCGTGCGCTGCTTTTCCGATTGGCATGAGCGATGCAGCAAAAATGCTTTCGGACGCTGGGGTCGCACCGGCCCAAAACCAGGAGAGCACCATGTCCAAACCCGAAAAGCCGTACGTCATCGTGGTTGGAGTCGACTATTCGCCGGCGAGCGACCAGGCGATCGAGCAAGCTTTCGAACTTGCCGCCGCGCGTCCGAACGCCGAGGTGCACATCGTCAATGTCGTGCGCGTGTACGGCAATCAAGCGCTGGTCGACGCGCCCGCCGAGCCGGGCTTCTCCGCCGTGTCGATGGCCGATGCAAACGCGCAGCTCACGTCCTACGTCGAGGAGCGCAAAAAGGTTTATCACGATCGCCAAACCGTGAAGGGCGCAACGCGCTTGCAGCGCGTAGTCTCACACTTGCGGCTCGAGGCGCCGGCCGAAGAAATCGCGCAGACCGCCGCTGATCTCGACGCTGATTTGGTCGTGGTCGGCACGCACGGCCGACGCGGCATTTCGCGGCTCTTGCTCGGTTCGGTCGCTGAAGCGGTGGTGCGGCTCGCGCCGTGCCCGGTGTTCGTCGTGCGCCCGAAATCTTTGCCCGAGGCGACGCCGCAAATCGAGCCGCCCTGTCCGCGCTGCGTCGAAACGCGTCAGGCGACTCACGGCGTCGAGTATTGGTGCGAGCAGCATCGCGCGCACCACGGTCAACGCCACACCTACCATCAACGCGATCGCGTGGGCGCCGAGACGGAGATGCCGCTCACGTTCCATCATTGAGCTCGCGCTACCCGAGCCGCCGAATTCAGCGTGCTCGAGTAGCTCTTCCAATCATCATCAAGGCGGCGACGGATAATTGCGCTGCACGAAGCAAAGGCCGTCCGAGTTCAAGTGCCCCTGCGTACTTTGGTCGTAGGTCGCAAAGTCGTAGTAGTCGCGGAGACCCGTGTTCGGATCGCTGCCCGAAGCGTGCGGCACGCTCTCCGGATCGAAGCGCATCAGGCCGGTGAACTTCGGATGCACGTCGGTCGGCGGATCCATGCAGTAGCGCCAATTCAGCGCATTTCCGAGTGCGTCGGTATATGCAGTGTAGTCGACGCCCGTGGTGTCTTCGAGTGTGACCAGCGAGCCGTCGGGTTGGCCGACGACGCGTGCAGCGAACTGATCGAAGTGAGCCGGTGAATCGTGAAGCACGCTGTCCCAAAATGGATGATCGGTGTGGATCGTCACCTGCGCCACCACGGATGAGCCCTCGACGAAGGCGATGCCGCGCTCGTGCTCTTCGCCCGCGATCGCCATCGCTGGATCGTTGTCTGGGTTTTGGCAATTCAAATACGTCGTCGGTGACTTGAAACAGAGGCGAAAATCGACGGTCTTCGGCCAATCCATCGTGGCATCCGTGACGCACCCATCGAATTTCGGATCGCCCTTGAACGCGGCCGTGCCGACGTACAGAACCGCGCAGCCGCTTTGCACCATGTTTTCGTAGTCGGCGAGCGCGTCGGGATCCAGGTTCACGTTTTGCGCCTGATCGGTTGCGCTCACGACGTCGAAGCCGAAGGCGTAGCGCGTGCCGTCGGTGGCGAACGCGTCGCCGCCGCTCCTGTTTTGTGAATTGAGCGCCGCGATTGGCACGGCTTCTTCGCCCGCGCCGCCTTTGCCCGCCAAGTAAGAAGCATCCGCGTGACTCAAGTCGACCGCCCAGGGCCCGTCGACCTCGGCTACCAATGGCCCTGTTTTCTGCTGCGATCCGAGCTCGAAATCGGGATTCTCGGAGAGCGTGATTTTGTCGACCGTGGTGAGCAAACGCGTGAAGTGCACGTCCCAGCCGTCGACGAATGCGGGGTCGCCGCTGGTCGCCGGCGGAAACGCGTAGCCGGTGAGCGCGAGCACTTCGCCAGAAGCGGCGAACCAAACGTTGCCGCTGCCAGGATCCGACGGTGCGCAGAACGGTTGCAGCGCGTAGCCGTCCGCGGCCTGGATCGCGGGTGCTGGCGTGCACTTCAAATCTGCGGGATTGGGTTTGGTGGTGCCGACTCCGGCGACTGAGCAAGCGGGAACGAACGCGGCGCAAAACATGGCGCACGCGAAAAAATCGCGAACATGGAACATGAAACTTCTCCTTGAATTCGGCTGAAATTGGCTTGGATTTTGGGGGCCAATCAGACCGGCGGAGAAGTCTTTGGGGCGGACAATAGAACGCGATTTCGCGCCGGCGCTTGCGCGCGAATCGGCGCGAGCGCAGGCAGCAAGTCGAAGCCGAGCAACGCCGAGACGCGGCTCGCAACAATCAGCGTCGAGTGCGGACCAGCAAACCCGATCGGGCACGAGTCGCCGACACAAGACACGCTTTCGTGCTCGAACGCGGGTGCACTCGCGGTTCGAAGCGCGAGCGCCTCCGCGCGGCCGGCTTCGCGTGCGGCTCGCGCGTGGACGTGCACGAAGCCGCTCAGCGTGGAGTTGAACGCGTGCGGAACCAGCGCAAAATGCAGCGCGGTAACGACTTGCAACGCGATCAGACAGAGCGCGAAAATCCCGGAAAATGCCGGCTTTCGCTCCACGCGCTCGCATCGCGCGAGTCTCTCGCGAACGAGGCGGGCAAGGTGAGGCCGAGTCATCGTCCGAAGGTCCAGATCCCTAGCGCGCCCAGTTTGCCTTGGCAATAGAGCCTCTGCGCCACTCAAAACGCGATGTGCAATCGACCGGTGAACACGTGCACCGGTCCGCGATCCTTGTTGTACCCGGGGTTGATGATCGGCTGATAAAACCCGGTGAGCGACACGTTATCTTGGAGCGACAGTTTGTAATAGATGTCGAACAGGGTCTCGAGCCCGTAGTTGAGCGCGCCGTCTCCGATGATGAAGCCGTAGCCGCCGCCTTGCAGGTACGCGCGATGTTCCGGCGAAAGCCCGTTGAGCACGACGGCCGCGCCCGCTTCGTCGCGATCGCGGTGCCACAGCGCGCCGTCTTGCACCACACCGGTCGCGATCGAACGATCGATTTCGGTGAAGGCCCAAGATTCGGTTTTGCCGTCGTTTGCGCTCATGCGCAAGAACGTGCCGAGCCCGGGCCGAATTTGTTGCTCGAGCGAGAGCGCGATCCCGTATTTCACGCGGCCGTCCGCTCGCGTCTCGGTCACGTCGTTGTGGTAACGCGCGGGATCGGCCAAGACTTGCGCGTAGCTGCCTGCGCGCTCTTGGTTCAAGAAAACGAGCGTGCTGAGCGCGCCGTGTTGCCCGCTGACGTTGTAACGGGCTTCGTACTCCGCCATCAGGCCGTGCGCTTTGCCCACGCGCCAATCCATGTCGGCTTCATTCGCTCGTTTCGGTTCGAGCGCGATGCCGGCGCGCGCCGACCACCAATCCACGGCGAGATCTGCGAGCACGCCCCAAGTGTAGCCCTTGGTGTCCGCCGGATAATCCCAGGCGCCGGACGCGAACAACGCCCAATCGAAGAAGCGCTCGGTCGCGTCGTGCGCATAGCGATTGCCGTCGAAGACGTCCGTGACTGAAACTTTGCCGACGGTGATCGCGAACACATCGCGATCGCGCGTGCCCGCGAGCTCGTTTGGGCCGGCCTCGTTCGTGACGCGTCCGCCACCGAGCTCGAAAGTCTGGCTCAGCGCGACACGCGCGACGTACGCGGCGGGCGCCGGATCCCCGACGCGATAAACGATGCCGGTCGGAAACGCGGCCACGCCGAGCGTGCTGCTCAAGCCCTTGCCGCCGCTCATCTCCGGATCGAACAAGAACTCACAGCCAGGCCAGAGCCGTTGATCGGCGTACAGCGTGCTGACGAACGCGGTCGCCGATTCGCTGTCCGGGCTCATGCTGTTCTTGCCCGTGTACTTCGCGGAAAACGACGGGTGATACGCCGTTGCCATCGTCGATTGAAAATGGATGCTGAAGTATTCTTCTTCGCCCTTTTCCGGATCCACCGGTGGCGTCGGTTTATCTTCCGAAGGTTCGTCGCGCGGGCTCATCGCGTGCGCGGGCAGCGCCGAAGTGAGCAGCGTGAACGCCGCGCACGCGCCCGGCAGAGCCAACGAAATCCGACGGTGCAGCATGCAGCTCGCCCAGTCGGCGAGGGCCGTCTTATGCCGGCCTCGCTTGGCTTTTGCAAGGCTGGGACGAAACGAGGACGGGGCAGAGCCATGGCGACGTCCAAGCCGCACTTGGCTTGGCTATTTTTTTGTTGGTGATCTGCGATAAAAAACCGCGCTGGCGTCGCAGAAAAGAGTGCTCACGCGCCGGCGAGTTGCGTCACATGCCGCCACACACGGCGACGCCGCGCGGCTCGCCGTTGCAGCGCAAGGCGCCGTTCGTCGGTTGGCAGCCCCCAGCGCACTCGATGTCACGCGCGCAGGGTTCGCCTTCGGTTTTGAGCGCGCTGCACGTGCCGCTCGTTTTGCCGGCGGGTACGTCGCAATACGAGCTTTCGTCGCACAGCGTGGTCGCGTCGCAATCTTCGCCGACCGCAGCTTTTTTGGCGCATTTGCCCAGCGCGCAATAGCCGGAGTCGCATTGGTTCTGCGCGCTGCAGGAAGTGCCGAGCGCAAACGGCGCCAGCGCGCACGCGCCATCGGCGCAGAACAGGTTGTGCGTGACGGCGCAGTCCGCGTCAGTCGCGCAAGTGGTGCCCGCGGCGACCGCGAGGCAGGTGCCGTTCGTGCAATTGCCGCTCTTGCACTGTTCGGCCTCCACGCACATCGCGTCGTTGTCGAGCGTGGGCGCGCACGCTTCGGTCGAAGAGATGCTGTCGAAAGCGCAGTAACCGCTGGCGCAATCGCTCGGTTGGACGCACGCCGCGCCGTCAGCCTTGGGCGCGACGCAGAGCGAGCGATTCGCAGTCGGGTCGTAGTTGCATGCGCCGCCCGCGCAATCCGAATTTTGAAAGCAGCTCTGTCCCGGCTGACGCAGCGGCTGGCAGAAGTCCGCGACGCAGGAGATGCCTTGTGGGCAATCGGCGTCCGCGAGGCAATTCTTGCCGGCGGCGCAGTTCGGATCGGTGCAGCTGAGCGCGACGGCGTCGCAAGCGAGCCCGAGCGCGCAGCGCTTGGTTTCGGTGCCCGGCACGGGATTGGTGGCATCGGCGAAAGCGCAGGCTTCGCCGTAACCGGCTCCGGTCGCGCAAGTCCCGCTCGTCCAATCGCAGACCAGGTTGCCGCAATCGGAGTCGCTCAAACACAGATCGCCGACCTTTGGCGCCGCCACGCACACGCCGGCTTCGGCCGCGACGCCGCGGCAGACCAGCCCGCTCGCGCACGGATTCGGACCGAACGCAGTGCAATCAGCGCCGGCAGGCAGCGACCCGGGCAAGAGCTTGTCGAGCGTGCACGGATCGTCCGCCGCGGGTGCGACCGGAACACAGTGATCGGCGGGCGGCGCCGCAGCGCAGTCCTTCGCCGACAAGCTCGAGGCGCAAGCCGCGACCGCCATCGCATCGACTTTGATGCCTGGAAAGCCGTACTGCGCATAGTTGAACGCGTTGAGCAACGCGGAGACGTCCGCGTCGTTCGCCAGGTGAGCGAAGCTTTGCGTCGCGCTCTGCACCAGCAGATCGGCGCAATTGTCGCTCGTGGCGGCGCCAAGCTCGAGCGCGAGTTCGCCCGCGCTGCAGCACTTGAACATCCAGCTGCATTTGGCTTGCAGCACCGGTTCGAGCTCGGCGCGCACTTGGTCGGGGTCGGCGTTCCGCGCGGGGCCGCTCGAACCGCTCGAATCGCCACTGCTCGAGCAGGCCGAAATGAGAACGATCGCAAAAACGCCCGCGCTCGTGCGCACCAACCAACCCATGTCCGCACGCTATCATTGCTTCGTTGGCGCAAGGCCTTGAACGGCGGCAAATAATGGTCATTTTAGTGTTCTTCGATGACCACCCCTGTGAAACCGGCCGAAGTCGTGATGTATCGCACGCCGTTTTGCCCCTATTGCACGCGTGCCGAGCTGCTTTTGGCGCGAAAGGGCGTGCGTGTGCGCGAAGTCGACGTATCTCGCGATGAGCCGACGCGGCGCTGGCTCCTCGACGCGACGAAGCAGCGCACCGTGCCCCAGATTTTCATCAACGGCGTTTCCGTGGGCGGCTACGACGACATTGCGGCGCTCGATCGCCGAGGCATTTTGGATCAACTGTTGTCCGAAGCGCCGAAACCCGACGGCGAATCACTCGTTCGTTGACGCCGCTCCAAGCTGCGGTGCTAGCCTCCCGGCCATGAAAAAAGTCGCCGTGGTTGGGTCCGGTGTCGTCGGGCAAGCGCTCGCTGATGGCTTTTTGAAGCACGGCTACGAAGTGATCCGCGCCAGTCGCGATCCTTCGAAGCTTGCCGACTGGAAAAAAGGCGCCGGCGCGAAGGCTGCCACGGGCACGCCCGCGGACGCGACAAAGGCCGCTGATTTGGTTGTTTTGGCCGTGAAAGGCGCGGGCGCCGAAGAAGCCGTCGCAGCTTGCGCTGACGGCTTGTCGGGCAAGACCGTGCTCGACACGACGAACCCAATCAGCAACGCACCGCCGACGCACGGCGTGCTCTCGTTCTTCACCAGCCTCGACGATTCGCTGATGGAGCGGCTACAACGTAAAGCGCCGAAGGCTCATTTCGTCAAA
>DATATR010000202.1:0-2598 GCA_036268695.1 Polyangiaceae bacterium | reverse complement strand
CACCATGCCCGACTACTGGAAAATGGCTCTGATTTATACTTCGAAGAAACTGCCGAGCACGTTCTATCTCGCGTTCGAGGATTGGGAAGGCGCCGACGCGAACAGCTGGCAAGGCAACGACGGCGACTTCAACGACAAGGTGTTTCAGATCAGCGGCATCACCTGCGTCGGCGGCGGCGAAGCCTGTGACACGGCCGAGCTCGGCGTGTGTGCGAATGGTCTAACCGAGTGTCAGCCCGGCGGGCAGATCGCGTGCCGCGCGCAAATCGCGTCCAGCGCCGAGAAGTGCGACAACCTCGACAACGACTGCAACGGCAAGATCGACGACGGTGACAACTTGTGCGGCTCGGGGCTCGTCTGCGATCACGGCAATTGCGTGCCGCCGTGTCAGGGCGGCGAGTTCGCCTGCGCAGCGGGTTTGGTTTGCAGCGATGCGGGGCTGTGCGTCGATCCGGCGTGCAACGGCATCGATTGCCCGGCGGGCCAGGTGTGTAGCGGCGGCAACTGCGTCGGCGGTTGCGGTGGGGTCACGTGCCCAGCGGGTCAGGAGTGCCAGCTCGGGCAATGCGTGGATCCCTGCGCGGGCGTCAGTTGCGACGCGGGAAAGGTCTGTGAGAAAGGCATTTGCGTCGCGGGCTGCCAATGCCGCCCGTGCGCAGCGGGTGACGTTTGCCAGAGCGACGGCAGCTGCGTGCCGATGGCCTGCGACAAAGTGAGCTGCAGTGGCGGCCAAGTGTGCGTCGCGGGCACGTGCGTCGATCCGTGCCAGGGTGCGGTTTGCCCGGGTGGCGCTGCATGCACGAATGGCATGTGCGGTGCGCCGATCCCTGGCGTGACGACGATGGACACCGGCGGCACGAGCGCGGGCGGCAGCACGAGCAGCTTGAATTTCAACGGCGGCAGCTCATCCACGTCGACGGCGGGCTCGAGCGCGAGCACACCGAGCGGAGACGATGCCGCGACCGTCGGTAGCCGTGCGAGTAGTGCGAGCAAAGCGCCGGGCTGCGCTTGTCGCAGCGCGGGCGCCACGAGCTCGAATCCGACGACCGCGCTCGGTGTGCTGTTCGTCGTCGCGCTCGGCCTCGTGCGCCGGCGTCAACGCGCTGGCGAGTCAAAGCATTGACGCTTCGATGCGCTGATCGGGTGCAGCGCGATGTTCGTCGCGGTCGCGGCTTCGGTTGGGCCGCTTCCGCCTCGCTTTGCGCGGAATTTCAGCGGCTCGCGCTGGCGCTAAACAGCCTGGCGGCGTGATTCGGTTTCGCGCGTTTCACTCGTGAGTGGCGCACGCTCGGGTGCGCCGGGTTCGAGTCGATGGCCAGTGATCAAGCGCGAACCGCGCTGATAGGTGAAGTACGACCAGGCCCAGTCGAACAGCACGAGCATGCGGTTCCTGAAATCGATCAAGTAGAAGATGTGCACCGTGAGCCACGCGAGCCAGGCGATGAACCCGCTCAAGTGCAGCTTGCCGATTTGCGCGACCGCCCGGCTTCGGCCAATCGTGGCCATCGAGCCTTTGTCGACGTAAGCGAATGTGCCGGTTTCGTGCTTGTCGATCAGGCGCTCGATCGCCCGCGCGACGAAGCGACCTTGTTGCATCGCGACCGGGCTCACGCCGGGCAGCGGCGTAGATTCACCCTCGGGAGTGAAGTTCGCCGCGTCCCCGATGCAAAACACTTCCGGGTGGCCGGGCACCGAGCAATCCGGCTCGACCTCGACGCGACCGGCGCGATCCACGGGCAATCCGAGTCGCTCACACAACGGCGATGCGCGCACGCCGGCCGCCCAGAGCACGGTCGACGCCTCGATCCGCTCTTGGCCGAGCAAAACACCGGCGTCGTCGATGCCGGTCACGCGCGCGCCGAGCCGAACTTCGACGCCCATTTCGTGCAGGCTCTTTTCGGCGCGCGCGGAGATGTCCGGGTCGAACGCGGCGAGCACGCGCGGGCCGCCTTCGATCAAGAGCACGCGCGTGATGTCGGAGCGAATCGCGCGAAAATCGCGGGCGAGCACGAACGTCGCGAGCTCCGCGATCGCGCCGGCCAGCTCGACGCCAGTCGGACCGCCGCCGATCACGACGAAGCTCAAGTGCTTGCGCTGCGCCGCCGGATCGCGCTCGCGTTCGGCGGCTTCGAACGCGAGCAGCACTCGCCGCCGAATCTCGACCGCGTCGTCCAGATCCTTCAGGCCAGGCGCGGTGTGCGCCCAATCGTCGTGGCCGAAGTAGGAATTGACCGCACCAGGTGCCAACACCAAAAAATCATATTCGATCGGCCCGCATTCGCCGGTCACGACGCGCCGCGCGTTCAAATCCACGCTCGTCACTTCAGCGAGCAGCACGCGCGCGTTTTCTTGCTGACTCAGCACGCTGCGAATCGGTGCCGCAATTTCATTCGGTCCGAGCCCTGCGATCGCGACTTGATAAAGCAGCGGCTGAAACAAATGATGATTCGAACGATCGAGCAGCGTGACGTGCACCGGGGCGTGAGCCAGCGCCTTTGCCACTGAAATTCCGCCGAATCCGCCACCGACGACCACCACTCGTTTGCGCAGCTTCATGGTCTCGCTCGAATTTGCCATGGCTCGCTCTCCGTTGTCTGC
>DATATR010000201.1:0-24848 GCA_036268695.1 Polyangiaceae bacterium | reverse complement strand
AAGTGCGCGCGCGTTTCGACAAAGATCCGAACGCCGTCTTGAGCGAAATCGGGATCTCGTTTTTGACCGACAATTTGCGCGCGGTGATCACCAGCGTCGACGCGAAAGACACGGACAGCTCCGAGAACGACGACTCGATTCACTCCTCGGGTGGCCCGGTGACACACAAACCCGATTCGTCGATTTCGCTGACTTGGAAGGTCGACAATCCGGACAAGGACGATCTGCGCTTCCGCTTGCAGTACCGGCAAGTGGGCTCGAATACCTGGTTCGATTTGCTCAAACCCCAAGAAAAACTGACCAAGGAGAGCTACTCCTGGGAAACGGCCGATCTGCCCGAAGGCCGCTATCGCGTGCGCGTGGTCGCGACCGACGAGCTCTCGAATCCACCCGATCGCGTGACACGCGACGAGATGGAGAGCAGCGTCGTTCTGGTCGACAACACGCCGCCCGTTATCGAAGGGCTCAAAGTCGTCGGCAAGCGCGTGCAGGGCGTGGCGATCGATGGCGTTGGTCCGATCGCGCGGATCGAAATTGCGCAAGCGGGCTCGGACGAATGGACTCCCTTCTACCCGACCGACGGCATCTTCGACGAACAACGCGAGGAGTTCGACGTGGACGTCTCGAAACTTGCACCGGTGACGCCCGCGCTGCTCACGCTGCGCGTCTACGACAAGGCCAATAATTTCGTGGTCCGCAGTATCCTCTTGAAGTAACGGCGACCATTCGCCGCGGCGAGTGCTAGGCTCGAGGCATCTTGCTTCCGCTGCGTCGTTGCGCGACGGCCGCGATTTCCGCGGCTTTGTTGCTGGGTTTGGCCTGGGGCTGCTCTGCGTCGAGCGACGGCGCTGGCGGCGGTCCCAGCACTTCCGGCGGCAGCTCCGGCATCGCTGAAGCCGGCAACAACGACGAGCAGAACCTGCATCCGGACGGCTCGGATGAAGCGGGCTCGAGCTCGCTCGGTTTGAATCCGCTGTGCGGCAACTTGCCGCAATGCGTGCCGGACCAAGCGGGGCAGTGCGCGGACTACGTGCCGCCCGCGATCCAAATCGAAAGCGACGCGAGCCCAGACGGCGCGCACGACGGAGCCGCGATTTCGGAAGCCGGACAAGGCGGCGAGGGTGGCGCCGCTGGCGCAACTTCGAGCGGCGGCGAAGGAGGCATGAGCAGCGCCGGTCAAGCTGGCGCAAGCTCCGAGGCGGGTGCCGCGGGCGAAAGCGGCGCGAGCGGCGGATCGCCCGCAAAATTCAGCTGCCAAATCCTGCGCTCCGCGGATTCGCCCGCGACGGTGAACGCAACTTGCGCGGTCGCCGGGCGCGGCGGGATCAATGCGCCGTGCCTCACTTCGAGTGATTGTGGTTGGGATGCCGAGCGCGGCGCGCTCGGCTGTGTCGGCGACGCGAGCGCGGGTTCGTGCGAGCCCTATTGCTGCAAAGGGGACGACACTTGTGACGCGGGTTCATACTGCGCCGTGCGCCCGCTGCGCGACGCGCTGACGAATTCGCAAAGCGGTGCGCCACAGGTCATGGTGCCCGTGTGCGTGCCCGCCGAAAATTGCGACTTGAGCACGCCCTATCCATGCCCAACCGGCGCAGATTGCGCGTGCAAAGGCGACACGGCGTGCATCGTCGTGCGCGCGGACGGCACGACGACCTGCGCGCTCCCCGGTAGCGGCAAGGTCGGCGATCCGTGTCCGTGCGCGTGGGGCTACGTTTGCTCCGCCGCCAGCAGCCAGTGCCTGAAGCTTTGTTACACGCGCGGCGCGCCGAGCTGCGGCAGCGGCACCTGCCAAGCGTCTTCCGAATTGCCGGACGGCTGGGGTCTGTGCGTGGGCGGAACTTGAACGGTTAGTCGAGCGGCGGCGAAGCTTCGTTCGCGCTCAGATCCTCGAGTTGCAAATTGAGCTCGGCGCCGAGCAGCAGCGTCAGGCACATGATCCAGAGCCAACCAAGCACGATCGCGACGGCCGAGAGCGCGCCGTAAAACAGCGCAAATTTCGCCAAATGGTGCGCGTAGTACGCGAACGCCAGGGACGCCGCGCCCGAAGTCGCGACGGTCACGATCGCACCGGGCCACACGCGGCGCCGCACGGTCGGCCTGCGCACCGCAATGCGAAAGAAGCCAGCGAGCAAGGCCGTGAAGATCGCGAGCACGAGCGCGAGCAACAAGAAGTGGCTCGCGTCGTCGAGCAGGGGAACTTTGCCGATCGCGACGAGGTGAAGGAGCGTGACGGGCCCACCCGCGAGCGACACCGCGATGGTGCCGCTCGCGGTAAACGATCCGATCGCCAAAATCACGCAAGCAAGCGCAAGCAAGCGTCGCTTCCACCACGGACGCCGCTCCGCGCCGACGGTGATTTCGAGCACTGCCATCAGCGTGTTGAACGCGGACGAAGCGAGCCAGAGCGCGCCCAGCAGCGCCACGGGCGCGACCGCGCTGACCGAGAACTGGCCGAGCTGGGTCCAGATCACGTTCCTGACTTCTTGCGGCGTCAAATCCATGAGCAGCGACGCGCTCGTCAGCACCGCGTCGCTGCCCTGCGAGAGCCGCGCGAACAGCCAGCCGGCGAGGGCGAACATCGGAATCGCGGCCAGGAACAAATCGAATGCCATCGCACTCGCGGCTTGCAGCGTATCCCGGGTGACGAGCCCGCGCGCGACGAGCCAGAGCTGGTGACTGAACGGCGTGGTGCGAGCGATGGCGGCCGCGCGGATCGACACTCGCTCCCAGCGGCCGCTCTGTGGCGGCGGCTCCTCTTCGGAACTCTTCAACCAACCGTCGTTCATCGCTTCATCGATCGAAGGTCTGGCACAAACCGGGAAACTGTCGCATACCAGAGCCCGTGACGCTTCACCAGGAGACGCTCGAGGTTCGCACGCGCGGCCCCGAATTAACCAACATAACCGCGGAGGTGAGCGCCGTTGTCGCGCGCAGCCAGCTCAGCGTGGGGCTCTGCACCGTGTTCGTGCAGCACACCTCGGCGAGCCTCGTAATCCAGGAAAATGCCGATCCGGCGGTGCTGCGCGATCTGGCGCGATTCCTCGCCGATCTCGCGCCCGAGTCGCGCGCCTGGGAACACGACGACGAAGGCCCGGACGATATGCCGGCGCACGCGCGCTCCGCGCTCACCAAGACCTCGGAGACGATTCCCTTCAGCGGCGGGAAGCTCGCGCTCGGCGTGTGGCAAGCGCTGTACTTATGGGAGCATCGCCGGAGCCCGCACACGCGAAGGCTCGTCGTGCACATTGCTGGCGAGCGCGAGTGACGCTGGGCTCGCGCGTTACGGCTCGCTACCTTGAAGCACCGCGGGACCGAACGCGGGATTGATATCGACGAGGTAGCGCTTCGAATCGAGGCGCTTGGTGTCGAGCGCTTTGCCGTTTTGCGTCGCGTTCAGCGTGGTCGCGTCGATCTCCGTGTCGACGATCACGCTGACGACGGTGGCGTTGGCCAAGCACGTCTGGCTCGGCGACGGAAAGCTCAGCACGCTGCCGTCGACGGCCGGCACGCAATATTGGCGCGCGAAGCGGTAGTGCCCGACCGTGCTCGGCGTATCGACCCAAAGATCCCCCGAGTCGACTTTGCTTTTGACGTAGTCGAGGTGTGCTTCGTAGTCAGCCGTGGGAATCGGCTCCCAAGACATGTCGTTGATGCCGTGGAGCTCGCGGATCGCCCAGCCTTTCTTGCTGATCGCGTCGTCCACATAGGCGCTGAGCACGTCCGGATTGGCCGGGTAATAAATCGAGTTTTCGTCGTTGTAGACGTCGAAGTCTTCGCGCAGTGGATCGGTGAAATCGAGCGGGGTGACGCCTTTCAAACCCGCGCGCGCGCCGGTGTAACCGATCGCGCCGAGGCGATCGACCATGTCCTGCGTGAAGCTGTCGAATGGGAAGATGAAGTACTCGAGCTTCTGATCCGGAATGTTCGCGGCGAGCACGTTCGTCGCTTGGTCGATCTCGATCGAGAGATCCGGCGGCGGCGTGGCGATGACGAAATCCGGGTGCGTCCAGGAATGGCACAGGATCTCGTGGCCGTGCGAAACCAAGGTTTCGACCTTGGACCAAACCGAGCGCTCTTGGCAGCGTTCGACGATTGCGCCGAAGCCCGCGCGGAGCCCGCGCGAAGTCAGCTCGGGATCCGCGATCGTGAACAAGCTGTCCAACGTGTAGTCGCACGCGTCATCGTGGATGATGGAGTAGGCGGCGGTCGCGTTCTCTTTCCAAGTGCTGATGCCCTCGAGCGTGATCTGCCCGACGTTGCTGTCCGGCGCGGCACCCGAGGAGCCCGCCGCGCCGGAGGAACTAGTGCTACTCGACCCGGAGCTTCCGCCGACCGAACCTGCGCCCGAATCACTCCCGCTGCCGCCGACTTGCAGGAAACCGCCGCCCGAGCGGGCGCCATCGCCGCCCATAGGACCGCAACCCATCAAAATCAATAAAGATAATGAAGGTGCGATCGAGCGGGGAACGCACATGCGAAGGGTCATAGCAGTGTGTAAATAGGGCTTCCTATGTAGTTTGGCTCAGTTTGATATCCAGAAGCGATAAAGCGAGCGCTTTTCAATTTTTCTTAGCCCGCCGTGCGCTATGGCTCGCGGTTTTGCTGGAAGTTTTCGTCCGCACTGGTTGACGCGTGCGCCTGCCGCTCGAAGTCGCGGGACGCGCTGCTCGCGGCCGATCGACGACGCGAATCACCATTCTGAGCCCAGACCAAGTCTCGTCAATCGCGCACACCTTGTTGTCGACTAGGCCGCGAGCGAGGCCGCGCCTTCGCGCTTCTGCTTCGGTCACATCCGTCGCGATGCCGGCGGCCTTTTTCGGCCAACAAATCCACAGTCCGCCATTCGAAGCCAGGCGCTCGTGCGCGCGCGGCAACGTGCGTTCGAGTTTCGCGAGCGAGTCGGCGAAACACAAGATCACGTCCAGCGGCGAACTGCCGCGCGCCGCGTCGGTGACTGTCACACCGTGTGGGAGCGCGCCGAGCGTGGTCGCGAAGTCCCGCGGCGCCCCGAAGATGCCGAAGCGCGCGTTCGGCTTCAGCCCGAGCTTCTGCGGCAGCGGCGTGCCCGAATATCCGGCCATACTTCCACGGATAATACACGGTTTGCCGCGACTCGGCAGTCTCTGTAGTAAGCGTTCCTCTCACTTCAGCAAAGTCCGATGCTCGATCTTCGTTATGCGACACCAGCCGAGTGGCTCGATGTGGTCTTCGCCGACTTCGATTCGTTTTTGCTCGACCATGCGTCTTGCGAGCGCAAAGCGGCCGCGACGGGCATGTCCTTCGTGGTGCGTTATCCGGACAAGAGCGCGATCATCGAGCCGTTGATCGAATTTGCGCGCGAAGAGCTCGAGCACTTTCAAATCATGTATCGCATCATCCACGCGCGCGGCTTGATCCTGGCGGACGACTACAAGGATCCGTACGTGAATGCCTTGCGCGCCCAAGTGCGCACCGGCGGAGACGTCATGTTGCTCGATCGCCTGCTCGTCGCCGGGATCGTGGAGGCGCGCGGTTGCGAGCGGTTGTTCATGGTGGCGGACGCATTGCGCCTGAAAGAGTCGCCGCTGGCTGAGCCGTATTTGGACTTGGCTCGCGCGGAAGCGCGCCATCACGGCTTGTTCTTTCGTTTGGCGCGCGCTTGCTTCGCGGACGTCGAGCTCGAAGCCCGCGCCTCGACACTGCTCGATTTCGAGGCCGCGCTCGTAAAAAAGCTACCGCACCGCGCCGCGGTTCACTGAGTCGTGGCGCGCGCGGGCGGGGATTCGAAATACTTTGCTCGCTACGCCGAGCCGGCGGCGCGGCTCGCGGCCGCGATCAGCGCAGTTTATTCGGCGGCGATCGTGGTGCCGCTCTGCCGCGAGTCGATCGCATTCTTGCGCGGCTATGAAGCCGCGATCGCGGACAGCGCGGAACGCGTGCTTTTGATCTTGGTCGTCAACGGCGCGGAGGGCGCGAGCGCCGAAACCCACGCCGTAAATCAGCGCCTACTCGGCGAACTCGCGCGTCGTTTCCCCGAGCGCACGCAGCTTCGCGCTGAAGAGGTTCGTATCGCCGCCGAGCTCGCGCGAAGCGAGCACTGTGATCTCATTTGGCTCGACTGTGCGAGCCCGGGTGCGCGCTTGCCGAGCGGCGAAGGCGTCGGCTTGGCCCGAAAAATCGGCGCGGATTTGGCGGCGGCCTTGTGGGCGCGCGGACGAATCGTATGTTCGCAAATCGGTTCGAGCGACGCGGACGCGACGTTGCCGAACGACTATTTCGCGCGCGTGGCCGCGAGCGCATCGACAGCCGCGAGCAGCGCGTTGCTCTGGCCGTTCGCGCATGAAGCGAGCGGCGAGCGCGCGATCGACGAAGCGACGGAGCTCTACGAGATCTCGCTTCGATATTATGTGCTCGGGCTCGCCGCAGCGAAATCGCCGTACGCTTATCAGAGCATTGGGAGCTCGCTGAGCTTCGATGCCGCGGCCTATGCGAGCGTGCGCGGCTTCCCGAAACGCGCCGCGGCCGAGGACTTTTATTTGCTCGATAAGCTTGCGAAGGTCGGACCATTGCGGCGCGTGAGCGGCGCGCCGATTCGACTGGCCGCGCGCGCATCCGATCGCGTGCCGTTCGGGACGGGGCGCGGCACCAGCGAAATCGCGGGCATTCGCGGGCGCGGCGCGGAGTTCGAGCTGTACGCGCCGGAGCTCTTCGGCGCGCTCGCCGCGGTGATCGAAGGCCTGAATGCGTTCGCTGAATCGGCGCAATTGGACGCGCTGCGCGCTGCCATCGCCATGCGAGAGCCGGTGTTCGCGAACGCGCTCGAGCGAGCGCTCGAGCGATTGGGAGTCTTCGTTGCAGTCAAAAAGGCCGCGACCGAAGCCAGGCCCGGTGCCGTGTTGAAGCGCCGCGTGCACACTTGGTTCGATGCGCTGCGCACGCTGCGCTTGTTGCATTTGCTGCGCGCTGCGGCGCGGCCTTCGTTGCCTTGGCGCGAAGCGCTCGCGCGCGCGCCGTTTCTCGAGCAACCTTTCGCGGCTGGCCCGAGCGCGGGCGCGGTTCTGCTGCGCTTGGCCGCTGCGGAAGCTGCGTTGCCGGAATGGGTCGGACCGACGTTGCCTTGAGCGTTCGAGCGAACGCGACGAAACGTGACGCCGAAGGCTGTGACGAAATTCGTGCGGCTCGGTGACCATCAAAAAAACAAGCACCGAAGCTTCGACGCGCACTGTCGCAAGCGAGATACAGTGCGCGACGGTCGTTCACGGTGCTCACGATTTGTCGGGAATTTGCCGGAAAAGAGCGCGCCTTTTGCGGCATGTCGGTTGCTAATCGAGCGGCATGCGACGAGCTGTTCATTTTGGTTTGGGGGTTGCCTGGTTCGTCGCGGCGAGCGCTGCGAAGGCCGAGCCGATGCTGATTGCAGCGAGCGATCCGAGTCGGATCGCGGAAGTTCAGCTGGCTAAAGTCGCCGCCGATCGCGCGCCGCTTTGGCTCAGCGTGAAGCTATCCGGGCAAACCGAGCTTGCGCTCGTGACTTCTGCGGCGAGCGTCGAGTCTGCCGCGCACGCGGACGCGTGGCTGCGCGCGCTCGATTTTTCGACGCGCGTGCGCGTGAGCGCGCCGCCCGGACCACTCGCCGCGTGCGCGGCCGCGGGCGGAACTTTGGCTGACAGCGGCATGCCCGAGCCGCTGTCGCTCGAGCCGACGCGCGTGGTGAATGTTGCGTCCGAGCTCGAGTTGCGGCGCGAGCTCGAAGCGGTGGAAAGTACGCTCGACGTCGAGCGCGTGGCCAGATTTACGGCTGGCGCGAGCGCGCCGTATCGCGTCGCGTTTTACGAAGCAAGTCGCGAGGCGAGCAGCACGGCCGCGCTTCGCATCGATGATGCGGGCGCGCTCTCGCTTTCGGGCATCGCGACGAGCGGGCGGCGGAGTGTGCCGCTGTCGCTGATCGTGCTGGGAACGAGCGCGATCGTACCGGTTTCGGGCGATCTCGCTCAGCCGAGCGATTTTGCGATCAGCTATCTCGGCGCGAGCGCGAGCAGCGATTATGTCAGCGCGCGCGCGGCTTTTCTGGCGCAAGATCCAGCGCGCTTTTTGGTCGAAGTCGAAGATTCGCGGGCGCTGCTCGCGTGGTCGGTGATTCCGGGTGCCGGCGCGATCGAACCGGTGGCCGCGCACTATTTCGAACGCGCGCTGGGCCAGAAAAATGGGCATTCTTGCTTCATCGGTCTGCAAGGCGCGCACGCGCGCTCGTCCCTGCTCGCGAGTGACTATACCTGTAGCGACGCGGACGACTTCGCGCGCGCAGTCGGTGCGTTCGACTTCGGCGACGTGCGGCTGACGCGCGTGTACGGCGCGATCGACGAGCAAGGTATCGCGCTCTGCGCCACGGATGACCCGGAGCGCGACGGCCAGGTGATCGCGACGGACTTCGACGCCAGCAATTGTGCGACGAACGTGACGGTCGCACCCGGCGCGGACGGATCAATCGAGCCGAGCGGCGGCGCGAGCACTCCGGTGACGGTGAACGCGGGCAACGTGGCCGCGGCTCAAAGCGAAAGCTCCGCAGAAACGAGCACTGTATCGAGCGACGACAGCTGCGACGTCACCGTGTTCACCGATTCCTGCGACGGCGACAGTTCGAGCTCGAGCTCGAGCGACACGAGCTCGAGCGATTCGTGCAGTGGCGACAGCTCGAGTGGCTCCGATTCGAGCTCGAGCGATTCATGTAGCGGCGACAGCTCGAGCGGCTCGGACTCGAGCTCGAGCGATTCGTGCAGTGGCGACAGCTCGAGTGGTTCCGACTCGAGCGATTCGTCCGGCTGTGGCAAGAGCGGCTATGACGGCGACACGTGCTCCGGCAATTCGGCAAGCAGCGCCGCCGCCGAGAGCACGAGCGCGGCTCTCGAGCCGGCCAGCGCAGCGCCCAAATCGAACTCGCCAAAACGCCTGCATTTGAGCCTGATCACGCTGTTTTCCGCCGCGCTCGCCCTGCCGCTCCGCCGCCAGAAATTCTTGGCTAGACTGCTCGTTCGAGCATGAACGGTGAAGAGGCGAGCTTTCGCAAGCAGTGGCTGATTCCGATCGTCGTACTCACGCTGGCGTCGTTGCTGGTTTTTTGGGGACTGTACTCGGTCGATCACTTCGTCACCGGTGGTGACTCGCAACCCGTCCCGCACTCGCCGTTCACGCGCTACGTCCATTTCGATCCGCAGAGCATCACGGACGCGGTGAGCTCGCTCGCGGGCATGATCGCCGCGGTGTTCGGCATCGTGATCACCGTCGTATCGATCATCGTGCAGCTTTCCGCCGACCGCTATACCGGCGTCGCGCGCATGTTCTTGCGCGATCGCATCAATTTGGCGGTGATGGCCTACTACTTGATCGCCTGCGTGTGCGGCGTTTGGTTCAGCGTGTCGATTCATCGCGACTACGTGCCGCGCTTCGAGCTCTTGATGATGGTGAGTGCGACCACGCTCGGGTTGGTGCTGATGGCGCCGTACTTCCGCTATGTGTTCTGGTTCCTCGAACCGATGAACATCATTTCGCGCATCCGCGCCGAGGCCGTCGGAGTCGCGGCGCGCGGCGCGAAAGAGCTCGACAAGTCGCGTTCGGCCGCGGCGCAGGCTTTGACGCTCTCCGCGATGGAAGAGCTCACTGATATCACCAGCAATTCGATTTCCGGCAAGGACAAGATCATTGCCAGCGGCGCGGTCGACGCGCTGAAGGATTTTTCGCTCGCGTACCTGAAATCCAAGCCCAACGCGACCGAAGCTTGGTTCGATGTCGGCGCGGACATTCGGCAAAATCCGGACTTCGTGGCGATGGATCCGGAGTCGCTTTCGGATTTGGAGCGCCGGCGCACGTGGGTCGAATGGAAGGTGATGCGCCAATACCTCGGCATCTACAACGAGGCCTTGGCCACGATGCGCGACATCAATTATCTGATCGCGATCGACACGCGTTACCTTGGCGAAGCCGCGGGCGCGGCGCGCGACGAGGAATTGATCGAACTCGTGTTCCGGTTCATGAATTCGTACTTGCGCGCGACGTTGAATGCGCGCGACGTGCGCACCGCGTACAACGTGCTGAACCAATATCGTCTGCTGGTCGAAGCGATGATCCGCCAGAAAAATGGGCGCGCCGCGATCGAGGGCGTGCGGCACATGAACTACTACGGGCACGTCAGTTTCGACATGAAGCTGACCTTCGTGACCGAAACCGTGGCCTACGATTTATCGGCCCTGTGCCAATACGCGAACGAGCAAGGCGCAGCCGAAGAAGAGGACATGCTCGCGCGATTCCTCGAGCTCGATCGCCCGCTGCGCGTGAGCGCGCAAGAGAGTGCGCTGCTCGGCGTGCGCAAGGCACAAGTGAAGCTCGCCGCCTACTACTTGATGCGCGGCGAGAGCGAGAAGGCGCGCCGCATCTCGCGCGACATGCAAAACGAACCCGCGGAGCGCTTGCTCTCGATTCGGCGCGCGCTCGAGCGCGTCGAGAGCAAGGATTTTTGGGAGATCATCGATCGCGGTCGCAACTTCGAGTACATGCCGCCCGCGCAGCGCGCCTGCTTGGCAGAGTTTTTCTCGTGGCACGATCTAGCGAGCGCACAACCCAGCGAAGCCGCTAGTGCATCGCAAGTGAGATAGCCTCAACCATCGCTACGCGATGGTCCCGCTTCGCGGCTTGCGGTGCACTAGCATCTCGCTGGGGCTTTCGCCCCGGAACCCCACGCCTGCTGCGCAGGCTCGCTAGTGCACCGCCGCGGAATTTCGGCCTTGACACTTGCGCGTAGCTCACATGCGGTGCACTAGCCCATGAGCCGTTCGCCGAGCTCGGCGTAGCTACGGACGATCAAATCGGCCTCGGGGAAACTCGAATCCGGCAAGGCAGCGTCCGGGATTGCGACCACGCGCATGCGCGCGGCGTGCGCCGCTTTCACTCCCGCGGGTGAATCTTCGATCACGAGGCAACGCGCGGGCTCGGCCCCGAGCGCGCGCGCCGCGGCCAGGAAAATGTCCGGCGCCGGCTTGAGCGCGCGCACTTCCGGGTGATCGCCGTAAATTACCGCCGAAAATCGCGAAAACCAGGGATGATGTCCGGTCTTGAGCCGATACAGTTTCTCGCTGCTGCTGGTGCCGACGGCGAGGCCGAGCCCGCGCTCGTGGAGTCGCGCTACGAATGCTTCGGCGCCCGAGATCTCCTCGGCACTGCGAAACAAAGCTTCGGCGATCGGCAGCTGCCGGCGCAGGTACTCTTCGGGCGTGATCGGTAACTCGAGCGTTTCGATCAGGACGGCGGCGGCTTCGAGCTCGTTGCGCCCCATCATCCGTACTTTGAGCGACCACTCGAAGGTCTTGCCGAACTCGGCGACGACGGCTTGCGTCGCTTCGGTGTAGAGTTTTTCGGTATCGACGAGCACGCCGTCGAGATCGAAGATCACGTGGCTGAAATCGGAGAGCAGCACGCCGCGGAAGCTAGCTCAATCCGCGGCCCCCGACGAGCACTCAGCGCGAGCTGACGCGCTCGTTGTCCGCGCCCGCGACTTCGACGAAATCGCGTCCAGCGGCGTCGCCGAATTCGTCTTCGACTTCGACGCGCACGACCCAGGGCCCTTTGCCAGTCGCCGGCGGAACCTGAGTCGTGAGCAGATTGCCGCTGCGCGTCCAGTTCACGTCGATTGGGGTGACGTTGACGAGCACCGTGGTCTTCACTTGGGTGGACGCCGAAACTGCGCGGCCACGCGCGTCGAACAAGCGCACGCTGACGTCAATCTTGTCTTGCGGCCAGTGCGGCGATTTCGGCGAGATGGTCACGTCCGCGTGCAGCGTGCGCGGCTCGAGACCGATCGTCACTTCGTCGGTGCTGCCGGCCTCGCGCAAGCGCACGAGCGTCGCGTCGCCGCGTGAAAGCCCCACGGTACCCGGCGCGCGCACGAAATGTACGGACGCGCCGTAGCTCGCTTCGAGACCGTCCGCGGCGAGCAGCTTCACGCGTCCGTGCGTGCCGATCAAGATGCTGCCGTTTTCGAAGCGCGCGCCTTCGGGCAGTTCCGCACCGACGACGCGCAGCGCGTGTGCGGCGCTCTCTTGGCCGAAGATGCCGCTCGAATCGACGGCTCGCGCGGTCACTTCGTAGCGTCCGGGCGTGAGATCCGAAATTTGTCCGCTCGGGCTGCGCGCGTCGAGGTGGCGCACGAGATCGTGGCTCTTTTCCCCAACGCGCCACAAGCTGAGCTCGTAGTGCTCCGCTTGCGCTACGCCGCCGATTTCAGCGTTCGCACTCGCGTTGGCACCGCCGAGCGCGAGCAAGAGCGGGTGAGACACGTTGAGCGTCGGCACACCGGGCACCGCGTGTTCTTGCGGTGTCGGATCACTGCCGACGAAGCCGCGCACGATGCCGCTCGGCAACGTCTTCCAGTCGTTGCCTGACGCGGCCAGCATCTCGCCGTCGACCGCGGCGAAGGTGACGCGATCTGCATCGGCTATTGCAATGCTGTGACCGCCCTTCGCGACCGCGCTCACCTTGTGTGGCGCTTGGAACAAGACCGCGGTCTTCGGCACGCGCGAGAGCGGGATCTCGACGTCCACTCGTCCGGAGGTGAGCTTGACGACTTGAGTCACGGTCTCGGCCGAGCCCGGCGGACCGAGCTGCAGCTTCAGCATGCGGACGACTTCGATGTGCGTGCCGGGCGCGAGGTGCAACACCGCGCCGCCCGGAAGTTGTTTCGTGATCGCAGCTTCACCCGTGGGAGTGGGCGTGGTTTCTGCGGCAGAAGATTGTGGCGCGCTCAGCAGCACCGGCAGTACGGCAAACAGAGCCGCGGCTTTCACCCTCGAGATCATGGAACTCATGAACGGACGAATCTCGCATATGTTCAGTCGAATTCGTCCGAATTTCGCAAAGCATGAGCCGCCTACCTTGGCTCTCGGTGTCGGTGTCGTTGTCGGTGTCGTCCCGCGCGCTTCAGCGTGGACGGCGCGGCCGCGACGAGGTCGACGTCGATGCTGACGAGGGCGACGCGGTGAGCTCAGCCAAAATACCATCGAGCAAGGCTTCGTCTTTGCGCAGCACGGCAATGTGCAGCAGGCGCGCGCGTGCATCTTGCGGCTCGAGTTGGGCGAGCAGTGCGCTCGCGGTGACGAGCTTCGCCTCCATGCGCTGATTCAAACTAATGCTCGGATCCGAAGAGCGACGAGGTCGGACTGGGCTCGAGGGTCGATCCGACGGGACTCGCGCGGCGCGCTCACGGACGCTCGACTCCTCATTCGCCAATGCGGGGGCGTCAGAATCGGGAGTCTTGCGAGCGCTGTTCATCGGAGTTCGTCCTTTCGACTTCAACGTAGACGCTGCACGTTCCATTCCGATCTCGAACAGCTCGCGAAAATTCGCGGACAATCGCGATTTCTCGCTCAACTCACGGGCCGAGCGCGGTGGCCGGATCGCAGCAGCTTGAAAGCTTTGCGATGTGGGCTCGCCTCGCACGTTGTGTCGCTTTGTCTGTTCATCACCAAAATGAATTTGCGAGCCAATCCAAGCCACTAATCGCCCAATAAAAGTCGGGGCGCGCTCCACTCTTGCTGTAGCGAAGCGTCCGCGTTTTGCTGCCGACTTGTGACCCGGCTTCACCACCTCGCCTTGGGTACGCGCGACGTCGAGCAGCTCGCGCGGTTCTATCGGGACGCACTGGAACTGCTCGAGCTCGAGCGCCACTTCTATCCGGATGGCACGTTGCGCTCGATTTGGCTCGCGCTCGCCGACTCGGTGTTGATGATCGAACACAGTGAGGAATCGCCGCGCCAGGTGGCGGGTGTCGGCGCGGGGTTCTTCTTGCTCGCGTTCGCCGTCGCGCCGAACGAACGAACGCGACTCGAAGCCAAGCTCGAAGCGCTGGGCTCGGCCATCGAATCGCGCAGCGAGTGGACGAGTTACTCGCGCGATCCGGACGGCAATCGCATCGCGCTCAGCGCTTATCCGCTCGCGCCCTCCGGCTAAAGCTGCTGCTGGCTCGGCACGACTTGTTTCACGGCCTTGCTCTTCGGTAGCGCCTTGGCCGCTGGCTCTTTGGACGCTTGATCGTCGAGCTCGAGCGGCGCTTCGCTGTTCGGCGCTCCATCCGGGAGTACGGCTTCCTTTTTCGACAGCTGCGACGTCGGAGCGAGCTTCGGTTCGGGTTTGGGTTTGGGGTTAGCCTTGAGCTTCGCGGGCGGCGCAGATTTCGGGCTCGGCGTCGAGGTGTGTGAGCTCGGCTCTGGAACCAACGTCGAGTTCGGCGCGGGCGAGACGGCGCGCGCCGCCGCCGCGCGCGCGGCTTGCACCGCGCTCGCTTGCTCACCGATCGGATCGAGCGCCTTCGCCTGGTCCAAACCGCGCAGGCATTCGTCGTAATGAGCGTTCGCGCATCGTTCGAGCGCTTGGTCGCGCAGAGCGCGCGCCCGATCCTCGGGCGAAACGCCCTCCGGCGCGATCACGACGAGCCCTGTCGTGCGCGCTTGCCAATCGTGAAACAGAAAGGCTGCGCCGATCAGTAGCGCAAGCCCAGCCGCGCCGAGCGCGAGCCAGCGCGTCTGAAAATGGCGGCGCAAGCGCGACACGCGCTTGCGCACGCGCGGCGCCGGCATGGCGGCTTCGCGCGCGATTTCGTCCAAGGTTTCGCCTTCGCTCTCGCGCAAGAGCCAATGAAGCGTCGCTTTCGCGTCGTGGGTTTTCGGCAGCTCGCGCTCGAGCCATTGACCGAGCTCGCCGGCGCCTGCGTTCGGCTCCGCGCTCGTTTCGTCCAAATCGCCATCGAGCGGCGGCAGGCGCCCGCGACGACGGTACAAATCGGCGATCTTATGGCGCGCGATGCCTTGGACCCAGCGGCGAAACGCGGCGTCTTCGAGCGGCGCGCTGTCCGAGGCGAGCGCATCGGCCAACGTGTTTTGCACCAAGTCATCGACTTCGCCTGCGGGCACTCGCCGCCGCGCGAGCTTCAACAATGCTTCGCGCAACGCTGGATCCGCGAGCCGGATCGAGTTTTGACTTTGCATGCTGAACGCCGGAGCTGCCATGGAGTAAGACTTCACCGATCGGTTCGTCGCTCGTGCCCGCCCTCGTGTGACACGACCGCGCGCCGATTTTTGATTTGATACGCCGAGCTCGAAAAGATTCTGCCTTTGCCCCGATTTCAGCCGAAAAAATCGCTAGCTGTGCTCGCCCCGAGCCAAAAGGACTGGGAAATCGCTCGGCTCGTGCCGGGCGGCCCGGGTTATTTGCGGCTCGACAACGGCCAAGGCGCGTTCGTCGCGGGCGCCTTGCCCGGCGAGCGCATCCGCGTCGAGCAAGCCGAGGACCATCGCAGCTACTTGAACGCAACGCGCTGGCAGTTGCTTACATCGAGCCCGGATCGCGTGACACCGGTGTGTCCAGTGCAAGCGAGCTGCGGCGGCTGCGACTGGATGATGCTGAGCTATCCGGCGCAGCTGAGCGCCAAGCTCGGGCTGTTACACGAAGCATTGACGCGCACCGGCCGCTTCGCGGAGCTGCCGGAGATTCGCTTCGTCGCTTCGGAGCGCGAGTTCGGCTATCGCAGCCGGATTCGCCTGCACGTCGGCGCCGCGGGTCGACTCGGCTTTTACGCGGAGCAATCGCAGACGCTGGTCGAAATTCCGAGCTGCAGCGTGGCGGATCCGGAGCTCGAGCGCGCGCTCGCCACGCTGCGCGAAATCGCGGCGCGCTTTCCGCGCGCGATCGTGCAATTCGCCGAACTCGAGTTGCGCGTGGCACCGTCAGGGCCGCGGCTGTCCGTGTGGCTCGCGCCAAAATCGAAGCAGCTCGCTGGCACTGCTGATTTTTTGGGGGCACTCGGCGCTTCGTTTCACGTCGCCGTGGGGACCGAGCCGCCCGATCCCAAGCGCGATCAGCGCTTCGATTTGCCGAATGGCGTCGAGCTGCGCGCGCCCGCGCACGCCTTCACGCAAGTCAATTGGCCGATCAATCGCGCCATCGTCAGCGCGCTGCTCGCCGGTGCCGAGCGGCGCGGCGCGCGCACGTTCCTCGATCTCTATTGCGGCGCAGGCAACTTCAGTTTGCCGCTCTTCGCGCGCGGCATGAGCGGCGTGGGCGTCGAAGCGGCGCGCGGCTCAATCGCCGCAGCCGAGCGCGCCGCCCGCGCCGCGAACTTCGAAAACGCGCGTTTCATCGCGGGCGACGTCCGCGCCGTGCTCGCCCAATTGCCGCCCAGCGAACGCTTCGATCTCGTCCTGCTCGATCCACCGCGCGCCGGCGCGCGCGAAATTCTAGCCGAGCTCACGCGCCGCGCCGCGCCGCACATCGCGTACTGCGCGTGCGACCCAGTGACGCTGGCGCGCGATCTGCGCACGCTCTGCGATTCGGGCTACGCGCTCGAAGAAGTCACCGGCTACGATATGTTCCCGCAGACACACCATTTCGAAACTTTGGTCTGGCTCCGTAAAAACTAAGCCTGGTTACTCGAGCTCTTCGTTGCGCTCTTTTTTGAAGCGCCGCACGGCGTCGCGTAGCTTTTGCTCCATTTGCCGCATCAAGCGTAAAAGCCTGGCTTCTTGTTTTGGCGTGAGCTGTTTGCCGAGCTCGTCGAATTCTTGGAGCCTGAGGCTTTGCATCTTCACGGTGTTCTCGCGCACCGCTTGCAACGCCTTTTGATACGCGCCTTGATCGCCACTATCGAGATCGAACAGCGCACGCAGCGTCTTTTGCTGTTGGCGCAGGTCTCTTTGAATTTTTTCGCGCTCGGTTTGGTAACGGTCGAGCGTGCGCTCGACTTCGCTCGCCTTCTTTTCGTCGAGCCCCACGTCGCGGCGCAAGATCGTGCCGCGCCATTTCTTCAAGCGCGCTTCGATCTCAGCGCGCTTGGCCGGTGCGCCACCGGGTTGTGCGAACGCGGGCGCGCTCAGCGTGAACGCGCACAAAAACAAGAGCCAACGCAGCCAAGCGCGCGTCATCGCCACACCTTTGCCAAGCCGTTCAAGTGCCACCCGAGAGCTCCTTGGTGGCCGCGAGCCAGGCATCCAAATCGCGATCCGATTGCGGCCCAGAAACGTCGAAGTGCGCGCCTTCGTCGGCGTCGCCGAGTAGCTCGATGCCGTCACTTGCTTCTTCGCTGCTGCGAGCGCTCGGTGCAGCGGCCGTTAGTTCGTGTTCGCTCGCCGTCGCGACCGCCATGCTCGCCGTGGCGCTCGGCAACACAGCCAGGGTCACGCTCGGCGCAGCCGTCGCCGACGGAACAGGTCGCGGGTGCACGCCGCGTAGCGCGAAGAAGCCGCCGAACGCCGCGATCAGCACGGCCGATGCCGGACCGAGTGCCCAACGTGGCAAACCCAAAAACCTACGCGCGGAAAGGCGCGGAATGTCGGCAGCGCGCGCGCCGAGCTTGGTCAGGGTCGGACCCGAAGCTTCGGCGGCGGTTTCGTCGAACCAGCGCGCGAGCTCTTCGTGCTCCTTTTGTGGCTCTGCATCGGTCATCGCGATTTTTCTGGGTTGGGGGTGCCTAGCTCGTTGCTGAGCTTGGTTTTCAATTCGCTGAGCGCCAAGTGCGCCAGCACGCGCGCCGAGCCTTCGGTCGTGCCGAGGGCGGCAGCAATTTCGGCGTAGCTCAAGTTCGCGTCGAGTCGCAGCAACGCGACTTCCCGGCGCTTGTCCGGCATGGCCGCGAGCGCGTCGCGGACGGCGCGTGCGCTCTGCTTGGTTTCGACGATTTCGCTCGGCTCGGGCACGCGCTCTCCGGCTCGGCTGCGCTCTTCGTAGCCGCGCCGGCGGCGCTCGCTCCTCAATAATGTGCGCGCGCGCTTGACGGCGATGCTGGCCAAGAACGCCTTCAGCGAAGTGCCCGCGCTGTAACTGCCGAGCCGCGTGAACGCGATCGTCAGCGCCTCTTGCACCGCGTCTTCCGAAAGCGCGGAGTTGCCGCAGGCGCGCGACGCAATGCGGTAGAGCATCGCCAAGTGCGGCTCGACCAGGCTTTGAAACGCGCGGCCATCCCCAGCGAGCGCGCGCTCGATCAACTCATGTTCGACGCTCAAACCTGCACCGTGCTCGCTCGAGCCTACGCCAGCAGAAAGAGAGAGCAGCCACTGGTTCATCTTGAGCCCGACTGTTGCTCGCATGCCGGAGCGCCCGCGGACGTTAAAAGTGGCTCGCAAATCGCGGAATTCGCTCGGGCGTGTGCGCGCCAGGCTCCCACTCGCGCCCGCAAATCTTGGCCCCGGGTTTTCGCGCTTGGAACAATTCGCAGATGCAAACGACCCGCGACCCCTTCGCCCGCCCGAATCCTCCGCAATGGCTCGTGAGCAACGGCTCGATCACGGTCGGGCCAGTGCGGACCGAGCTTTTACTGCGCGGCGTGATGCACGGGCGCGTGCCGAACGATTCGATGGTGCGCGAGGTCGGTTGGCAAACATGGCGCGAAATCGGCAAAATTCGCGAAGTCTGCGCGCTCAGGCGCGTGCTCGAGCGCAAGGTCGACGACCCGAGCCCGAAGCTCGAGAGCTTCCGCGAAGGCCTGGCGACGGTGAGCGAGGCCAAAGACATCGGCGAGGCATTGCTGCTCGCGTTGCACGCTGCCGCACACGCAACCTCGGCCACGATTGGCTTGGCTCACCGGGTGCGCGAGCCGCTGCTCTTGCCCACGACTTCGTGCGTCTTCGAGTGCTCGGCGGACCAGCTCGGCGAAGTCTTGCCCTGGTTCGATCCGGCATTTTCGCTGGCGCGCTCCGGCGGGCTCGCGCTCGGTCCGGCGGACGCCGGCCCAGTCGAGCGCGCGATCGCTGCGCGGCTTTCGGGAACATCCGCGCTGCGCAGCGTCGCCATGTTGCCGATTTCAGTCGGCGGAGCGCTCTGCGCGCTACTCGAGCTTGGCAAGAGCGAACATTCTTTCCGAATCAGTGATGCCGCCGAGCTCGGTGACTTCGCGGTAAGCGTCGGCAAAGCGCTGGCGAAATTCGGTTCGCCGTTCACGACGCGCTAGCTGGACCCCAGCTGGGACCCCAAATAGGGCAACAGCCCGACGCGAGGGGAGCGCGCCGGGCCGTTGAGGAGTTTAGGGAGGCGGCGACCCGGGCGGAGGGGGGGGTCACCAGAGGCGCCGCCTGCGTCTGGGCTTAGTGCAGGTGCCGTGCCAGCCTTTCGAAACGCACATTCAACGAGTTGGCCACGCGCCGGCCATTCTTTCGTTTCAACTTTGAAACTCTCCGTGCGAAGACGAAACCCCGCGTGAACGTTGCGCCCGACGCAGAGCTGTTCGAGCGGTGCTGGCGCTCGTCTTGGACGCGCGAGGAGTTGGCTCGCCTCGCCAAGTCGCGCGCGCGGCACTATCGTCCGCGCATGAAGTGGTCGCTGCGCATCGCGCGCGTCTCCGGCATCGACGTGCGCGTGCACGCCACCTTTGCCTTCGCGCTGGCCTACTTCGCGAGCGCCTTCAGCGGCTCGAACGGGCTTCGCGGCGCGCTGTTCGGCGTGATCCTGCTCTGTTCGCTGTTCGTTTGCCTGACCCTGCACGAGCTCGGTCACAGCTTGGTCGCGCAGCGTTTCGGCGTCGGGGTGAGCGAGATCTTACTTTTGCCGATCGGCGGCGTGGCGCGGCTCAAGAGCGAGCCGAAAAAACCGGTGCACGAGCTCCTGATCGCGCTCGCCGGTCCGCTCGTGAACGTCGCGATTGCGTGCGGGCTCGGGCTCGCCCTCGTGCACTATGCGCCCGACTCGCTGCTCGATCTGCGCGACGTAGCTCAATTCTCCGAGCCGACCGCGCTCGGGCTCGCGCGCTGGCTATTCGTCGGCAATGCCACGCTGGCCGTGTTCAACATGTTGCCCGCGCTGCCGATGGACGGCGGGCGCGTGTTCCGCGCGCTCTTGAGCTTCGCGCTCGGGCGCTCGCGCGCGACGCGCATCGCGGCCGGCGTTGGCCAATTGATCGCGCTTGTACTGGTCGGCTACGGGCTGCTCGAAAATTCGCCGAACTCGAGCATGCTCGCGCTGGTCGGCTTGTTCGTGTTCGTCGGTGCCGGGCAAGAGCGCGCTGCGGTGCGCGCGGCCGACTTGCTGCGCGAACTCCGCGCCGGCGAAGTCTGCGATCCGCACGCGCTCATATTCGCGCCGCACGAACAAGTCGGGCACGTGCTCGACGCGCTGGTGCGCAGCGCGCAGTCGCACTTCGCGGTCTTTTACGGCAAAGAGCTGGTCGGTACCGTCACGCGCGAACAAGTCCTGAGCGCGGCGCCGCGCGTCGGGCTCACGGCGCCGCTCGCTTCCTTGATGCGCCGCGAGTTCTTCGCGGTCGACGCCGGCACTCCGCTCGATGAAGTGCGCCGTCACTTGCTCGAGCTCGGCGGTCGCCCGGTCGTGGTGCGCTCGCTCTCGGGCTACGCGGGCGTGCTCGGCTTCGAGGATCTGCAGCGGATCGCGCAAGTCGCCGAGCGCCTGGCGCAAGCCGGCATTCGCCGCCCCGATCCAGTGCCGGACCCGGCGTTGCACTGATTGGTCGCGATAGCATCGGTTGCAAATGCAACTGGGTTCGGCTCCGACCTGGTGTAGTAGTCGCTCGTGGCCGAGACCAAGACGCTGAAGCATCCGCGCGTGCTCGCGTATCTCTTTTTCGCGGAGATGTGGGAGCGCTTCAGCTTCTACGGCATGCGCGCGCTGCTCGTGCTCTATCTGACCAAATCATTTTTGTTCAGCGACAACGCGGCCTACGCAATTTACGGCAGTTACTCCGCGCTGGTTTACACGACGCCGGTGATCGGCGGACTGCTTGCGGATCGTCTGCTCGGCTATCGCAAAGCGGTCGTGCTCGGCGGCGTGCTGATGGCGCTCGGCCATTTCGCGATGGCCGTGCCGAATCTGGCGGTCTTCTATTTCGCGCTCGCGCTTTTGATCTGCGGCAACGGCTTTTTCAAACCCAACATCTCGAGCATCGTCGGACGTCTGTACGGCCCAGACGATCCGCGGCGCGATTCCGCGTTCACGATTTTCTACATGGGCATCAACCTGGGCGCGCTGCTCTCGCCGCTCGGCTGCGGCTATCTGGGCGAGCGACTCGGCTGGCATTGGGGCTTCGGGCTCGCGGGCATCGGCATGATCGTCGGCTTGTTCGTGTTTTTGCGCGCGCAGCGTTTGCTCGGAGGCATCGCCGATCCGCCCGACGAAGCCGCGCTGAAGCGCACGATCGCGCCCGGAATTTCGCGTGAGCTCGGCGTTTATCTCGCGACCGTGCCGGCGCTGTTCCTGGTCTGGCAATTGATGCAGCACGATCGAGTCGTCGGCAGCTTGTTGATTGTGTTTGGCATCGTCGTGCTGGTCGGTTTGCTCGTCGTCTTGTTTCGCTCGCGCGATCGCGTCGAGCGCGACCGGCTCGCCGTCGCGCTCGTGCTCACGCTGTTTTCGATCGTGTTTTGGGCCTTCTTCGAGCAAGCCGGCACGAGCATGAGCTTATTTACGGATCGCAACGTGAATCGCAAGCTGTTCGGCTCGATCATTCCCGCGTCGCAATTTCAATCGGTCAATCCGCTCTTCATCTTGCTCCTCGCGCCAGTGTTCAGCGCGCTCTGGCTTTACCTCGAACGACGGCAGCGGGATCCGAACACGCCGCTCAAATTCGGGCTCGGCATCGTGCAGCTCGGGCTCGGCTTCGTGGCGCTGTACGTCGGGGCGTACGAATCGCGCGCGACCGGCGTGGTGCCGATGTTTTGGCTCGTGCTCGGCTATTTCCTCCACTCGACCGGCGAGCTCTGTCTTTCACCGATTGGGCTCTCGATGATGACCAAGCTCTCGCCACCGCGCATCACGGGCATGATGATGGGCGTGTGGTTCCTTTCGAGCGCGTTCGCGCAATACGTCGGCTCCTTGATCGCCGAGCTCACGGGCGTCAGTGGTGCGAGCTCCGCGGCTCGAACCACGCCGCGGCCCGTCGACACGGTGATGGCTTACGGTTCGGTATTTCACGGCATCGCGGAGGTCGCGCTGGTCGTGGGTGTGCTCGTGATCGCGCTCTCGCCATTCATCGCGCGCCGCATGCACGGGATCAATTAGTGCTTCGAGTCGAAGCGCGCGCCGGCGGCCCGCGATTTTTAGCTCGTTCGTGAATCCGCTTTTGCTCGGCAAAAGTCTCGTTCATGCTTCTCGCGCCGATGTCCGAATCTTTTCCCGATCTGCCCGAGGTCGAGCCGTACGATCCCGAGTCCGTTGCGGTCGCGATCGAGACCGCGCGCGCGCTGTTTCGCACCGGGGATCGGCTGGACGCACTGCGCTGGCTGCGACGCGCCGCGGAACGCGCGGAAGAAGCTGGCGACGACGCGCGCGCGGTGAACCTCGCGCGCAGCGCGGCGGACTTGAGCACGGAGCTGCAGAGCTCGATGCCGCCGTCGCGGAACGATGAAGCCGCAGCGCTCGCGCCTTACGACGACTTCAGCGACAAGACGGTGGTGGATGCGCCGATCGCGACCGCGATCGTGCGCGAAGCGCTGCAATCGGGTGTGCAAATCACGGAACTGTCGCAGCCTTCGCAAGCGCCGCGTTCCGTGACGCTGCCTTCGCCGTCATCGAGTCCACCTTTGCCGCGTACCACGCTCAAGGCAGAGCCCGAATCGAATCGGCCTTTGCCGCGCGCGGCAATGCGCGTCGCGGTCGCGCCGGATCCCGAAGGCGCCGGCGGCTGGCTGGTGCGTCCGCTGCCCGAAGGTGCGCCGGCTCCGCCCGGCAGCGAGGAAGCACTGTTGATCGCGCTGAGCCCACGCAGTCGCTTGTTTCAATAGCGCGCTACGTCGAATCGCCCTCAGCGACGACGCGGACTTCCCAGCGCGTGCCGCGGCGGCGCAGCTCTTCGGTGTAAATCGACTCGTGGTGGAGCCAGCGCGAGACCAAAGTCGCGATCGAGCAGGCCGTGAGCAGTGGCAACACGATCGCGTAATCGCCCGAGAGCTCGAAGACGAGCACGGTCGCCATCACGGGTGCATGCGTGGTCGCGGCGATCAAGGTCGCCATGCCGACTAGCGAATAGGCGGCGATCGCGTTCGGAGCGCTCAGCGGCGCAAAGCGCAACACGACATGGCCGAGCGCGCCGCCCAAGGCAGCCCCCAAAAATAAAGAAGGCGTGAACACGCCGCCTGGGCTGCCTGAAGAAACCGAAGCCGTGGTCGCGAACGCCTTGGCGAACAAGAGCACGATCACGAGCCCGATGCTGAGCCGCTCGCCGAGGATCAGGTTGATCGCTTCGTAGCCGTTGCCGGTCACTTGCGGCCACACGATCGCCGTGCCGCCGACTAGCGCGCCGCCGAGCGCGGCGCGCAGCGGTTTGGCGGAGATTTGATTGAACAGCGTTTCGCCGTGCGAAAGCAGCCACATGAAGAGCGGTCCGGTCACGCCCGCGAGCAGCCCGAGCGTGGCGTAAATTGCGAGCTCTGCGTTCGAGCTCATGCTGAAGCTGCGCTGTCCGTAAATCGGGCCACCGCCGATCGCCAAGCGAGTGAGCGCGGTCGCGATCGGGGTCGCGATGATCGCGGGCAGCACGATGTCGAGCGCGATCACGCCGGTGACGACTTCGACCACGAACAGCACCGCGGCGATCGGCGTGTTGTAGGCGGCAGCGAAACCCGCGGCGGCGCCCGCGGCGATCAGGCCACGCACTTGCCGGCCGCGCAATTGGAACACTCTGCCGAGCGTGCTCCCGAGCGCGCCGCCGAATTGAATCAACGGCCCTTCGCGTCCAACCGAGCCGCCCGACACGATTGCGAGCCAAGAGCCGAGCGCTTTGAGCAACGTGAGCCGGAGTGAGATTCGGCCCTTGCCGAGCGCGACCGCTTCCATCACTTCGCCGACGCCGTGCCCGCCTTTGAGTCGAGCGGCGATCGCGCCGAGAAAGCCGGCGAGCGCGCCGCCGAGCGCGGGCACGAGCACGCGCGCATAAAACGGCAAGCCCTCGAATGCCGCGAGCACGTCGCGCGCGCCGTAGGCGTGGACGAAGATCGCGGCGATCGCGCCGCGAAACACCACCGCGAAGGCAGCCGCGCCCATGGCCACGCCCAACAACGCCAGCGCGTAACGCAGCAAATTCGCCCAAAATGAACGGCTTTTCGGCGACGGCAACGGCCGCGGGCTGGGCGGTTTGGCGGAAGGGGCGAGTGATGCGGGCACGCCGTTTTCAGGCTCCGAAGTCGGCTCGGGACGCGCGCGAGGATACGCCCGCCCGGGCGTGCCGACCGCGAATTTGGCCAAACTCGGCAAACAGCGGCAGATTTCGCGAAGCGTGCCCGTAGCACCCAAAGCCCATGAGCAAGCGTAAGTCGTCCCGAGGCGTGTTGATCGCGGTCGAGCTCGGCGCGGACTGGCCGACCATTGCCGAGTTCGGGGCGGCGACCGCGCGTCGTGTGCTCGCTCAAGACGAAGGCGAGAGCCCCGCGCATTTTGCGGCGCGGATCGGCGAACGGCTGGACGGACTTTTCGCCCGTGGCGTCGAACTCGGAACGGCCGTGGTCGCGTGCAACGAGCGCTTGGATCAAGCCGCGCAAAGCGCGCGCAGCGAGTTCGCGCGGATGGCACTCGGCGCGATGGCCAAGCGGCAGCAAGGCGCACTGTTTCTTTCTGCCTCGGAGCGCTCGAGCGAGCGGCTCAGGCACGCACTCTCCACGCTCGCGAGCGAGCTCGACGATGAATGGCGGCGTGCGCGGGTCTCGGTCAAAGTGCGCATCGGTGACGAAAGCGTTGCGGCTCCGCCGGCTGTGTCCGTCTCGGTCGACGCGCCGCGCGGCAAAGTCGGCACCGGCGCGCGCAAGGTCGCGTAAACGGACGCGTAATCGCGGGCGGCGCGACGAAAATCGCGAGCTCGCCCGAAAAAATGCGCGATTTCTCGAGCTGATAAAGCGCGAGAT
>DATATR010000200.1:0-19476 GCA_036268695.1 Polyangiaceae bacterium | reverse complement strand
CTTGTGCACCGGCACCTCACAAATCTACGCCACGCCAGACACGTGCAACGGCGTTTGCCGCCTGCTCGCGCCGGGCGACCCGAACGAACCGACGGGCGACACGGTCGCGTGCCGGATCAATCAATTGCAGCTCGCACAAGCCACGAACGAACCGAACAGCGCCGCGACCTACTGCCCGCACGCTGGCCCCGCGACGAACGGCGCCTGCGCCAGCAACTGCGACACCTATTGCTCGTTGTTCCACGCCGCTTGCCCGACCGGCGTCTTGCCCGACGATTGCGAGCAGAAGTGCCTTGGGCTCGAGGACACCGGGAGCTTCGACGTCAACGCGAACTACTACAACGACACGCTCCAGTGCCGCTTCGTGCACATCAGCGTCGCGACGATCATGCCGGAAGAGCATTGTCCGCACGCGGCGCTCCCCGCGAACGGCCCCTGCCTGGGCATGGATCCGACGACGATCGTGCCCGATTGCGACTCGTTCTGTCACTTGGAAATGACCGAGTGCACGGGTTCGCTTCAACAGTACGAAACACCGCAACAATGCCAAGACGTGTGCAACGCCTTGGACAAGGGCACCGCTGACGACGAAAGCGGCAACACTGTCGCGTGCCGCAAATACCACTCGTACAATGCCCTGCTCGATCCGATGACGCACTGCCCACACACGGGCCCGGGCGGCGAAGGCGTGTGCGGCTCGCCCGCGACGCCCGACAGCGGCACGACCGGCAACTGCGATTCATACTGTTTGCTGCTCCAAAAGGCCTGCTCATCGCAATTCACCTCGCTCGGCGGTCAAGCCGGGTGCGAAGCAGCCTGCGTCAAGCTCGACGGCGCGGCGCCCAATTCGACTTACAGCATCGCGGCGAGCGGTGACAACCTGCAGTGTCGCTTGCTGCACGTGAGCCGCGCTTTCGAAGATGCGACCGAATGCGGCGCCGCCATCGGCGACGCGCCTTGCAAGTGAGCTAGAACCCCGCGCAGAGCTCGGCGGCGGCGCGAATCGTGCGCACTCGCCGCACGATCTCGCGTGCCACGGCTGAGTGATAAATGAGCCCGTTGTGACCGCAATCTTCGATGCTCATCGTGTCGCCGACGGCGAGCATGGCGCCGCGCGGCACGACCGAGTCATGCGTCGCTGTGATCGACAAATGAGGCACGCGCTCGCCGGCGCGCGCACCCGCGGCGAGCCGTTCGAGTAAGTGGCTCTCCGGCACGATATCGCGCCCGACCTGAGTCGGGAAAAAGCGCGCGTGCTGCGTACCGGAAAACGGGCTGCCGAGCGACACCGTCTGCACCACGCGTTCGTCGCGTCCGAGTTCTTGCACGTACCAGCGAATGACCAGGCCGCCCACGCTGTGTCCGACCAAGTGAATGCGGATCCCGGCCGGCAATTCGCGCATCAACTCCGCCAAACGCTCGGCGATGCGCTCGACGCCGGGGCCCGTAGCATAAGTGAAGGTAGCGGTTTCGGCGCCGGTTTCCCGCGCGATCCGCTCGCGCGCCGGCCGCAGCACGCCGGCAGTTTGAAACAAGCCGTGCACGAACACCACGACATCGTCCCCCGGCCTGGGCTCAGGCACGACGCCACGCACGTCGCGATAAAAGAGCGTGCTCTGCTTTGCCAAGGCGTACGCCTCGCGGCCCGCTACCTCGAGCGAGCGCAGCCGAGACGCGCGCACGCTCGACTTCGGCGGCGGTTCGAGCCCGCTCTCGGCGCTAGAGACGGAGACGTGACGCGGCATCCTCGCTCATTCAACTAGCGCAACCGGCGACGAAACAGCCAATTATTGGCTACTCTATCGGGCACTCAGTCGAAGTCGTCACGCAAGCTTTGTACCGTTCGTGCGCCGAGAACGACCTCCGCGCGGTAGGCAGGGTGCTCCACTCCGAGCGAGAGCTCGACGTTGCCCGCGCGGAGCTGAGCCTCCGCCGCCGCGCTGAGCGGGAATTTTACGTACTGGACGGCCATGGTCCGACTTGGATCGGTGCCACGCGTGTCCCCAATGACCGACTGACGTTCGCCGCCCACGCGTAAGTAAAATGCGCTTTCGACGCCCGCGAGCGCCACCAACATGCGCTCGCGTTCGTCGCGCTCCGGATACTCGATGAAGATCGTCGCTGAAAGTTCGTGCGCTCCGGGGACGAGCTCGTTGTAGGTTTCGAGCTCGTGTAGCAGCGCTTTTTCCGCGCTGATGCGCTCGGTGCGCAGCATTTCTTGAATTTGATAGAGCGCCGTATCGTGGTTCTCGAACAACACGCTGATGTTCGCGCCGAGCGCAACGCGGCGCGCTTCTTTCAACGCGATAACCCGACGGCGAAAGGCGTCGCGAATTTGTTCGTATTCGGCCAGGCCGAGCAGCTCTCCTCGCTCCACTAAGCTCATGCGCTCGCTCCTTCGGCAAAGCCGTATGCTTCTGCCAGCGCGACGATCGGATGGCGCGCCAGCGTGCCGCTTTGCTTGAGCACGCGCAGCGCGGCCAAGCTGCAGTCCGTTACGACGGAAAGCTCGCCGCTGTCGCTGCGCTCATTTTCGAGCGCCGCGCCGAGACGTTCCGCGTAGCGCGCGCCTTCCTCGTAGTGCTTCGCTTTCATGCCCCAAGTGCCGTCCACCGCCGAACAGCGCTCGACGATGCGCACGTCCGTATCCGGCAGTAGCGAAAGCACGCGCGCGCCCGGAATCGCGACCTTCTGTGCGCGCAGGTGGCAAGCCGCGTGATACGCGACACGCCCGAGCCCGCGCTCGAAGTTTTTCACGAGCTTTTTCTCGCGCCGCAAAATATCGAGAAATTCCATCAAATCGAAGGTGCGCGCGGCGATGTCCGTCGTCCGCTTGCCGGCTGCGTACACGGGCCATTCTTTCTTCATCGCGTAGCCGCACGTTGGCCCAGGCACGACGATGCGCAAGCCGCGCTCGACATACGGCGCGAGCAGCTCGACGTTCGCGTGCATTTTGGCGCGCGCTGCTTCCAAATCGCCGCCGTCGAGGTTCGGCATGCCGCAACACGTGAGCTGCTCTGGCACGATCACATCGAAGCCGTTGCGCTCGAGCACTTGCACCGCGGCGCGCGGCACCTCGGGAAAATTGTATTGTCCGTAACAGGTCGGGAACAGGACGACTTGACCGGCACTGCCCGAGCCTTCGTATGGCGTGTGCTGCCGGTGCCAGCGCGTGAAGACTTCGCTCGCGATCGGCGGCAGCGGGAACTCCGCGGAGATGCCGGCCACCTTCTCCACCACTTTTCGCACGAGCCGCTTCGAGTTGACGAGGTTCGCGAGCGGCGCTTGCGGTCCCGCCGACAGAGCGCCGATCAACTGCGGTTCGCCGAGCACTTTGTCGACCAGCGAAATGCCGTCCCGCCGCGCGCGTTGCGCTTTCTCGCGCGCCATCAAACGCGGGAAATCGAGTAGCTCGTACGCGCCTTCGTCCGGCGTGTACGGACATTTGATGTAGCAGAGCTTGCACTGCCAGCAGTGATCGCTGACGGCGTGCACCGTCTCGGCGTTTACATTTTCCGAGCCCTCGGCCCGCCCCCCGTCAATCTCTCGATCGATCGCGTCGAACAAAATCGGAAACGAGCCGCAGTACGTCACGCACATGCGGCACTCCTGGCACACCTGAAAAGTGCGCAAGAGTTCTTGCTCGAGATCTCGCGGGTCCCAGAAACGGTCGTCGTTCGGGTCGTACGCCGGCGCTCGCTCCGGCGTACGGGCGGGATGCTTACTCATTCAAGCTTCAGCCGAGCTCTTTGGATGCTTTGTCGAAACGGCCGGCGTGCGATTTTTCTGCCTTGGCAAGCGTCTCGAACCACTCCGCAATTTCGGCGAAGCCTTCGTCCCGCGCGGTCTTGGCGAAGCCCGGGTACATCGTCTGATATTCGTAGGTCTCGCCGGCGACGGCCGAGAGCAGGTTCTTCTGCGTGTTCCCGATCGGCTTGCCCGTCGCGGGATCGCCGACCTGCTTCAGGAAATCCAAATGGCCGTGCGCGTGACCGGTCTCACCGTCCGCGGTGTCTTTGAACAGGCCCGCGACATCTGGATAACCTTCGATGTCCGCGACTTTGGCGAAGTATAGGTAACGGCGATTCGCTTGCGATTCACCGGCAAACGCTTCTTTGAGGTTTTCGTGAGTCTTGGTGCCTTCGAGTTTCGCCATTTTTTCTCCTCAGACGCCGTGCCGGCGCCTAAATCCGGAGCCCGAACCTTAGAACTTTGCGCCGCGAGGTCAACCAGATCTGGCGGCGCGACTCAGGCTGCGCTTTCGGCGAGCAGCGCGGTCAGGCCTTTGGCGTTCAGCAGCGCGTAGTTTCGAATGCAATTGTTGAACACGGCGTGAACCTCTTCGGCTTCGTCGGCCAAGCGGCGCACGCGCTCGCTCCAGTCGAAAAGCTCCGGTCGGCCGTAAAGATAGTTGAAACGTTCGGCCACGGTCGCGCCCGGTCGTTGCCACGCAGCGCGATTCTGGCCGTGAAAGCGCACCACCGCGAGGCGCCGAGATGTGACGAATGTGAGCGGCGGCACGCCGCCGCGTTCGACGTCCGGTTCGTCCACCACGACGTACGGCAAATCGAGCGAACGGAGCAGCTCGATCACGCGCGCTTGTCGCTCCGGCAAGAGCCAGCTCCGATTGCGAAACTCGACCGAAAAAGGCGCCTCCGGGTAGCGTGCGCGTAAACTCTCGATCTGGCGCACGTGGCCCCGCGTTGCATCGAACCAAGGTGGGAATTGGATCAGGATTGACGAGAGTCGTCCGCACTCCAAAAGCGGCGCGAGCCCGGCGAAATAACGAGCTTCGATTTCCAGCGCGAACTCGCGCGGCAAATCCTTCGGGTACATGCGCTCACCTTCGGGCGCGGCTTGCGCCAAGTCCTCGGGCAAGCGTCGGCGATCGATCGGGTGCCCCGTGAAGATCGGATGCGCTTTGACGTCGAAATGAAAACTCGCCGGAGTCCACTCGGCCCAGCGTCGAAAGGTGTCGGCATCGAGCAGCGCGTAGTACGTCGCGTCCACCTCGACGAGCTCGAAGTGCTCGGCGTAATGTCGGAGTCGCGCTTCGGGCGTTTTGACCTGCTTCGGATAGAACAGCTCGCCGCGCGAGAGCGACGCATCCGACCAGCCAGAGCTGCCGCTGCGCACGTTGCGAAACAGCGCTGGTTTTGGGGCTTGCTCGGCGAGCCGATATGCTTCTTCGTATAGCTCGCTCGGCGGCGCGGGCAGCTCGACGCGCGGCGCGCTCTTTTTTGCAGCTCGGCGCGGCTCGACCATCGCGCGACGATCTCACGGCCTTTGCGCCTGCGCCACCCAGCTTTCCAGATCGTGCACCGTGCAGAGCCCCGGTCTTCGCACGATTTCGCGGCCGGCGCCGTCGAGCACGAGCACGGTTGGGACCGCGCTCACCGCGCCGATGTTGGAGTTCGACGCGAGCGCCGGCGCATCGACGAGCCCGGGCGAATCCGCGAGCGCAACCGGATAGGAGAGCTCGAGCGCGCTGTGAAACACGTCGGCGAGCGGCGCGTACTTCGGCGCTTCGAGCACGACCGCGGCTGCGTGGATCTGCGGATGGTGCGTGCGAAACACTTGGTTCAAACGCTTCGCGACGACTTGCGACGCCAGGTCGAACGTGGTCACGAACACGAGCACGGTGACGCGGCCGCGCGTGTTCTCACTGGTCACTTCTTGGCCGTCGGTCGTGCCGAATGCAAATTGCAGCACGCGACCTTCGGACTCACTCGGCGCGGCAGCGGGTTCGTCCGCGACGCGCTGACACGCACCAGGCAAACCCAAAAGAAAAACGAGCGCGCCGAATCTCACGTCGCAGGAGGCGGGCTCGAGCCGCTGATGTTGGGCCCGAACAGATCGGCGAACACGCGCAGCGCTTGCGGCAGTTCGCGGCCGCTCCGCTTGTGCGCGAGCACCGCGTGCGCAAGCTCGTCGATCAGGCTCTTCAGCGGCGTGCGCTCGACCAGCGTGCCGTCGATGCGTTCGCCATGACGAAGCGCGTGCCGGCGATCGACGATCGGATCGTGGCGCACCCAGCCAAAGCCGCGCTCGACGCGATAAGAACACGCCAAAACCTGCACGAAATCCAGGTAAAGCGGCGAGATCACCACGGCCACGCTGGAGCCATCCGCCGCTTTGCCAAGCAAGCCTTGCGGCGCAAAACGCGGCGTCGCCGCGGCATCTGCGGGACCGATTGCATCCGTGATCCGCGCGCGGCGATCGGGATCGGATTCGACGGCGAGCAGCGGCGCGTAGACGGCGATGCGCGGCACGTTCAGCCGACTCGTGTCTTGCTCGAGCGCGGAGAGCCAGTGATCGCGCGCGCCGCCATCGAGCTCGCGATACGCGATCGCGGCAGCGAGCGCCGCCTCGGCGTCGGTCGCGAGCGCGCCGAGCCACTCGCACCATGCATCCAACAAGCGCGTGTCGGCGCGCGCGCCGTCGAGCGGCAGCGGCGTGCGCTCCGCCGGAGACGGCACGTTGGTGATGAGAGACGGTGCGAACGGCTCCGGCATCGAACGCGGAAGCTAAAGCATCGCGCGTGAGCTCGCAACGCTAAGCGAACATGCCACAGGCGATGACTCGGTCGGAAACGCGTGCGGGGGCTCGGGCTCGGGGGCTTTAGCACCCAGGATCATCGAGCACGCCGTGCAACTCCGCGACGAGGTCACGCAAAACCACGTCGAGCTCAGCTGCGCGCGATGCCGGCGCGACCACGGTCAGGTCTCCGCCGCGCTCCGCAAACATGGCACACAAACCTTCACTCGCTTCGAAGATCCCCTTGACGAACACGACGTCTTGCTTTTTGACCGAAAGCCTTCGCACGACCAAGTCTTCATCGATCAATTCGCGGAGTTCCACGGCGGCACGCACCATGACACGCAGCGCTCGGCCAGCGCCAGCGAAAGCGCGCGAGTGGAGCGCACCCTGCGTGTCGGCGGAGCGATGGTATGCTCGGGGAGCAATGGATTGGTGCCCGGATTTCTCGGCTAATTTTACGGTTTCAGCGGCGACGAGCGAGCGCGAAGACGAAGAGAGCTATCTCGAAGACGCGATCGAGCTCGATCCGATCGATGATCCGGGAAACGACGATCAAGAATCGCAACAGCTCGACGTCGGTGAAGAGATCGAAAATTTGTTGGGCGAAAACGCTGGCGACAACGAGCCGGTCGAGCTCGATCTCGGCAGCTTCGTCGGCGCCGAAAGCGTGAACGACGACGGCGGCGAAGACGAGCTCGAGATCACCGTCGATCCCGCGGTCGGTTTGGAGCTGCCCGAGGCCTTGCTGCCCGACGACGGCGCGGAGGGCATCGAAGACGGCGGCTTCAACGTGGACGAGAGCAAGTTTCCGGCGCTCGAGCAAGACGACGGTTCGGAGGGCGTCGCCGCCGAGCGCGATGTTTTGCTCGGCAGCACGAGCGACGAAGCGCCCGTGCCGCTCGCAGCGATTGCCTGGCGCGCGTTCGAGCCGAAGGCTTCGCTCGAGGCTTGCTCGGCGCTTTCGGTGCGCGGGAAAAATGTGGTCGCCGCGAGCTCCGATTTGCTTTGGTTTCGTGGCGACGAGAGCGCGCCGCTGCGCCTTGCCATCGACGGCAGCGCACTCTCCGATCTGGCGCTGCTCGGTCCGCGCGAAGACATTGCGCTCGCGCTCACCAAGTCCGGCCAGCTCTTTCGTCGCGCGCGCTTCGCATCACAAGCCGAACAATTGAGCCGTTTCCGCGAATACGTTCGCGCCGCGGCAGGCATGCGCGCTCCGTTTGGCTTCGGCGGAGCGAGCGAAGACGGCGCCCGTGTCTTGCTGCTCGGCGCCGACGGCACGCTGCTCGACGTGCTCGATGGCGGCGACGGCTTCGAGCGCGTCGAGCCATCGGGCAAAGTGCTCGCGGTCGCACGCGAGAGTCGCGCGGCACTCGTCGCCGAGCGACGCGAGCGCAAATTGATTTGGCTCGGACCCGAACGCGAGCCCGCGCGCGAGCTCTTCGGCTCGGCCTTGCTCGTCGCGCAAGCCGAAACGCCGCTCTTCGCCAGCTCTGGCGAATGCGTCGCATTGGGCGAATTCTCGCATGCGATCGTCGTCTCGCGCGATCGCGGGCGGAGCTTTCAACGCGTATCGGGCAGCGCGAGCACGACCGCGCTCGCAGGCGGCACCGTCGCGGGCGCTGCGCGTTTTTTTGCCGCCGTCTATCGCGAGACCACCGATCGAAGCGAAATCTTGCTCGTCGATCCGGAGCTCGGCACGGCGAGCTGCATCGCGCGCATCGACGGCGCTTCCGAGGCGACGGCGGGCGATCCGGTCGAGCGCGGCGAGTGGGCCAAGGTGGCACGCTTGATTTGGCAGCCCGCGAGCGAGCGACTCTGGGCCGTCGGTGGCTTCGGCGTGCTGAGCTTCGCCGAGCCGAGCCAGATCTAGCCGCCAATTGCGCCGGTTTTTTGGCCGTAAATCGGGCACACTGATAGAGCTCGGGTCTCGTGGCCATCGTCGTCCAAAAGTACGGCGGCTCGTCCGTGGCGGACAGCGACAAGATCGCGCTCGTCGCGCGCCACATCGCGGCGACCAGGAGCGCGGGTCACCAGGTCGTCGTCGTCGTCAGTGCGATGGGCAAAGCGACCGAGAATTTGCTTTCGCTCGCGCGCTCGATCGCGAGCGATCCGCCGCGCCGTGAGCTCGACATGCTCGTCAGCACCGGCGAACGCGTGACCATGGCGCTGATGTCGATGGCGCTGTCCACGCTCGGCTGTGACGCGGTGAGCTTTACCGGCTCGCAGTCGGGCATCATCACCAACGATCGCCATTTCGACGCGCAGATCATCGAAGTGCGCCCACATCGGATCGAAGACGAGCTCGCGCGCGGACGTGTCGTGATTGTCGCTGGGTACCAAGGCATGAGCTACCGTCGCGAAATCACCACGCTTGGCCGCGGCGGCTCGGACACGACCGCGGTCGCGCTCGCGGCCGCGCTCGGAGCCGAGCACTGCGAGATCTACAGCGACGTCGATGGGATCTACAGCGCCGATCCGCGCAACGTCGCGGATGCGCGTCACCTCCCCGCGATCGACTACGAGACGATGCAGGAAATCGCCGAGTCGGGCGCGAAGGTCCTGAACGCGCGCGCGGTGGAGTGGGCGCGGCGCCACCGCATCCTGATTCATGCCCGAAAAACCGCGGATCATGCCGAAAATGGTGCGGGCAACGAGACGCGCATCGAAGCCGAAGCGCGCGCGCTCGGGGCCGTGATCGTGGTCGACGAAAAGCTCGCCTGGGTTCAGGCGCCGAGTGCGCTTTCGGAGGCGTTGTTCGCCGTCATCGCAAAAAACCAAATCCCGATTCGAGATGCTTGGATCGAACGCGACGCCTGCCTACTCTTGTCCCTCACGAGCGTGCCCGAGTTCGAGCGCACGCGCCAAGCTCTGCTCGCGATTGGAGCGGATCAGGTGCGGACGGACGTCGCTTGCGTCAGCGCGATCGCGGTCGGAGTGGGCGGGGACGCGGCGCGTTTGCGACAAATATTCGAAGTAGTACCGAGTTCCGCGCTGGCACGCATGGTATCAACCTTGAGGGTTAGCAGTGTGCTGCCGAAGAGCGACGCGGGCGCGCTCGAGCGCGCTTGGCACGCGCTCCTAGCCTGACGCGGCTAACCTTCGCGACGACGTTGGCGCTCCAGTTCGACGACTTCGCCGGCGACAGCGCGATAACGCTCGAGCACCTTTTGATCGCGCGGCGCCACGCGCACTGCGACGGCTAGGTGGCGCTCGGCCGCAAGCACGTCGCGCTCCGCCGTGCGTTCGAACTCGGCCGCCTCGAGCAAGTAGTCCGCGGCATTTGCCGGCGCTTCGCCGGCCAGCTCGATCGCTTCACGCATGCGCCCGTAGGCCAAGGAAGCGCCCGCGATATCACCTAAATCCGAGCGCCACCGCGCTTCGAGCCGGCGCGCCTCGGCGTGGCGCGGCGAGGCCGACGACACTTGCCGGACCCGCGCGATCGCTTGCGGCAAATCCTTCAAGTCCGAGGCCAAGACCAGCGCGAGATCGAGCAGGGCGTCGGCGTCGGGTTGACCGCTGCGCTCGGACAGCGCGACAGCGCGCGCCAAAAGCGTGGTCGCGCGTTCACGCAATCCCGCCTCGAGCAGCGAGCGCGCGAGACCCGCGGTTGCGCGCGCATCGTCCGGCGCGTAGCGCAGCGCGCGCTCGAAGCAGCGCCGCGCATCACGCATGAAACCTGCGCTGAGAAATGCCCGCGCCGAGCGTAGGTTTTGCTCGTGCTTGCCGCGCGCGCCGCGCGTCATCGCTTCCAAATGTTCGGCGTCGCCGAGCGCGCCTTCATGATCGCCGCGGCGGAGCCGGGCGGCGAAGCGGCGTGCTCGCGGCAGCTCGAGACCCGGAGTGAGGGCGACCGCGCGATCCAGCGCCGCGCGTTGCTCGATCGGCGACGGATCGCGCTCGGCCAAGCGGCACCAGATCAGCGCAGCTAGCGGCGCGAACGGTTCGCGTTCGGCTGCGTGCGACAAAGCTTGTCGAGCACCGTCGAAATCGGAGAGCCGCCAGAGCAACTCTGCGCCGATCAACCCGGCGCTCGTCGCGGGCATGCTTTCGACGATCATGCCGAGCGCGGCTTCCGCGCGATCCGGTACTCCGAGGTCGATCGCTGCGATCAGCTGGATCAGCTCCGGGTGGCGCGGTGCTTGCTCGAGCGCGGCGAGATAGGCGGAGCGCGCCTCTTCGACGGCGCCACGCGCGAGCGCGTCGTCGCCGGTGCGGGAAATAGCCGCGAGTTCGAGCGCGCGCGCGCCGGCCGCGGGCAAAGCCAGGGTCGAAAATGTGGCGTCGAGCTCCACGCGCGCGGCGTCGTGATCGAGCTCGAGCGCGCCGAAGCGCACGCGATCGGCAGAAGGTGCACGCGCGCCGACCGCGGGCAACAGCGCGCGGCCGAGCTTCGCGCCGGCGTCGGCGATCGTGAACACGCGGCCCTGGCGCGTACCGACGCCCGCGAACACGACGTCCAACGTGCGGAGCGCGAAGCCGAGCGCCGCACCAGGCAACCCAATCCCACGAGCATCGTCGACCACGAAGCGCGCATGGCGCTCGTCCGGCACCCACGACAGATCGAAGGCCAGTGCTTGCTCGGCGGCGACGAAACCGAAGCCGAGTCCTTGCTGGCGCGCGTACACGACTGCGGGCCGCACCAGCGGCTCGAGCACGTTCGCGACGCCGCGTTCGACGAAGCGCGCGAGCCGGGAAAAATCGAGCGAAAGCGCGGCATGCTCGAGCTCGCCGCGGCGATGACGAAAGCGCGGCACACCTCCGCTCAGGTCGAGCGGAAACTTCAGGTTCGGCAGCGCGAGCGCGAGCCGTGTCACCTCGAGCGGTCCCACTTCGATCGCTTCGTACAGCTCGATGCCGAGCACGCCGCGGGTCACCGTGAGCCGCAACGGAACGCGTTGGTCTTCGCCGAACCCGGGCAAATCGCCGAGCCCGAGCTCGGGCGCCTGCGGCGGCTCCAACGGCGGAGCGTTAGAAGAATGCCCGGACGAACCCAAAGTCCTTCGATCGTATCAGCGGCGCGACGAGCGCGGACAATTTCGCAGCGAAAACGCCGCAAAAACACGAGCGAACCCTGAACCCCAGTACAGCAAAGCGCTTTCGCGACGGCTCGACGACGCGCAGCGTCGAGTCAAAGCTCGCGCCGCCCCCCACTTATATCAGTCGACGTCCCCACCCTTGTCGCGCTTGTTCTTCATGCGCTTGAGCAGCTCATCGAAGCCGTGCTTTTGAATCACGCGGCGAAACTGACTGCGGTAATTGTGGACCAGACTCGACCCTTCGGTCACGACGTCATCGATCAGCCATTTGCCGTCCACTTGGTGTACGACATAGTCGACGTTGACCGGCTCTTCGCGCGCGTTCTTCGTGTTGTGCGCAATCGTCTTCACGATCTTGCCGGCTTCGCCGTCGGATTCGCCTTTGTAGTCCACGCTATAACCGAGCGTCTTCTTCAGGTTTTTCCGATAAGCATTGCGCACGAGATCCTTCAACAAGTTGGTGAATTCGCTCCGCTCGGCGGGCGTGCGCTGATCCCAGGAATCCTTCAGCGTCTCGTGCGCGAGGTATTCGTAATCGAACGCGCCGTCCATCGCTCTGTCGAGGGCCTTTTTGTCTTCCGCGGATTTGGCTTTGCTGAGCAGCGCACTGAGCTCGGTGTGCTTGTCCTTGACGAAGTTTTCCGCCTCCGAAGCGAAAGCCGACAACGACAACGACATGGCGAACGCAAGCGCCGCGAACAGTGAAGTTATTTTGCGAAGGTTGGTCATGGCGATCTCGGTTCTTTAGACTTGATGTGGTCTTCTCACAATCAATACGCAAGGGGGGTGCCAAAGCTTTGCTCGTTCGGGGCCGGCGCGGTAACCGCGTGAATTTGCCGGTTTAATTGATTGGGTTAGCGGCGAGCGTAGAGCGCGCCGTTCGGCGATCCCAGCGCTGTAGCAAGCTTGGCACGGTCGATCCGTTCACGCCTGGGCGCGTGGAAGTCGGGACGGGCGCGGCCGGCCCAAGTCGACTCGAAAGGTCGCGCCGCGGCCGCGGCTGCTCTCGACCACGATCGCGAAACCGTGTTCGTCCGCGATGCGCTTGACGACCGCAAGGCCCATGCCCGTGCCCTGCGAGCGCGTCGTGAAGAACGCGTCGAATAGTCGCTCTTTGGCGGCGTCGTCGATACCGACGCCATGATCGGAAACCCGCAGCCAGGTGTGTCCGCCGAGCAGCTCGACCGCGACTTCGACCGCTTCACCGGGACCGCTCGCCTGCACCGCGTTGCGCACCAGGTTCCAAATCAATTGCCGAAGTTGAGCGCCGTCCGCCGTCACCTCCGCGAGATCGACACCCGAATACGAGATGTCCACGTCTGAAACCGCGCGTCCACTCTTGGCGCCGAGCGACACGACCTCACGCGCGATGCGCGCCACATCGACGCTAGAAAGGATCGGCTTCTTCGGTTTCGACAGATCGACCATGTCGGTGACTAGATCGTTCAGGCGACCGGTCTCGCGTTGAATGATGTCGCAGAGTTTCTGATCTTCATCGGAGAGCCCCGCGGCGGTGCGCAATAGCTGAATCGAACCAGCGATCGAGCCGAGCGGGTTACGAATCTCGTGCGCCAGGCCCGCCGCCAGCCGACCGAGCGCCGCCATGCGCTCGGCCTGATCGGCGCGCTCGGTCGCGGCCGCGAGCTCGCCGCCAGTCCAACGCAAGCGATCCGCGAGGGTGCCCGCGAGCAGCGCCACGACGATCAAGACCAGCAGATTGACGAGCACGTAAAACGTGAGCTCGTCGGGCGCGAGTCGGTAGAGCGAAGGCGACTGATCCGGCGGCGAAGGCACGATGCCCTGCTGCAGCGCGAAGACCAACGCGCCATAGGAAACCGCGCCGGAAACCGCCGCCAGCGCCGCGCCTCGCAAACCCATCAAGCTTGCGCCGACCAAACAAGACAAGCCGTAGAACGAGGTGGCTCCGCTCGAGGCGCCACCGGTGAGATAGACGAACACGGTCCAAGTCAGTTGATCGAAGATCAGCTGCAGCTCCGCCAGTCGTTCGGTGTGACGGCCGCGTCGAAGCAGCGTCGCGTATACGCCGGTCAACCCGAACGAGAGCCCAAAAGCCTCCAGCGCGACTCGCAAGGTGAATGAACCGAGACCGAACTTGCCGCGCAGGTAAAATGCACCCACGAGCACGAACGAGACCGACAAGAGCACGAGCCGCGCGCCGGTCAACGCGGCCAGGCGGCGCGCGAGCGGCGCCGCTCCGAGCATTTCCGGAATGCCGAGCTTGACGCGCATGATGCCGGGAACTCGTTTCGCGGCGGGGACTAATCCGCGTGAATGTTGCCGGCAAGCGAGAAGATCGGCAGATACATCGCGATCAGCACCACGCCGACCATGCCGCCGACGCCGACCATCATGATCGGTTCGAGCGCGCTGGTCAGGGCGGCAACCGCGACGTCCGTTTCTTCCTCGTAGAAATCTGCAATTTTGTTGAGCATCTGATCGAGTGCGCCGGTTTGCTCGCCGACCGCGATCATTTGCACGACCATGTCCGGGAAAACGCCTGCCTCGGTCAGCGGCTCGGCCATGTTTTTGCCTTCGCTAATGCTCTGGCGCACGTGCATCACGCCAGCTTGGATCATGACGTTGCCCGCGGTGACGGCGCAGATCTCGAGCGCGTCGAGGATCGGCACGCCGGATTGCAGCAAGGTGCCGAGCGTGCGCGTGAAGCGTGCGACCGCGATCTTGCGCAGCACCGGGCCGATGATCGGGATATTGAGCTGCGCTTTGTGAATCGCAGCTTTTCCCTTGGGCGTTCGATAGACGTAACTGAAACCAACCCCGATCGCGACGACCGTGACGAAGATGAACGGGAAATAGCTGACGAAGTTGTGCGAGATCGCGACCATCACCTGCGTCAGCCACGGCAAGGTCGCTTTGCCACCGCCGAAATCCTTGAACATGCCTTCGAACGCAGGAATCACGAACGTGAGCAGCGCGGTCATCACGCCTGCGGCGATCACCACGACGATCGACGGATAGACCAGCGCGCCTCGCACCTGCCGAATCAATTTCTGGCGCTTTTCGAGGTAAATCGAGAGCCGGCTCATGATGCTGTCGAGGATGCCGCCGACTTCGCCGGCGTGAACCAAGTTCGTGAACAGCTCGTCGAACACCTTGGGATGACGGCGCAGCGCTTCGCTGAACGTCGCACCTTGCTCGACCGCGCCACGCACGTCCTTGAGCACCGCGCCGAAATTGGGATTGGCTTGCTGCGAACCCAAAATCTCCAGGCACTGCACGAGCGGCAAGCCAGCGTCGATCATCGTCGCAAAGAGGCGCGTGAAGGTGACGAGGTCCTTGGTCTTGACGCCGCCGCCGAATTTGAATTCGCCGAACCGGCTCTTCTTCTTGACCTTGACCGGCGCGAGCTGCTGCTGCCTGAGGCGCGTGTTTACGGCCTCTTCATTCTCGGCCTCCATGACGCCCTTGCGGACTTCGCCAGTCCGACCGCGGGCTTCCCAGGTAAACTCGGCCATCGCTTCTCGCCTTCCAATCCTTCTACGGCACCTTCACAATAGCGGTGCAGCTCCCGGACGGTCAAAAACCTTTGATTTTTGCCGCTCTTGAGCGCTGCGAGCAAGCGCATGCGAAGTTCCGGCCTCGATGAAATTGCACGAGAATTGGTCGTGGGTCCAAACGTGGCGCCGGCTGCCGTCGTCGCGATCGCGTTTCGCGCCGAGTCCAACTGGCGGCTCGAGGCCGGAGCCGCGGGTCGAACGGGCCAGTTCGCGGCAAATGAGCGCTCGTTTTTTGATTTGGCCTCGGTCACCAAGCCCGTCGTGGCAGCCACGGCCGCGAGACTCGCGCGCGCCGGTCGTCTGTCGCTGAAGACGCCGCTTGGCGAACTGCTTAGCGAAGCGCGAGGCACCCACACTGGCGCACAGTCGCTCGAGCTCTTGCTCGCGCATCGGGCCGGCCTCGAGGCGCATCGCCCGCTGTTTGCGGCGCTGCTCGAGCAGCGTCCGTTCGAACGGCGCTCGGCGCTCGAGGAGCTGCTTCGCGCGCGACGACCCGAGTGCCGCGAAGTCGAGCCGCGAAGCTATCCCCCTTTGTACAGCGATCTCGGCTATGCGCTCGTCGGACTCGCGCTCGAAGCGCGAGAGCAAGCGCCGCTCGATGAAATCGTGCGCCGCGAAGTGTGCGAACCGCTCGGCTTGAATCTGGGTTCGGTGCGCCAGCTTCGCGCGCGCTGGCCTGAGTTCGCCGAACGCTGCGCGCCGACCGAAAGCGTGCTTTTCCGCGGCGGGCTGGTGCACGCGATCGTGCACGACGAGAACGCGTGGGCGCTGTCGGGCCACGCACTCTCGGGCCACGCAGGGTTGTTCGGTGACGCCATGAGCGTCGCGCGCTTCGGTGCCGCGCTGCTCGATGCCATCAATGGTCGCTCCGAGGTATGGCTCCGCGCGGGTGAGCTCGCCGAGCTCGTGCGCGAACGAGATGGTGGCAGCCTGCGCGCCGGTTTCGACGGCAAGTCCGAGCGTGGGTCGTCCGCGGGATCGCTCGCAGGTGGGCGCAGCTTCGGTCACTTGGGCTTCACCGGCACGAGCTTGTGGTGCGACCCCGACGCGGACCGCGTCCTGGTTCTGCTGTCCAATCGCGTGTGCCCGAGCCGCGACAACGTGCGCATTCGCGCCGCCCGGCCGGCGGTTCATGACGCACTGTTTCGCGCCGCTCAAGCGGGCTAGGCGCCAGATTTTTCGGTCTCCGGGTCGCGAATCGCCCGCTGGAGCGCGAAGCGAGCCCGATTTTCGCGCCCAAAAGCAGTGTGCGCTGGGTGAAGGGGCTTTAAACCCGCAAAGAACCATGACAAATTTGCCGGACCCATCCGCGCATCACGCCGTCTCGAGCATGAAACAATGCGCAGCGGGCTTCTGGGCACACCGATGTGGAAGCTGACGATCGAGGACGATCAAGCGAGCAAGACGATCGTCCACCTCGTCCGTGACGATTATTCGATTGGGCGCGCGGAAGAGAACACCGTGCGCTTGACCGAGCGCAACATCTCGCGTCGCCACGCGCGGCTGACCAAGCCGGGCGAGCGCTGGGTGCTGTTCGATCTCACGAGCTACAACGGTTGCTACGTGAACGGGCAGCGCGTGAGCGGGCAGCACGAGATCGTGCACGGAGATTTGGTGCAGCTCGGAGACTACCGCTTGCAGGTGATCGACGACAGCATCGTGGAGCCGGCGTCGTTCGACAAAGCGGTGACCATGCCGGCCGCGCCGCGCAGCCAAGCTCTCATGCATCAGCCGGATCGGCTGGTGATGGTGGTCGGCCCGAGTGTCGGCGCGGAATTCCCGCTGACGCAAGATCGACCGCTCGTCATCGGCCGCGGCGAGGAATGCGAAGTCCCGATCAATCATCCTTCGGTAAGTCGCGTGCACGCCGAGATTCAGCCACTCGGAGACGGACGCTACGAGATCGTGGATCGCGAGAGCGCCAACGGCGTGCACGTGAACGGCGTGGAGTTGCCGCGCACGCTGCTCGACGCGCGCGACGTGATCGAGCTCGGCGACGTGATCCTGAAGTTCATTCCGGCAGGCGACATCTACGTGCCCGGCGCGGAGGAGAGCCAGCAGCTGAGCGCGCTCACGCTCGGTGGCACTGCGGCCTCTGCGGAGTCTCCGTTCGGCAGCAGCAAATGGTCGACCGGAATGAAGCTCGGCGTGGTCGGCGGCGCCATCGCGGTCTTGCTCGCGCTTGGCGTCGCGCTGGCGACGCGCGGCGGCTCTTCGTCGCAGCCCGAGATCGCGGCGAGCAGCGCCGAACCCGTCGACGCCGCGATGCGCACGTTGGCCGATGCGAAAGCGCTGCTCGACAAGGGCGACACCGACGGTGCCGCCGCCAAGGCCGCGCAGATTCCCGACGACAGCAACGCCCGGAAAACCGCCGACTTTCGCCAAATCGAAGGCGCGTGGGCGGACGCGCTGTTCGCGAAGGCCGCGGCGGCCAGCGATCTGACGCAAAAACGCGCCTATTTGGATCAGATCTCGCGCGCCACTACGGTTGATTCGATCCGCCGAAAGCGCGCGGCCAATGAGCTTGCCTCGCTCAGCGCCGGCTCGGTCGATGTCAGCGACTTGCCGGCTGCGCCGCAAGATTCGCCGAAGGTCGCGGCACAAGCGGCGGTGCGTAGCTCGGGCGCGAACGCGCCGGAACCCGTGGCCGCGCCGGAACCGAAGTCCGCCGCCGCGAGCGCGACGAAAATCGCCGCACCCGCGACGCTGGTGCGCAAAAACCCATTCGACGAAGGCGCGGACTCGACGCAAGCTCCGGCCAACGCGCAAGATCTCGCGACGAGCGGCGATCGCTCGAAGCTACTACAAGCCAAATCGTTGCTTCAGCAAAAGGCCCAAGCCGGCACGGCGAGCGATCGCGATTTGAAGATGTTGCGCGCGCTGTGCAAGCAGCTCGGGGATGCGTCCTGTAGCAACTGATAGCGAGCAAAGCTCGGGCTCGCGGCTCGCGAACACTCCGTTCACTTCGCGCGCCGCGCTCGCGACGCTGACGGTGCTTGCGCTCGGCGCTCTTGCCGAGCATTGGCGTGCGCTCGATGGGCTCCGCATTTTTCATGCGCCAGCCGCGACGGAAGTGAGCCACCGAGCCCTGGCCGAGCCGGCTGTTTCGGTGGGCGAAGCTAAAATCACGATGGAAACGCGCACGCGCAGCGAGCTCGCGCAGCCGGACAGCGCGGCGATTCGCGCCGCGCAAGCCGAACTCGAGCACGCGCACCAAGCCGGGGACGTGCCGCTGCCGAAGATTGACGCGGCCGAGCCCCCACTACCCTTTGCGGATTCGAGCGGACATGCGCTGGACGGCTTTTTCCGCGCGCTCTCGGCGACGGCGCAAAAGCGCGCGCACGCCATCACGCGCATCGCGCATTTCGGCGACTCGATCGTGGTGAGTGATCTCGTCTCGGGCACGCTGCGTCGCAAGCTGCAAACCGAGTTCGGCGACGCGGGTCATGGCTTCATGCTGATCGCGAACGCCTGGCCCGCGTACTTTCACAACGACGTGACTCGCTACGCGACCGCGGGGTGGAGCGTGAGCCGCATCGTTGGACCGTACGCGGAAGACGGACTCTACGGCCTCGGCGGCGTATCGTTCAAAGCCGACCGAAATACGCTGGCGCGCTTCGGCACCGCCAAGAGCGGTGACTTCGGCCGCAGCGTTTCTCACTTCGTGCTCGACTATCTGGAGGATCCGAGCGGCGGCAGCATGCAAATCAGTGTCGACGGCGCGGCGAAGGCGGTCGTCGACACGCGCGGCCCGGCCAAGAAATCGGCTTACTTCTCGCTCGACGTGCCGGATGGGCCGCACGAGTTCGAGCTCTACACGAAGAGCGGCAGATCGCGCGCGTTCGGCGTGGTGCTCGAACGTGACGTGCCCGGCGTGGTGCTCGACGCACTCGGCGTGCAAGGCGCGCGGATCCGCTTCCTCGACAAACAAGATGATGCTCACTGGGCCGAGCAGCTCGGCTGGCGCAAACCGGATCTATTGATCTACGAGTTCGGCGCGAACGAAAGTGGCGACGGCTTTCTCTATCCGATGGTCGACTACCATCGCACGATGAAAGACGTGCTCGAACAGGGCAAGCGCGCGCTACCCGGTTCGAGCTGCCTGGTGATCGGCGCGATGGACCGCGCGGCCAAGGTCGGCGATGAGATCGCGAGCATGCGCGTGATTCCGGCGCTGGTCGAAGAACAGCGCAAAGCTTCGGCTGAAGTCGGCTGCGCCTTTTTCGATACCTATACCGCGATGGGCGGAGCGCACTCGATGCCCACCTGGGTCCGCCGTGGCCTCGGTCAAGCCGATATGACGCACCCGACCAGTATCGGTTCCGAGGTGATCGGCAACTGGATCTTCCGCGCCTTGATGCAGA
>DATATR010000199.1:0-7577 GCA_036268695.1 Polyangiaceae bacterium | reverse complement strand
CGTCGGCTGATAACCGACGGCGCTCGGCATGCGGCCGAGGAGTGCGGACACTTCCGAGCCCGCTTGCGTGAAGCGGAAAATGTTATCGACGAACAAGAGCACGTCTTGTCCTTCTTCGTCGCGGAAGTACTCGGCGGCCGTCAGCGCCGACAGCGCGACGCGCGCGCGCGCTCCGGGCGGCTCGTTCATCTGCCCGTAGACGAGCGCGGTCTTCGAGAGCACGGTCTCGCCGCTCTCCAGCTTCGATTCGCTCATTTCGAGATAAAGGTCGTTGCCTTCGCGCGTGCGCTCGCCGACGCCAGCAAAGCAGCTCACGCCGCCGTGCGCTTTCGCTACGTTATTGATGAGCTCCATGATCAGCACGGTCTTGCCGACGCCAGCGCCGCCGAAGAGCCCAATTTTCCCGCCCTTACGATACGGAGCGAGTAAATCGATCACCTTGATACCAGTCTCGAAAATCTCGACGTTCGTGCTCTGATCGACGAACGGTGGCGGATCGCGATGAATGCTCAGCGCGCGCTTGGCATTGACCGGCCCTTTGTCGTCCACCGGCTTGCCGACGACATTGAGGATGCGGCCGAGCACTTCCTTGCCCACCGGCATCTGAATCGGCGCGCCCGTGTCGACCACTTCTTGGCCGCGCACCAAACCCTCCGTCGCATCCATCGCGATCGCCCGCACGACCGACTCACCGAGGTGCTGCGCGACCTCGAGCACGAGATTGTCTTTCTCGTTCGAGATCGACGGATTGGTCAGCGTGAGCGCGTTGAGGATCCTCGGCAATTTGCCGGCCGGGAATTCAACGTCCACCACCGGTCCGATGACCTGCGTGATTTTGCCCTTGTTGCCGGCCGTGCTCGCACTCGTCGTCATGTCGCTTGCCTCTGTAGATTGGCGTCGGCACGCCCACTGCGCGCCGCTGAGGGTCCGAAACCCGCGCCGCGTGTACCACGACCCGAAGTGCCTGCCAACGCAGTCTTTCGCACCGCAAATCCGCCTGGGAATCGCGGCAAGTTGCTGGAAATCGCGCGCGAGATTTTGGGGTTGCCCCGCGTCGTTTCACGTCGCTTCACGGCGGCGTGCTCGCTCCGCTGCGCGCGCCGGGCCCCCAAGCGTCCGCGCTCCGCGCGTCCGCGGAGGCCCCAGATTTCCGTCTCTCATCCGATGCGTCTTCTTTCGCGCCGGAGCGCGCCGATAGGGCGTGGGCCAGATTCCCGGAAATAAAACAAAAGCTCCAGACTCGCCGGGCTGACCACGGTTTTAGAATGTCAGGTGACCTACAAAAACTGACCGAACAGGCACCGGCCTCCTTACCAAGTAGCGCGAGCGGCCAAGCGCCGTGGAACACGCAGGGAAAGAAATCTCCGAGCAAGGCCCACGTCCGCCAGCAAACGCAACTCTCTCACCTGTCAAACAAACGCATTTGGCCACCCTTGTCCGTCGGCCGGCGGAAGGTACTCCGCGCTTTGGCTTCGCGGTCGTATTCACGGCGATCGTACGAGCCGAGCCCGAGGCGCTTCGCGGTTTGCTCGAACAAGAGCTGCACGGCTTCGAAATACGGCCCTTCGCCGCGCATGCGATGACCGAAGCGCGGATCGTTCAATTCGCCGTCGCGCATGTCGCGCACGCGGTTCAGGATCTTTTCGGCGCGCAGCGGGAATGCCTCGCGAATGCGCTCGATGAAGACTTCTTTGACGCTGCTCGGTAAGCGCAGCGGGATGAGCCCCGCATCGATCGCGCCGGCTTCCGCCGCCGCTTCGAGCACGTGCACGATGTCGCGATCGCTGAGCCCGGGAATGAGCGGCGCGATATTGACCGAGACCGGGATCTTGCGCTCGCTCAAGCGGCGCACGATTTCGATCCGACGCTTCGGCGTGGGCACGAGCGGCTCGATCGCGCGCGCGGTTTCCGGATCCCAAAACGGAATCGTGATCGTAACCGAAGCCGCGCCGAGCTCGGCCAGCTCCGCGAGCAAGTCGATGTCCCGCTCGACCAACGCGGATTTCGTGATCACGTGCAGCGGATTGCGATATTCCGCGCACACATCGAGGCACGCGCGCGTGAGCCGATAGCTCGCTTCGAGCGGCTGATAGCAATCCGTATTGCCGCTGAACAAAATCAAATCCCCAACCCAGCTCGGCTTCTCGAAGGCTTCGCGCAAGAGCTCGCCCGCGCGCGGTTTGATCACGATCTTGCGCTCGAAGTCGGCGCCGGCGCCAAAGCCCAAATATTCATGCGACGGCCGCGCGTAGCAGTACGCGCAGCCGTGCAAGCAGCCGCGATACGGATTCACGCTGTAGCGAAAGCCGAGGTCCGGGCTGTCATTGTCGGAGAGGATTTGGCGGGTTTGATCTTCGAACACGCTGAGCTCGACCCGCGGCGCCTCTTCCAAGTAGCTGACCACCTCCTTGTGCCACGGATTCGGCGGGTTTCTGAGGGGTAGCGGGCGCATTGCCGGCTCTTAGCGCATACTGAACATCGGTTCAAGCCATGCCAAATGGTGCCGTGAATATCGCTACAAAACGCGCTCGCGACCTTTTCTCCCTCCTGAATTGGAGTATGTGAATTCACGTGATCGGACAGGAAACGCTTGACCGTGTCCGGCGAGAGATCGGGATCGTGGAGCTCATCGGTCAAACGGTGCGGCTCCAGAAGCGCGGTCGAAGCCATGTCGGCGTGTGTCCGTTCCACAAGGAAAAGACACCGAGCTTTCACGTCAACCCCGAGAAGAACTTCTATTACTGCTTCGGGTGTCACGAGTCCGGCGACGCGATTAAGTTCGTGCAACGAATCGAGGGCCTCGAGTTCCACGAGGCCGTGCGCGAGCTCGCCGAGCGAGCCGGGATCGAGATCGTCGAGACGGCGTCCGAACCCGAGCGCCGGCAGCAAGCCGAAGTGCGGCGCCGCCAGCAAGAGCTTTACGAGGTGGGCAACGCGGCCGCTCACTACTTCGAGCAAATGCTGCGCGAGCACCCGCTCGGCGGACACGGGCTCGCCGAGCTCGAGCGCCGCGGTCTGTCGTTCGATTCCGCGACGGGTCCGATCACGGATGCTCTGCAGTCCTTTCGCATCGGCTACGCGCCGTACGGCTGGGACGGCCTGGCAAAACATTTGACCTCAGCCGGCTTGAACGCGGGCGCCGCCGAGAAAATCGGCCTGATCGTTCCGCGCAAGCAAGGCGTCGGGCATTACGATCGCTTTCGACATCGCCTGATGTTCGCGGTGCTGGATTTGCAGGGCAGAGTCGTTGCGTTCAGCGGCCGCGCGCTGGCGGAGCCCGAGCCGAGCGAGCTCGTCGAGCTCGGTCTCGAATCGACCGCGCAGCCCGGCGCGGACGCGCCCGCCAAGTACGTCAATTCCCCCGAGTCACCGATCTACAAGAAACGCGAAACGGTGTTCGGCTTGTACCAGGCGCGGCAGGCGCTGCGCTCCGGCGCGCCGTGCGTGGTGGTCGAAGGCAACTTCGATGTGATGAGTTTGCACGCCCGCGGCATCAAGCACGTCGTGGCTCCGCTCGGTACCGCTTTCACCGAAGAACAAGCGCGCGCGATCCGGCGCTTCACGCAAGACGTGACGTTGCTCTTCGACGGAGACTCGGCCGGAAAACGCGCGGTGCGTGCCTCGCGTGAGCCGTGCAAGGTCGCCGGCCTGAACGCGAAAGTTGCCTCGCTGCCGGACAAGATGGATCCTGACGAGCTCGTGCGAACCGAGGGACCAGAAGCCGTCGAACGCGTGCTCAAAGCTGCGCGTGGCATGCTCGAGTACCTGATCGCCACCACGCTCGAACGCTCGTACGGCGCGGACGCGCAAGAGCGCATCGCGATTCGCCGCGACGTGATCGAGCTGATTCGGGAAGAGCCGGATCGGACCGCGCGTCTGCTCGGCCAGCAATACGCCGATCGGCTCGCGGCGGCGTTCAACTTCCGGCAAGACAAAGAGCTGCTCGACGCGAACGCGCTCGAGCTCAGTCGCGCGATTTCCCGGAACGACGGTGATGCGCCGGCCAATGGGCCGCAATCGGTGCCACGCTCCGATCGCGCTCGCTCACGCGAGCAAGCGCGCGAAGTCGGCTTGCATATTCTCGGCGCAATCTTCGACTTTCCTGAGCTGCTGAGCGAGCCGGATGCATTCGAGGCCGCTGCGTTATTAGAGAGAGATCTCGCCTTGGGGCTTGCTGCGGTGCGTCAAGCTGCTGACGGAAACAGCTTCGTACCCGAACAAGTACTTGCGAAGCTGGCGCCATCGATCCATCCATTCGCCCTCGCTCGCCTAGCGGCGCCCCAGCACCAAAAGCTGGAGGATGCACGAACCGAGCTCGTAGGGAACATCGCGAAGTTGAGAAAGCTCGAGCAAAAATCAGAAACGACCGCGGTGATCGCGGTGCTCGAGCAAGCAGATAGACAAGGCAACGTCGAGGCGCAGAACGATCTGCTCCGCGAAAAATTCGAGAACGCGCGCCGCAATTTGCAACGCGGCCGGGCATAGAGAGAGGTTCTTGTGGGATCCAAAAAGTCGGAACTGTCCTCCAAGAAGGGCGCACAAGCGGCGGCTGCAGTGAAGCCGAGCGCGGCGAAACAAAAGCCGAAGCCGCAAAGCGCCAAAGCCGGCAAGAACGGATCGTCCGCGCCGGTGCAAGCGAAGAATTCCGACGACGATGACGATGATGAAGACGAAGAAATCAGTTCGTCTTTCCCGCCGCCCACGAAGGCCAACGGCAGCAAAGCCAAAGAGCAGCTGATCACGCTCGGCAAGACCAAGGGCTTCCTCACCTACGACGACGTGCACGAAGCATTGCCGGGCGAGGACGTGGGTCCGGATCAAATGGACGACGTCTTGAGCGCGCTGGACGACGAAGAGATCGAAGTCGTCGACGACGCGAGCAACATCAAAATCGCTCCACACCGCGGCGCCGAGGAAGATGGCCCGCCGAAAGCCGCGGCCAAAGGCGGCGAAACCGACGACGAAGCGGCGCCCACGCCGACTTCCTCGTCTTCCGCACCCGCGCGCACCGGCACGGACGACGAATATTACAAGAGCAACGACCCGGTGCGCATGTACCTGCGCAAGATGGGCAGCGTGGCTCTACTCACCCGCGAGGGTGAAGTCGAGATCGCGAAGCGGATCGAAGAGGGCGAGAACGAGGTGCTCTCGGCGATTCTGTCGAGCCCGGTCGCGGTGCGCGAGATCATCGACATCGGCGAGCGCCTGCGCAACCACAAGATCCGCGTGAAGGACATCGTCCGCGACGCAGAGGACGAAGAGCACGAGTTCGACGAGGAAGAGGCCGATCGCCGGATCATTCGCCTGATCGACAAGGTGAAGCGCTCGGACAAGAAGAACCAAGAGCTGCTCGAGGAACGCAAAGGCGCGGCCGACGTGCGGCGCAAAGCGATCGACAAAGAGCTCTCGGAGAACAAGAAAGAGCTGGTCAAGACGCTGCAAGAGATGCGCTTGAACAAAAAGACGATCGACAAAATCGTCTCCAAGCTCAAAGCGATGATCGACCGCGTGCACCGCGCGCAGGGCAAGGTGTTCGAGCTCGAGAAGATCACGGGCACGAGCAAGGCCGATTTGAAGCGGATGATCCGCGAGGCCAAGGACGATCCGAACGCCGAAGACGAGCTCGCGAAGAAGCTCGGTGTCGAGCGCAGCGAGCTCGAGCTGATGGACGAGGCCTTGAAGAGCGCTCAGAAGGGCGTGAAGAAGGTCGAAGAAGAGCTCAAGATCGACGTGAACGAGATGCTCCGGACGTACACGTCGATCCGGATGGGCGAGCGCAAGGCGGAGAAGGCCAAGGCCGAGCTCGTCGAAGCGAATCTTCGTTTGGTGGTGTCGATCGCGAAGAAGTACACGAACCGCGGCCTCCAATTCTTGGATCTGATCCAAGAGGGCAACATCGGTTTGATGAAGGCGGTCGACAAGTTCGAGTACAAGCGTGGCTATAAGTTCAGCACCTACGCCACGTGGTGGATCCGCCAAGCGATTACGCGCGCGATCGCCGATCAGGCCCGCACCATCCGTATCCCGGTGCACATGATCGAGACGATCAACAAATTGATTCGCACCTCGCGTTACCTCGTTCAAGAGTTCGGACGCGAGCCGACACCGGAAGAAATCGCGGAAAAAATGGAGCTTCCGCTCGATAAGGTGCGGAAGGTTCTGAAGATCGCCAAAGAGCCGATCAGCCTCGAGACGCCGATCGGCGAAGAGGAAGACAGCCACTTGGGCGACTTCATCGAAGACAAGAGCGTGGTCAGCCCGGCCGAAGCCGTGATCAACATGAACCTGAGCGAGCAGACGCGCCGAGTCTTGAAGACGCTCACGCCGCGCGAAGAAAAGGTGTTGCGCATGCGCTTCGGCATCGGCGAAAAGAGCGACCACACGCTCGAAGAAGTCGGGCAGGATTTCGAAGTGACGCGCGAGCGCATTCGCCAGATCGAGGCGAAGGCCCTGCGCAAGCTCCGTCACCCGAGCCGCTCGAAGCAATTGAAGAGCTTCATCGATAGCTGATCCCTGTCAGCTGGCAGTGTTGGCGAAGACGCTCGGCCTCGGTTTCGACCGACGCCGAGCGTCGCGCTTTGTGGAGCGTAGCTAGGCTTCGCATCGCGCACCGGATGGCGAGCCATGCTGAAGCCGCGCGCCGGGTTTCTCATCCGCAGGAGTGAAGCCCACGCCTGAAGCCGAAACGCGACGCCGAAGGCTGGGGCGCAATTTGCGCGACCGCTTGACCATCAAAAAAACAAACCTCAAACCTCGGGCTTTTTTCGGCCAATCAGCCGAGGAAATCGGAAAAAGGCTGTCGGGCGCGTGCGCTGCGGCGCGAGCGGGTACTTCCCCGCTCGCGCTTGACTCTCGCTACACAAGGATGGGAAAAGTAGCGCTCGCTAGGGCTTTCCCCTTCGACTGGTGCTTACCAGGGGAGACGATGATGAAGTTAGGAACGAAGTACGTCGCAACGTTGGCGCTGCTCTCCGCAGCCTTCGTGTTTACCGCCTGCGGTGGCACGGTCGCATTCCAGGGCAAGCAGGCTCTTTCGGTGACCGGTACGCCGCCACCACCGCCTCCCCCACCACCGCCTCCGCCGCCACCACCACCTCCGCCGCCACCCCCGCCGCCGCGCGTCGAGATCCGCGACAACAAGATCGAGATTCACGAGAAGATCCAGTTCGCCGTCAACAAGGCGACGATCCTCGAAGCTTCGTTCGGTTTGCTCGACGACATCGTCAAGGTGATCAAAGACGCGGCTTGGGTGAAGAAGGTCGCGATCGAAGGTCATGCCAGCGCCGAAGGCGACAAGAAGGCCAACTTGAAGCTCTCGGACGAGCGCGCGAAGTCGGTCATGAAGTACCTCGTCGAGCACGGCATCGAGAAAGATCGTCTGACGGCCAAAGGCTTCGGTTCAACGAAGCCGATCGCCGACAACGACACCGAAGAGGGACGCGAGAAGAATCGCCGCGTCGAGTTCAACATCGTCGAGCAAGACATCACGAAAAAGAAGGTCGAAATCGATCCCGCGACGGGCAAAGAAAAGGTCGTCGAGGAGAGCAAAGCGACCGAGAAGAAGGAAGACGTGGCGC
>DATATR010000198.1:0-18063 GCA_036268695.1 Polyangiaceae bacterium | reverse complement strand
CGTTCGTTTGAGAGAAGAGCACGCAAGCTTCGTTCGGGATGAGCTGTGCTTCGCCGTGCACGATTTCGCCGAGCTTGTCGACGTGCCCGCCGAGCGTACGCACCAGGATTTCGGACTCACCGCTGTCTCCGTAGATGGCATCGTCGATTCGGAGGCGGGTGTAAGTCACGATGTGGCGGATGGTGCCGACATCTTCGAAACGCGACGAGGCTTCGAGCGGGGTGGCTCGCGCGATGCGCGTGCTGCGCCGAACTAGGTCCGCCAGGCTGACCGCGCGCGCCGTCGTGGCGCGACTCGCGCGCGGCACCGCGATCAGCGCGACGATTGCCCCGAGCGTCCCCAAAGTTTGCCGACGGTTCATCTTCTCTAGCTCGAAGGTAGCACATGCGGCGCGCCGTTCAGCGGCGCTGTCGGCTGCCCAGCGGCGCGAAAAAAGGGTGCGCGAGAAGCTGTCGCTCTTTGGCGCGAACCGCGGCAAAACCACGGGAAATCGCGCGCGCTTCATTATGCGCGCGGGTGAGCTATAACATCGCTTCGTCCGGTCGCGCCGGCGGTGAGGCCGATGCTTTCCGCAGCACACACGTTTCCGCAGCACACAATGCTCTGTAATGCCTCCTGCCACTGAAAGAGCGCCGTTGCTCGAACGCACCGCACCCGGGCTCGTCGAAGAGCTCAAGACCTACTTGGTTCGTCATCGCGCCGCCGTCGAGTCGATGATTCGACCGGGCGGTCCCGAAGCGGGTCTGGAAGCAGCCGCACGCTACGCCAAAGCCTTCGATGGCTTGCTCTGCTCGCTGTTCAAGGCGGCCGAAAGCACGATGGTGAAAGCGGGCACGTGGCAAACCGTCGGACTCGCGGCGGTCGGCAGCTACGGGCGCAACGAGCTCGGCTTTCACAGCGATCTCGACGTGCGACTGATCTCGGGGCTGAAGCCGGAAAAAGTACGGCCAATCGCGGAGGCGCTTTTGTATCCGCTGTGGGACGCAGGGCTCAGCATCGGGCACCAAGTCGTGAGCGGCAGCGACATGCTCGACTTGGCCAAGAGCGATCTGCCGACCGCGACGACGCTGCTCGATTGGCGCGTGCTGAGCGGCGACCGCACGGGTTCGGAGAAAATGCTGACGCGCGCCTTCGAAGGCGTTTTCGGCATCGGCAACATCAAAAAATTCTTGGATCGCCTGGAGACGAGAGCCAACGAGCGTTCGGAGCGCTTCGGCGGATCCGTCTATTTGCTCGAGCCAGACGTGAAGAACGGTATCGGCGGTTTGCGCGATCTCGATCTCGCGCATTGGGCTGCCCGCGCGCGCTGGCGTGTGACGGATCTCTCCGAGCTCGTGCGCATCGGCGTGCTCTTGCAGCGCGAGTGGCAACAGATCGAGAAAGCGCGCGGTCTGCTCTGGCGCGTGCGAAACTTGCTCCATTTGCACGCGGGTCGGCGCTCGGACCGGCTCGGCTTCGATCGCCAAGAGACGCTCGCGGTCGATCTCGGCTACGGCGCTGGCGGCGCGGGCGTGGAAGCGTTCATGAGCGACTATTACCGGCAAGCACGCGTGATCTCGCAGACGCGTGAGCTGGTGATTGGGCGCGCCGCGCCGCCACCGAAACGAAGGCCGCGCGAAACCTCGATCGGCCGCGGGCTCAAGCTGACCAACGACCAGGTTTCGTTCGAAGATCCGAGTGCACTCGAGCAAGAACCCGCGCTCGCCTTGCGGTTGTACGACGAAGCCGTGCGCCGCGATCTGCCCGTCTACACCTTCGCGCGCGATCTGGTTGCGCGCGCCGTGACGGCGCCGAACTTTTGCGAACGACTACGGCAGAGCGACGAGGCGGCGCGGCTCTTCGTGCGCCTCGTCACCGTGATCCAGCGCACGCAGCTGCGCGATGGATCGGTGGTCAAGGATCTGCACGATGTCGGCCTGCTCGTGGCGATGGTGCCGGAGTTCGCTCCAGTCGTCGGCCGCGTGCACCACGACGTGTATCACGTGTACACGGTTGACGTGCACTCGGTCGCGGCCCTCGATCGCTTGCGCGCGCTATGTCGCGGCGAGCTCGCCGCCGAGCATCGCTTGGCGTCGCGCCTCGCCGCGGAAATCTCGCGTCCAAACGTGCTGTTCTTCGCCGCGCTCTTGCACGACATCGGCAAAGACATCGGCGGCAAAAGCCACGATCAGCGCGGCCACGACATGGCGCGCGGCATTCTGGCGCGCCTCGGCGTGCCGGAGGCCGACATCCGCGAGGTGCAGCACCTGATTCTGAAGCACCTTCGCATGTATCACGTCGCGACGCGAAGGGACATCGACGATCCGCGCACGCTCGAAGCCTTCTGCGAAGAAGTGCACGGCCGTGAAGGCCTGCGCGAGCTCTACATCCTCACGATCTGTGACGTCTCCACGACCAGCCCGACCGCGCTCACCAGCTGGAAGGCGCGCGTGCTCGAGGAGCTCTACGTCGGCGCCGATCGCCAGCTCTCGAGCGGCAAGTCCGAGCGCTCGGGTGAACGCGCGGAGCAGATTCGCGCGGAAGTGCGAGCGCTCTGCCCGGAGCGCGGTGAGCGCGAATTCCTCGAGCATTTCTTGGCGGCGATGCCCGATCGTTACCTCTACAGCAACGACCCGAACGACATCGTGCGCCACTCGCGCTTCGCGCGCCAAGCGCAGATGCAACACGTCAATGTGACGGTGATGACGACCGCTTCGCCGTACGTCGAGCTCGGCTTCATTGCCGACGATCGCCCGGGTTTGCTCGCGATGATCACCGCGACGCTCGCGGCCGCGCGCTTCAAGGTGATCAGCGCTCAGGTTTATTCGTGGATCGACAGCTTCGGCCGTACGCGCGCGCTCGACTTCTTCTGGGTGCGCAGTGGCGAATCTACGGACGCAGTCACCGGCTCGATCGCGCGGCTCTCGCGCGACTTCAACCGCTTGCTCAGCATGGAACTCACGCCGAGCGAGCTCGTCACCGGCGGCGCACGCCAATCACGGCTCTCCGATCGCCCGACGCCGAAAGTGCCGACCGAAGTCAACATCGACAATCGCAGCGCGACGGACCACTCGGTGATCGAAGTCACGACCAAAGATCAGCAAGGCCTGCTTTTTTGGCTGGCAAACACGCTGCAGCACCTCGACCTTCAAGTCTCGCTCGCCAAAATCAACACCGAAGGCACACAAGTCGCCGACGTTTTCTACGTCACGGATTCGACCGGAGCCAAGGTCACCCGGCCCGAGCGCATCGAAGAAATCAAATCCCGCATCCTCGCCAACATCGCCCACCTCGAAAAGGCACAGCACTCATGATCTCGACCGGCCGCGCTCTTCGAATCCTTTCGTCGCTCGTCGCGCTTTCCGCGCTTTCGCTCGCAGCCTGCGCTGGTTCGACGCCGCCGCCCGAAGCGCCGCCACCGCCGCTCGATAGTCCGGCGCCCGCCAATTCGGCGCCCGCGAGCGGTGCCACCGAGAAAGCTTCGAGCGCGAAAGTGGCGCAAGCGATCGACGCGATCAAAGCGCAAGATTTTGCGAAAGCAAAATCGCTGTTGACGGAAGCGCGCACGGAAGCTCCAAAAGATCCGCAGGCCGCCTTTTATTTGGGGGTTGCCTTGGAAGGGTTGAACGACGGAGCCGGCGCCGCATCCGCGTACAAGGACGCGCTCGCGCTCGATCCCAAGTTGACTGAAGCGAGCGTCAATCTCTCCGCGCTCTTGCTCGACGCGAAAGACGCCGACGGCGCGCTCAGCGTCGCCGAGAACGGCTTGAAGACCACGCCGAAACAGCCCGATTTGCTGCTCAATCGCGCGCTCGCGCTCGAAGCCGCCGGCAAGAAAGACGAATCGCTCAAGGCTTACGGCGCGGCCGTCGCGGCTGCGCCGGACAACGCGGATTTACGCATGGCCTACGCCGAGCTCTTGACCGCCGCCAAAGACGACAAGGCCGCGCTCGAACAACTCCGCGCCGTAACCAACACGGAAGACCCGAAGCTGCTCGAAAAGCTCTCGCAAAAATTCGGTAAGCTGCACGCCTTCGCCGACTGCATCGCCGTGCTCGACAAAGCCATCAAAGCCACGGACACGGCCGACTTGCACGTGCGCCGCGCCGTCTGCCGGCACGAACAAAAAGACGACTCGGGCGCACAGAGCGACTACGAAGCCGCGCTGAAGCTCGACGACAAATTCGCGCCCGCGCACTACTACCTCGCTCAACACGTGTGCCCGACCGACAAGAAGAAAGCCGCCGAGCAGTTCAAAAAAGCGGCCGAGCTTGCCGGCGACACCGAGCTCGGCAAACACGCCGCCGAACTCGCGACCAAGGCCAAATCCGGCAAATGCCACTGACGCGCGGCTGATTTTGCTGGCTGCCCCCGCGCATCGCGGCGCATCACGGCCGGCCGCGCTCGTCGCTCGCGGCTCCACCCCTTCGGGTGTTCCGAAACGGCGCGCGGCCGGGGCCCGCCAAGCGTCGTGCTGCGCACGCCGCGGGGGCCCGAGCACCGTGCTCGCAGCACGTGGGTTCTCGGTATCGAAATCGCAGTTGCATTTGCAACTGAGAAATCCACGGTGCGAACGCGCGCATCGAACCGCAGCACGCGGACGGCGGCTCTGCTGGCGAGCCGCAACGCGACGCCGAAGGCTGAGCCGCCACGCGTGACGACGCGTGACCATCAAAAATAAAATGAAATGAGCGCGAGCTAGAGCAAGACTTCGAGCAATTTGTCGAGCTCGTCCCACGAAGCGTATTTGATCGCGAGCTCGCCTTTGCCGTCTTTGTCGCGCACTTCGACTTTGGTGCCGAGTTTGCGCGCCAACCGTTGCTCGAGGTCGCGCGTGGAGGCGGTTTTTTCTTTTTTGGCTTTGCCGCCTTCGGGCTTCGTTTTGGCGCTGCGGACGAGCGCCTCGGTTTGGCGCACGCTGAGCCGACCGCGCACGACCTTGTCCGCCAGCGCGGCCAGCGCGTTGTCGTCGGGTGCGCCGAGCAGCGCGCGCGCGTGCCCTTCGCTCAATTCGCCGCTCACGACTTTCGCGCGCACCGGTGCGGGCAAACGCAACAGGCGGAGCGCATTGGCGATGGTCGAGCGATCTTTGCCGACTCGCTGCGCCAGAGTCTCCTGCGTGTAGGCGTGCTCTTTGATCAAGCGGTCGAGCGCTTCGGCGAACTCGATCGCGTCGAGATCTTCGCGCTGCACGTTTTCGATCAGCGCGAGCTCGTAGGCATCCTTCGCCGAGACGTCATGCACGACGACCAGGACTTCGCGCAGGTTCGCACGCTGCGCTGCGCGCCAACGTCGCTCGCCGGCGATGATCTCGAAATCGTCCGCGCCGGGTCGGCGTCGAACCACGAGCGGCTCGAGCAAACCATGCACGCGCAGCGATTGCGCGAGCTCTTCGATCCGGTCATTGTCGAAATGCTGCCGCGGCTGGCCCTTTTGCGGCACGATTTTGTCGAGCGGACAGCTGAACAGATTGCCGTCGTAAGTCGCCGCGCTGGCTGCGGGGCGCGCCGGAGTCGGCGCGACGCGCGCGGGCATCAATGCATCGAGCCCGCGACCGAGTCCGCGAAACGGCTTTTTCGAATCGCTCATGCGGTGCTCTCGATCACCGCATCCGGTCCTTCGATCAGCTCGCGCGCGAGGCTCAGGTAGCCCTGCGCGCCTTTGCTCCCGACATCGTAGAGCAACGCCGGCAACCCGTGTGACGGCGCTTCGCTCAAGCGCACGTTGCGCGGGATGATCGACTTGAACACTCGAAAGTGTTTGTTCACTTCGTCCGCGACTTGATGCGCGAGGCGATTCCGCGGATCCCACATCGTGAGCACGATGCCCTCGACGGCCAAATCCGGATTCAAAGAGCCGCGCACGCGATCGATCGTGGCCATCAAATACGTGATGCCCTCGAGCGCGTAGTATTCGGGCTGAAGCGGCACGATCACGCGGTTCGCCGCGACCAAGACGTTGAGCGTGAGCACGCCGAGCGAAGGCGGCGAATCGATGATCACGTACTCGTATTTCGCGACGTCCGGCCCTTGCAAGATGCTGCGCAAGTGCGTGCCGCGCTGCTCTTCGAAGAGCTCGTACTCGACGGCGGTGAGATCTTGTGTCGCGGGCGCGAGGTCGAGCGTCGGGATGCCGGTGCCGAGGATCACTTCGCCGAGCTTGGCGTTGCCGATCAGCGCGTCGTAAATCGTGCGCTCGACGGTTCCCGGCGGGAAACCGACGCCGCTCGAAGCGTTGCCCTGCGGATCCAAATCGACGAGCAGCGTCGGACGCTCGGCGGCAGCCAGGCTGGCCGCGAGGTTGACGGCCGTCGTGGTTTTTCCAACGCCGCCTTTTTGGTTGGCGATGGCGATGATCTGCGGGCGCTGAGTCATGAATGTCGAAGTGGGGAGAGCCGTGGCGGAGCTTGCCCCCGAAGCGAGCGGGTTCTTAGCCTCTTATCGAAATATCGCGCCGAGGCCGCGTTTTTTTGGATGGGGGAGGAACCTAGCGTACTGTGTGAGTAGATGTAGGTGTGAGTAGTTAAAGGTGAGTAGCAAAACAAAAACGCGCCCGATCGACCTCGCCACGCGCATGCAGCGCGTGCTCAGTGCGAGGCCGTTGGACGCAGAGGTTCGCAGCATTCGCGCCCGTGAGCGAATTCTGCGGGCCCAGTTTTGGCTGCCGCGAAGCCTGCGACCGAGCGCCGAAGTCTGCCCGCTTTTTCCCGTTGCGCCGCTCGCGACGCGACGGGCCCCACTTTGAACCCCCGAGGAGACTACGAACCATGGCCGCCCCCAAAGATTACAGCAGTTTCGCCGAGCTCGAGCGCGACCTGATGCGCCCGGAAATGCGCATCGGCTGGTCCGTCGACGAAATCGAATCCACGGGTGAAACACTCGAATTCGACATGGATCCCTTCGAAGCCGCGATGTGGGAAGCGGAGCAAGAAGAGGACGACGAATAACTCTCTGGAATTTTCATCAACTTAGCTTACGTCTCTGATTCCTGGAAAAACCCCGCGGGCTGCCTCCCGCGGGGTTTTCGTTTTTGCGCGCGCGAGTTGTGTGTGCTCCCGCGCAAGCACGAAAGCTCAAAGCTTCCTTGACCTCGATCTCGCGGCATGTAACGTGACGCCCTCTTACGATGCAGGTCAACGTTCAACGGCTCAGTCCCGTTCTGGTCGAATTCGATGTGGAAATTGCCGCCGATCGCGTGAAGAGCGAGGTCGAAAAGGCATACATGTCGGTGGCAAAAACAGCGCGCGTGAGCGGGTTTCGTCCCGGTCGGGCGCCGCGCAAAGTGCTCGCGCACTTGTACGGACCGCGCATCGCGGCCGACGTCGCGCAGCGTTTGGTCGACGAGACGTATCCGAAAGCCGTCAGTGACCAAAACCTGCAACCTGTGACGGACCCAGCGATCGAGCCGCACAAGCTCGAGGAAGACAAGCCCTTCCTCTACAAGGCCCGCGTCGAGGTGCTGCCCGCGATCGAGAGCGTCAAATACGACGGCCTCGAAGCCAAGCGCCCGAAGGTCGAAGTGAGCCCGGAGCAGATCAACGAGCGCCTCGAGCAGCTGCGCCGTTCGCACTCCACGCTCGAGCCGCCGAAAGCGGCGCGCCCCACCCAAAAAGAAGACGTCGTCACGATCGACTTCACGCTCTCCGTCGGCGGCAGCAAGATCGAAGACGCGGGCGCCACCGATTTCCAAGCCGAGCTCGGCTCGGGCACGCTCTTGCCAGAAATCGAGAACGCGTTGCTCGGCAAGAACGTCGGCGATCAGGCGGAGGCCAACGTAGCCATGCCGGCGCAGCACCCGCACCCGAAATTGGCTGGCAAGACCGCAGTCTTCGCGCTTACCCTGAAGGATTTGAAAGAGCGAGTCCTGCCCGAAGCCGACGACGAGTTTGCGAAGGACGTGGGTGACTTCGAAAACCTCGAGGCTTTGAAGAAGGACATCAGCGCAACGCTCGAAAAGCATTCGAAAGAGGAATCGGATAACAAGGTCGCCGAGCAGCTCGTGCTCGAGTTGGTCAAGGCGAACCCGGTTCCGCTTCCGCCGTCGCTCGTCGAGCGGCAGATGCGCGTGACCGAGCAAGAGATTCTGCAGCGCGCGCGTAGCCAGGGGCAGAAAGCAACTGGCGTGGGTGACGAGCTCCGCGGGCAGATCCAGCAGGACAGTGAAGTCAAAGTGCGCGCCGGGCTGCTCATGGCGGAGATTGCCAAAAAGGAAGGCATCCAAATCGGCGATGCCGAGCTCGAAGAGGGACTCAAGGAACTCGCCGAGCAAACTGGGAAAAACGTGGCTAAGCTTCGGGTCGAGTACCGTGATCAGCGGAAGCGTGAGATGCTCATTGGCATGATTTTGGAAAACAAGGTCCTGGACATCATCGAGGGCAAGGCCAAGATCACTGAAGGCTGACCGCAGTCCCGCAGTCAGCCGACGCTTCTGGCGGATCGCGCCGAGGAGAGGAATGAATGTCGAAGCGACCCGAAACCCGTGCCCAAGCCCTCGACGTGCTCGAGCGCCTTCAAGACGCGCCGCGTGATAACGTCATCTATCCGCACGTCGTCGAAACGACGCATCGCGGCGAGCGCACGTGGGACATCTTCAGCCGGTTGCTGAAGGATCGCATCGTTTTTTTGGGCAGCGCCGTCGATGACGACGTAGCCAACATCATCATTGCGCAGTTCTTGTTTTTGGAGAGCGAGGATCCCGACAAAGAGATCCAGCTTTACGTGAATTCGCCGGGCGGTGTCGTCACTGCCGGTCTCGCGATTTACGACACGATGCAATATGTTCGCTGCTCGGTGGCGACGATTTGCGTGGGCCAGGCGGCGAGCATGGGCGCGGTGCTACTCGGCGCGGGCACCAAAGGTCGCCGCTGTGCGCTGCCGCACTCGCGGATCATGATTCACCAACCCCTCGGCGGCGCCCGTGGCCAAGCGACGGACATCGAAATCCAGGCTCGGGAGATCCGCCACGTCAAGGACGTAATTACGGATATCCTCGTGAAGTCGACGGGCAAAAACCGCGAAGACATCGCCCGCGACATCGAGCGCGACTTTTACATGGGCGGCGCTCAGGCCAAGGAATACGGCCTGATCGACGAAATCTTCGAGCCCAAGAAGAAGATCACGTGAGCTCGGTCCGGCCCCGCGGCAGTCGAAAAGACACCCGGGGGCTTAGTTTCGGCGCGATTCGTGCCGCAGATCGGGCTACCTGTGCGACCCCGGTGTTCGTCTTTGTCCCGCGGCAACCTTGCGGGCGTCTGACGAACGCCTTACAATTTAACGGCAATTCGACGGAAACTCCGGTCCCGGCAGAGCACTTCCGAGGGTGAATCGTGGAGAGAAGGCGCGACGAATCGAACGGTAACTTGTGCTGCTCCTTTTGCGGCAAATCGCAGAAGGAAGTGAAGAAGCTCATCGCAGGGCCGACGGTCTACATCTGCGACGAGTGCATCGCCCTCTGCAACGACATCATCGCTGAAGAGGTGGAGAAGGACGAGCCGTCGACCGGTTCGGATCCGATGCCGAAGCCGTCCGAGATCAAAGCGATCCTGGATGACTACGTGGTCGGCCAAGAGCGCGCGAAGAAGACGCTCGCGGTGGCCGTGCACAATCACTACAAGCGCATCGACTCGAAGGTTTCGAGCGAGGATGTCGAGCTCGGCAAGAGCAACATCTTGCTGCTCGGCCCGACCGGCAGCGGCAAGACTTTGCTCGCGCAAACGCTGGCCAAGATCCTGAAGGTGCCGTTCGCAATCGCGGACGCGACGACCCTCACGGAAGCCGGCTACGTCGGTGAAGACGTAGAAAATATCATCGTTCAGCTCTTGCAGAACGCGGATCACGACGTGGAGCGCGCGCAACGCGGCATCGTCTATATCGACGAAATCGACAAGATTAGCCGAAAAAGCGACAACCCGAGCATCACGCGTGACGTGTCCGGCGAAGGCGTGCAGCAAGCGCTGCTCAAGATCATCGAAGGCACGATCGCGAACGTGCCGCCGAAGGGCGGCCGGAAGCATCCGCAGCAGGATTTCCTGCAGGTGGATACCAGCAACATCTTGTTCATCTGCGGCGGCGCCTTCGTGGGCCTCGATCAGATCGTGCAGCGCCGCTTGGGCCAGTCGCGGCTCGGCTTCGGCGCGGACGTGAAGAGCAAGAAGGAGCTCAAGCTCGGCGAGCTCTTGGCGCACGTGCAGCCCGAAGACTTACTGAAGTTTGGTTTGATCCCCGAATTCATCGGTCGCTTACCGGTGATCGCGACGCTCCACGAGCTCACCGAAGATGCGCTGATCGATATCCTCACGAAGCCGAAGAACAGCCTCGTGAAGCAGTTTCAAAAGCTCTTCGAGATGGACGGCGTGAAGCTCAAGTTCACCAAGGGTGCGCTCCAAGCCATCGCGCGCAAAGCGCTCGTGCGCGAGAGCGGGGCGCGCGGCCTCCGTGCCATCTTAGAAGAGGCAATGCTCGACATCATGTACGAGGTGCCGTCCAAGCAGGGCATCAAGGAAGTGGTGGTGAATGAGGACGCGATCACCAATGGGGACGCGCCGCTCATCGTTTATCACAAGGAAGCAGGCGTCGGCTGAGCCCGCGCTCTGTGAGCGCTGCGCTTTCGCGCGCTCGTTTTGCCTTGGCGTAGTGACCCTTCTGCTGGCCGCATCGAGGCCCCGGCTGAACCATGTTTTTCAAGAACGACACCAACGATCGCACTGTCGCGCCTCGGCGCTCGATTCCGGCTCTGCCTTTGCGGGACATCATCGTGTTCCCGCACATGGTCTCGCAGCTGTTCGTCGGCCGCGAGAAGAGCATTGCCGCGCTCGACGAAGCGATGTCGCGCGACAAAGAGATCTTTTTGGCCGCGCAAAAAAGCGCCAAGACGAACGAGCCCACGCCCGACGACATTTACACGGTTGGCACGATCGGCTCGATCGTGCAGCTGCTTCGCCTCGCGGATGGTACGGTCAAGGTACTGGTCGAGGGCCGTCAGCGCGCGCGCGTGAAGCGCTACAACGACACGACCGATTTTTTCTCGGTCGAGATCGAGGAAATCGCCGAAGCCGGCGGAGCGGACGTCGAAGTCGAGGCGCTGATCCGTAGCGTGCAGAGCACGTTCGAGGTTTACGTCAAACTCAACAAGAAGGTTCAACCCGAAGTCTTGATGAGCGTGCAGAGCATCGAAGATGCTTCGAAGCTCAGCGATACGATCGCCGCCAATTTGCCGACGATCAAGCTCGCGGATCGCCAGGGCTTGCTCGAGATGGAAGAGCCGAAAAAACGGCTCGAACGGCTGTACGAGCTGATGCAGGCCGAAATCGAGATCCTGCAGGTAGAAAAGAAGATCCGCTCCCGCGTCAAGAAGCAGATGGAGAAGACGCAGAAGGAGTACTACCTCAACGAGCAAATGCAGGCCATCCAGAAGGAATTGGGTGGTGGCGAGCGGGACGAGTTCAAATCCGAGATCCAGGAGATCGAGGAAAAGCTCAAGACCAAGAAGCTCAGCGAGGAAGCGCAAGGCAAGGTCAAGAAGGAGCTGAAGAAGCTCAAGATGATGCACCCAACCAGCGCGGAAGCGACGGTGGTGCGCAACTACGTCGACTGGATCTTGAGCCTGCCGTGGACGGACAAGACCGAAGAGCGCTTCGACATTTCAGAAGCCGAGAAGATCCTCGACGAGGATCACTACGGGCTCAAGAAGTGCAAAGAGCGCATCGTCGAGTATTTGGCGGTTCAGGCGCTGACGAAGAGCCTGAAAGGGCCGATTTTGTGCTTCGTCGGGCCTCCGGGCGTTGGTAAGACGAGCATCGCGCGCAGCATCGCGCGGGCCACGGGGCGAAAGTTCGTGCGCTTGTCGCTCGGCGGCGTGCGCGACGAGGCGGAAATTCGCGGCCACCGCCGCACGTACATCGGCGCGCTGCCGGGCAAGATCATCCAGAACCTGAAGAAGGTCGGTTCGAACAATCCGGTGTTCTTGCTCGACGAGATCGACAAGATGAGCACGGACTTTCGCGGTGATCCCGCGGCGGCGTTGCTCGAGGTGCTCGATCCGGAGCAGAACAAGAGCTTCAACGATCACTATCTGGATCTCGATTACGATCTGTCGGACGTGATGTTCATCACGACCGCGAACACGCTCGGCGGCATCCCGCTGCCGCTCCAAGATCGCATGGAGATCATTCAGCTCACGAGCTACACCGAGTTCGAGAAGCTGAACATCGCGCAAAAGTACCTGATCCCGCGCCAAAAGAAGGAGTGCGGGCTCGAAGACGTTCCGGTCGAGTTCACCGAGAACGCGGTGCGCACGGTGATCCATCACTACACGCGTGAAGCCGGCGTGCGTTCGCTCGAACGCGAGCTCGCGAGCGTGTGTCGCAAGGTGGCGCTCAAGGTCGTCAAAGAGGGCAAGGATCAAAAGCTCGAGATCCGCGGCGCGGACGTGCCGACCTACCTCGGCGTGCCGAAGTTCCGGCTCGGCAAGAAGGAAGAGACAGACGCGATCGGGCTCACGCACGGGCTCAGCGTCTCGGACCACGGCGGGGACATCCTCGACTGCGAAGTGAGCGTCGTGGCCGGCAAGGGCAAGCTCGTGATCACGGGGCTGCTCGAAAAGGGCATGGAAGAAAGCGCCCAGGCCGCGATGAGCTACATCCGCTCGCGCAGCAACGCGCTGAAGCTCGAGTCGGATTTTTACCAAAAGGTGGACGTGCACGTGCACTTCCCGGACTTCGTCCGCAAAGATGGTCCGAGCGCGGGCGTGACGATGGCGACCAGCATTGCGAGCGCGCTGACACGCGTCCCGGTGCGCAACGAAGTCGCGATGACGGGCGAGATCACGCTGCGCGGCCGAGTCATGCCAATCGGCGGTTTGAAGGAGAAGCTTTTGGCGGCTCACCGCAACGGCATCACGACGGTGCTGGTGCCAAAAGAGAATCGCAAGGATCTACGCGAGATCCCGCGCCGTGTGCTGAAGAGCCTGCGCGTGGTTTTGGTCGAGCATATGGACGACGTGCTGCGCGAAGCGCTGACCTTCCCGGAACCCGACAACATGTTCGGGCCGCGTCGTCACTTGATCGAGTATCGGAACGGCGAACTGATCGAGGAAGAGAGCGAGTCGTCGAATGCGCCGCCGCGGGTCGGGCCACCGAGCGACGCGCCGGGCGAGCAACCCGGTTTGAGCTGAGTCGCGTCGGCGCCTTGCGAGCCCGCTCGGCGGGCTCGATCCAGATCGGGGATCTCAGTTGCAAATGCAACTAAGAATTGGATTCGAGCGCAGGCACTGCGCGCCGTAAAACGCGATCGAGCGAACGCGCGCGCTTCGACGCCGAAGGCTGGGCCGCGTTCGGTGCGGCTTCGTGACCATCAATAAAAAATCAGGCGAAGGTGCCGCCGTCGAAGCCCCAGCGGTGAGCTTCGGCGTCCGTGAATTCGATGTAGATCCGGTTTTGCGGCACGCCGAGCGCGTTCGAGAGCAAGGCGCAGAGTGCGCGGCTGAGGCGTTCGGTGAGTTCTGGCGAAAAGATGCCGATGTTTTTGAGCTCGGCGTAGGCGCTCGGCGCTTCGCTGCCCGCGAAGGTCATCGCGGTTTGCGGCACGATGCAGGTCATCACGTACGCTTCGGGTTTGCCGAGCTCGCGCGCGAGCAGCGCGGACGCGGCTTTGAGCAGCTCCGAGCGATGCGCGGTCGGAAGTGGTTCGGCGGAGGTGAATATTTTGAGCAGGGGCATGCGCGAAGCTAGCTCGGCATCCGATACACGGCGATTCCGGCGATCGCGGCGAACGCGCCCGCGGTGTAGAACGAGAGCATCCAGGCGTGATGGCTGATCGGATGCACGCGCTGCAAGAACGAGAGCGCGAGGGTCATCACGAACGCAACTGCCATGAAGGTGACGAAGCCTCGCAAGCCGGGCGGCATCGGTCCGCGCTGATCCATGTCGGGACTCTACCCGCGGCGCTCGCTGACTTCGACCGCGCACTCGAATGCGCGGAATTTGCCGTGCATCGCGAATATTTCCGAGCGCGGCCCGGGCGGCCTGGGCTGTGACAGCCGTTTAGTGACTTCTTCACGCGTCCGAGCGCACCGCTTCCCTAATAACCCTTGGGTATGATACGCCTGTGCGCGGTGCCCCGCTGGCGTCAAACCCCCCGCGACGTAGGCGGGGCGCCACTTTGATCGCGATTGCGCGGAGCTGCGGGGCGTTCGCGCATGATGCGCGATGTTGCGAGATCGGGTAGGCGGGACAGGGCTTGAACCTGCGACATCCGGCTTGTAAGGCCAGCGCTCTACCGCTGAGCTACCCGCCTGAGGGTCTTCGAGTCGTAGCCGCGTTCGGCCTCGCCGGCAAGCGGCGCGCAATCTTCGCTCACTTCGCCGGTGAGCAGTTCACGCGACCCAAGCTCGAGTTCACGCTGATCGAGTTGCCGGACGCGGTGTACTTCGAACAGCCGAAGCCTTCGATGCAAAACATCTGCGAGTCGCAATCGACTGAAAATGAGTTCGAGCCGAAGTCGAAGGCGCAGCCTGTCTTCGAAGTCGCGGCGCGGACCAAGCTGTCCGCATTGCCGTTCACGGTGCAGCTGAGCTTGGCATTGCTGCAGATCGGGCAAGCGTACGTCATCGTGCTGCTGCTGGCTCCGCCCGTGCTCGTCCCGTCACTCTCGACCACGCCGCCGCATGCGCCGACCGAACCGAAAAACAGGGCACAGAAACCCAACCCCGAAAGCCACCGAACCACGCTTCAGTAATAGCACACGCTACGCGACGCTTCGTGACGGCCCAGATCGCGAGGTTTTTAGCTCTCGACACTCGGAGCCGTGCAGCTGAACCCGGAGCCACGTTGCGTGATCGAGAACGCACTTGACTGCGCCCGTTGGATCACGCTGGACGAGCGCGCTCAATTCCGTGAGGTAAGGCGCAAGCTCGCGCAGCATTTCGACGGCAATGTCTCTGCCGTTTGGCAAATCCAACATGCGCCCGATCGTTTCCAGATCTTCCACGCAGCGCCGAAATGAATCCATGCTCCTAAGTATCCACATCGGCGGTATTCGCTCAAGATGGCATGATGCAACGCCGGTCTGGGCGCGTGGCGCTGCTTCGTGTTGCAATTTTCGTCGTGCGCGCGGCTGCTCGGTAGATCGAAATTTGCGGACTCGCTCGCCGTTGGCGCGAGCGGCATGTGCCGTGATGTAAGCGCGAACCGACACGAATTTCGCCGAAATTCTGCGTAAACTGAGGATTGCTTCCGGAACACGATAGGGCGGCGCTATCGTCGCGCGTATGAACTCGGACGAGCTGCGGGCGCTTCAAGCACCACTCAAAGCGCACTATCGCGAGCAGCCGGATGCAGCGGTCGTGACCCTGAAAGCTTCGGGCACGATCGGCGAAGAAGCGATCGTTTGCTCCGTGAAAACCGGTCGCGCGTTGGCCGAGGCCGGCCTGCACCCAGCATCAGGCGGGGACGGCGCGTCGCTTTGCTCGGGCGATATGTTGCTCGAGGCGCTGGTCGCGTGTGCCGGTGTGACACTGAAAGCCGTGGCGACCGCGCTCGGCGTCAAACTGAGGAGCGGCAGAGTGCTCGCCGAGGGCGATCTCGATTTTCGCGGCACGTTGGGCGTCGCCAAGGACGCGCCGGTCGGCTTCAAGGCGATCCGGCTCAGTTTCGAGCTCGACACGGACGAAAGCGCCGAGCTGATCGACAAACTGATCAGCCTGACCGAGCGCTATTGCGTCGTTTATCAGACCTTGCGCAGCGTTCCGGAGCTCAGCGTCTCGAGGCGCAGCGCAGGAGTCGAACCATTAGCGTGAGCGCGCGCACGCCATCGCCGGAGCGCGTGCGTCTCGAACGCGCTCCGAGCACGCACGCGGGGCGCGCTGCTTCTGCGCTCGCGCTCGCGTGCTCGTTGATGTTTGCTTGTGGTGGACGAGCCGTGCTCGACAATGACGACGCGGCCAATGCGAGCGACGGCGCTGGTGCAAGCGGCACAGCCGGCACGAGCAGCGCGGCGGGCGCAACCAGCACGACCGGCGGTGCAACGAGTAACACCTGCCGCGTCAGCGCGGATTGCCCGCAGCTCAGCGGCATTTGTGCCGAAAACGTGTGCAGTTCTGGAAAGTGCGAACGCGTCGCGAGCCCCGAAGGCTCGTCCAAACATCCGCACCAGCCCGCCGATTGCTTGGACGACGTCTGCGACGGCACGGGCGGCATCAAGTCGGTGCCCGACACCGCCAACATCCCCTCGTCGACGAACCCGTGTGCCGCGCTCTACTGCGACGTGACCGGCATTTCGTATTTCCGCGCCTTGCCCCTGCGCACGTCGTGTGGCTTGAACTCGTCGCCACGCTTCTGCGACGGCTTCGGCAACTGCGTGTCGTGCACCAGCTCCGAGGACTGCGACCCGAGCGAGCTATGCAGTCAAGCGCACGAATGCGTGCCCGAGTAAACGAGCCTGCCGCTGTGCCGTGAGCGAATCGCGTCGCGCGTCGAACGAAGAATCGAGAATGAGCGGGGCGGACGGGACTCGAACCCGCGGCCTCCGGCGTGACAGGCCGGCGTTATAACCAACTTAACTACCGCCCCGTTCGACGGCGCGCGGTTCATAGCACAGGCATGCGAGGCCTCAACAAGAGAAAATCGCACGAACTTTACGATTGTGTCGGCCGCGTGGCCCAAGCGGAAAAGCCAGGGAGATTTTTGGGTTTGGGGGTGCTCCTTTGCGTCGCGCGACGCCGCAGAAGCGACTCACGACGACGCTTCGCGCACACCGTCGCACGGCGACGATGGCAAACTAAACAGCAATGGCCACTCGCATTCACGACTTCACTCGAGCGCGTCGAACTCTGCGCTTCGCGGTTGCGCTCGGCGTGCTCGCGATCGCAGGCTGCTCGTCGAGTGATCAAGGCTCAAGTGACGCCAGCGGCGGCAAGACCTCGGGCAGCGCGGGCTCGAGCAACGCGGTAGCTGGTTCGAACGGCGCTGGGACTAGTTCCGGAGCGGGCAACAACAACGGAGGGTCGACTAGCGCTAACGGCGGAGCAAGCGGCGCGAACAACGGCGGAGCGAGTGGCGCGAACAACGCTGGAGCGACGAGCAGCGGCGGCACGAACAACGGTGGTGCTGCCGGCTCGACGCCCGGCCCGACTGGCCCGCGTTTCATTGGGCGCTTCGATATGACGAACCCGAACGCACCCGTCGCCGAATGGTCCGGCAGCGCGATTTCGCTTCGTTTCACCGGTACTTCGATCGGCGTGACGCTCAGCGACGGTGCAAGCGACGTGTTCGAAGTGATCATCGATGGGCAACAGTCGGTCGTGCCCTCGATCGGCGGCACGAACAAATACACGCTCGGCAGCGGACTCAGTAACGGGCCGCACGATCTGCTGATTTACAAACGCACCGAAGCGTTCTTTGGCGATATGGCGTTCGGCGGTTTCGACATCGATCCGAGCGCGTACTTGGCGGGCGACCCCGTGCCGACGCGGCGCATCGAGCTGATCGGCGATTCGATCAGCGCAGGCTACGGCGACGAAGGCATGAATCCCTGCATGTTCATGCCGTCCACCGAGAACCAATATCTCTCGTACGGACCGCTTGCAGCACGCGCGCTGAACGCGGACCTCTACACCGAGGCTTGGTCGGGCATCGGCATGGTGAGCAACAGCGGCGGCGACACGACGATGCCGACCATGCCCGAGCGCTACGGCAAGACGCTCCCGGTCAAAGACGCCATGGATACTTGGGACTTCAGCAAGTACACGCCCGACGCCGTGGTGATCAATCTCGGCACGAACGATTTCTCAGCCGGCGATCCGGGCATGAACTTTCAAACGACGTACACCTCGTTCGTGACCATGCTGCGCGGCCACTACGCCAACGCGCGCATCTATCTCGCCGTCGGGCCGATGCTCGGGGGCGGCTCGTACACGCAAGCCAAAACGTACCTCAACGGCGTGATCTCGGCGCGCGCCTCGGCGGGTGACAAGAACCTCGCGCTGCTCGAGTTCGGGACACAAGATGCCGCGGATGGCCTCGGCTGTGACTCGCACCCGTCGCTCAAAACCCATCAAAAGATGGCCGACAAGCTCGAGACCGCGCTGAAG
>DATATR010000197.1:0-17820 GCA_036268695.1 Polyangiaceae bacterium | reverse complement strand
GGCGGTGTGTTGGCGGCCGCACTCTTGTATTGGCTGCGCGGGATCCTGACGCCGATTTTTCTCGCCTACGCGATCGCCTACTTGCTCGATCCAATCGTCGATCGCTTCGAAGCTTGGCGTTTCCCGCGCCCGGTCGGGATCGCGATCGTGCTCGGCGGAGCGGTTGCCGTGTTCGGCTCGTTCGTCGCGATCGCGCTGCCCGGCATTTTGAGCGAGGTTTCGAGTGTCGTCGCGGAATTGCCGAGCAAGGGCTTGTCCGCGTTGGAGAACGTGACGCCGTGGCTCGAGCATCACGGCGTCCACGTGCCGCAGTCGACGACGGAGTGGATCGCGCGCTTCGGCTCGGACGCGAGCAGCCTCGCGACTTCGGCCAGCTCGGCCGCGGGCGGCGTGCTCAGCGCCGTACTCGGCGCGACGCTCACCGTCGTTGGTTCGGCCGCCGCGGTGTTGATCGTGCCCGTACTCGCGGTCTACCTGCTGAACGACTTCGATCGCATCACCACCGGCGTGCGCGATCTGATCCCGACGCGCTATCGCGAGCGCGTGACGCGCTACGCACGCGAGGTCGACTACGCGCTCTCCCAGTTCATCCGCGGGCAGCTCACCGTCATGGCCATCATGGCCTTGCTCTACGGCGCCGCGTACTCTCTGCTGGGCGTGCGTCTCGCGATCGCGATAGGCATGGCAGCGGGGCTACTCAACTTCATTCCTTATTTGGGCAGCGCGTTCGCGCTGATTTCGGGCCTATGCATGTCGCTGCTCGGCGGTTGGAACCCGAGCCAATTGATCGGCGTCGTCGCGGCTTATGCGGCCGTGCAGTCGTTCGAGAGCTTCGTGATCACGCCGCGCATCGTGGGCAAAACCGTAGGCCTCAATGAGGTTTGGGTTTTGCTTGCCTTGTTCGTCGGGGGCGAGATTTTTGGCTTCATGGGCATTCTCTTGGCGCTGCCGTCAGCCGCGGTAGCGAAAATTTTTGTCACGCGCGCGGTGCGGCGCTACCGCGAGTCCGAGATCTACTTGCGGCCGCGCGCCGAAGCACCGAGCCAGATCGATCCGAGCGAGCTCGTCGGGCGGCTCGACCCGGCGCTGGGCGACCTATCTCCACCCAAAAGACCATAGAACGCACGCACGCCTACATCAGCCGCAAGCTCTGCGCGGACAAGATTCTCGCTCGCGACCAAATCGTGAGTATGATGTCGGTGATATGTGGTTTGGAGCATTTGCTGCATGATTCGTCGGGCTCTTTTGGTTACTTGTTTGCGCTGGTCGGTGCTCGCTGTTCCGCTCACCGCCGCCACGTTTTACCCGCGCAGCGCCGAAGCACAGGACAAGAAAGAGCTGTCGAAAGCGCGCGCATTGTTCCAGCGCGCGATCGAGCTCGAACAAGCGGGAAACTACACGCAAGCGCTCGAACAATTCCGAGACGTAGGCCAAGTGCGCATGACGCCGCAGGTGCGTTTTCACATCGCCTCGTGCGAAGAGAAGCTCGGCCGTTTGGTCACCGCGCTCGGCGGCTACGAGCTCGCGCTCGCGGACGCAGACAGCGTCGGTGAAGATTTCAAAAAAGAGGTCGACACCGCCGTCACTCGTCTGCGCGCCAGTATTCCGAAGCTCCTGATTCAGCGCGGTGCAGGCGCGGATGCGGCGGAGATCGAGCTCGATGGTGTCGCGCTCGGCGCCAGCTCGGTGGGTGTGCCGGTGCCGCTCGATCCCGGGCCGCACTCGGTGAACGCGAAAGCGCCTGGCTACGAACCATTCAGCCAAACCGTGTCGATCGCGCAAGACGAGCAAAAAACCGTCGACATCGAGCTCACCGCCGAGCCCGAGCCGGAAACGCCGGCCGCGACTGGCGCTGGCTCGCAATCTGCCGACCAAGGCACCAAACCAAATAAAAAAATCATCCCCTACGTGATCGGCGGCGTGGGCGTCGCGAGCTTGATCGGCTCCGGGATCTTGTTCGGGCTTCGCCAAAGCACGCTCAGCGATCTCGAAGACAAATGCGGTCCGGATCGCAAGAGCTGCCCGAGCAATGCGCGCGGCGAAGTCGACAATCTGAAGCTCTACAACACGACCGCGCAGATCGCGCTCGGCGTGGGCGTGGTCGGCGTCGGCACCGCGGTGACGCTGCTCCTGATCCAGCGCAAACATGACGCGGCAACCACGGGCTTCATGTTCACGCCGGATGCGCCGAATGCGCTCGCGGGCGCCTCGCTGCGCGGTCGCTTCTGAGCGAAATCAGAAGCCGGGATCTTGGCGCCACTTCGGCGCCGTGGTCGCTTTCGGCGTGGCCTTCGCAGACGCCGGAGGCGTGGCGCCGATGGGCGGCGCTGCATGCGCCGCCGCGTGACTCGGCAAGGCCGGAACAGCCGGAGCTGCGGTCGTGTTCTCCACCGGCAACGCTTGCAGATCGACTTTCGGCGCACTCGGATCGATGGTGTTGATTGGTGCCGCGGATTCGGTCGGCTTTGCGGTCGCGGGCAGTTGTGCCGCGGGCGCGCTCGATTCGCTCACGTTGCTGTTACTCTTCTTCAGCGCGATCGCCACGGCGCAAGCGAGCAGCACCGCACCGGCGACGGAGAACAAAACCATGCGCTTGCGGCGCGCCGCAACCGCGCGCTCCGGCGCGCCAACGGAGGTGAACGTGGCTTCCGGCGCGAGACTCGCGGCGACTCCGACTGTGGACAGCGAGCTGACTTGGGATTGGGTGAGCGCGTTGTGGGAACCCGTGCCGCTCGCGCTGCCGGGCCCGCGCGGGCTCTGCTTGTCCGCAAGCGCCAGCGCTTCGGCCAGCGCGGCGCGGCTCTCGTCGCGCTTCTTGCCGAAAAGCTTGCCGATGAAGATGCCAACATCTTCGTCCGTCTGCGCCTTTTCGCTCGCGGGCAGACACTGATCGAGCGCGCGCAGAAACTCGCTTGCGGTTCCGTAACGCTCGGCCGGGTTCTTTGCGAGCGCCTTGAGCAGCACCGCCTCGAGACCCGCCGGGTAGTCCGGCAAAAACTTGCGCGGCGCAACGACCGGATCGGTCGACGCGATCGTGTACATGGTGGCGGCTTCGTTCTCGCGGCGGAACGGGTGTTTGCCCGTGGTGAGCGCGTACAGCACGATGCCGAGCGCGAAGATGTCGACTCGGCGGTCGATCGCTTCGCCGCGCACCTGTTCCGGCGCCATGTAGCTCACTTTGCCTTTGAGCTGGCCGGCCATGGTCGCGCCGCCGCCCATGGCCGTGGCCTTCGCGACGCCGAAATCCACGACTTTGGACACGCCGTCGTAGGTGACCAAAATATTTTGCGGCGATACGTCGCGATGCACGAGGCCGATCAGCTGGCCTTTGCCGTCCCGCAATTCGTGAGCCGCGTGGAGGCCAGCGCACGCGTTCATCACGATGCGCACGGCGACCGGAAGCGGTACGCCTCCGGCGGGCTTCGCCACTTTCATCAGCTGATTGAGCGGAACGCCGTCAATCCACTCCATCGCCAGATAGAGCACGCCCTCTTGTTCGCCGAGGTCGGAGATCTCCACTACGTTCGGGTGGCGGATCTGCGAAGCGAGCGACGCTTCGTCGAGGAACATCTGCTCGAACTGCGCGTCCTCGCTCAGCTTCGAGAGCATCGTCTTCACCGCGACGATCTTCTGGAAGCCGCGCGTGCCTTTGACGCGCGCGGCCCAAACCATCGCCATGCCGCCGGCTGCGATCGGCAGCAGCAACTCGTATCGCCCGAGCACGTGGCCAGCAGCGATTTCCCCCGCGACATTTTGTGGGGGAGGGAGATTCGGCGCGGTGTTCAAATTCTGCTGAAATATTTACAGACTCGAGGCCTCTGCTCAAGGGTTCACCAGGATCTTTTTTGACCCCCGCGTCTGGTTGGAACCAGAACCGAGTCAGCCTCGCGTAGCTGTGGGTAAAGCGCGCACCTCGAATCCGGCGGCGACGCACAGCAGCATTTTGCCCGTAGCCGGAAACGCCTCACTCGTGGACGGTGACTTTGACCATTTGCAGCGGCGTAACCGGGCGATCGCCGGCTGCGGTGGGTGTGGTCTCGATTTTCTTCACCACGTCCATTCCTTTGATCACTTTGGCGAACACGGGGTGCTTGGACGGCCCCGGCGTGAACCAGTCGAGGTAATTGTTGTGCACGGTATTGATGAAAAACTGACAGCTGCCGCTGTCCGGACGGCCCGTGTTCGCCATCGAGAGCGTGCCGGGTTCGTTCGAGAGTTTGGCGTCCGCCGGATGCTCGTCCTTGATCGTACCGTCTGGGCCGTTGCCCGTGCCGGCGCGCGGGCTCTTTGGATCGCGGCTGAAAGGGCAGCCGAATTGGATCATGAAGCCATTGATCACGCGATGAAAATGCAAGCCGTCGTAGAAGCCGGCCTTGGCTAGCTTGATGAAGTTCTGCGCCGTGATCGGCATCTTGTCGCTGAAGAGCTCGATTTCGACGTCGCCGAGAGAAGTGGATAGGGTCGCAGTGGGGTTCGCCATGGGGCGCGCAGGCTAGCACCACTCTGGCGCCCGCCGCCACGTGCGAGAAGCACGCGCGAAATACGGGAGGGCAGCTCAGCCGTTCGCCAGCCAAGCGAGCGCGCGTTGAATCGCGCCGTCCCAGTAGGCCCAATCGTGCGCGCCCGGACTTTCTTCGTAGCTGTAGTCGAAGCCGAGCGGCGTGATCACGTCGCGGAAACGCTGGTTACTGGCGAGCAAAAAATCGTCGCTACCGCAGGTTTGGAGCAGGCGAGGTTTCGGCCGCTCGGAGCGCGCGAGCTGCCGCGCGAGCTCGGCCAAGTCCCCGCCCGAAGCCGCAATGTTCGTCGGATCACCGAAGACCAGCGAAAGCTCCTCCGGCCGATCGCGCAGACCTTTCAAGTCGCACGAGCTCGAAAAGCAGGCCACCGCCGAGTACGATTCGGGTTTGCTGAGCGCGAGCTTGAGCGCGCCGTAACCGCCCATCGATAAACCGGCCACGGCGTTGTCGGCGCGCGCGGACGAGATCGGAAACAGCGCACGCGCTTTGAGCGGTAGTTCTTCGCTGATGAAGTCCCAATAACGATAGCCGAACTTCATGTTCGTGTAGTAACTGCGGTGCACGTTCGGCATCACCACGGCGAGCCCGAGCGAAGCAACGTAGCGCTCGATCGACGTGTAGCGCGTCCACGCGGTTTCGTCGTCGCTCAGGCCGTGCAAGAGGTAGAGCACGGGATAGCCGCCGCTCGGCGTGCTTTTGCCCGCTTCGAGATCGCGCAGTGGAGGCTCGGGCAGGATCACGCGAAGACTGCTCGACATGCCCAGCGTCTCGGCGAAAAACTTGCAATCGATCGATGCCATGGTTCGTCGTTAGCCTGTCATAGTTGCAACTTCGACGCGCGACGTCGCACCAGGCAAACCCCAAAAAAGAAAAACGAGGGCATTTACCCGGGCTTTGTCCAGGAAGCGGAGGACAGCGCGGCGGCGGCGGATTATAAGCGTGCGCCGGTAGCTTCAATGAAGGATCTCCTCAAAACCTCCGATCTCAGCCGTGCCGATTTCAAGTACTTGCTCGCGCGAGCGGTGAAGTTCAAAGCCAAACCGTTTCAGCGACGCACGACGCTGCAGAACGAATCGGTGGCGCTTTACTTCAACAAGCCGTCGACGCGCACGCGCGTGTCGTTCGAGACGGCAGTCGCGCGGCTCGGCGGCGCCGCGATCGCGCTCGGCCCGAACGACCTGCAGATCGGACGCGGCGAAACGGTCGAAGACACCGCGCGTGTGCTCAGCCGCTTCGTGCGCGCGTTCGTCATCCGCACGTTCAAAGACGAAGACGTGGCGCGCTTCGCGGCCGCGGCTTCGATCCCGGTGATCAACGCGCTGACGGATGGTCACCATCCGTGTCAAAGCGTGGCTGATCTGATGACGCTCGCCGAACAGCGCGGCCCGCTCGACAAATGCAAGATCGCGTACATCGGTGACGGCAATAACGTCGCGGTGAGCTTGATGGAAGCCTGCGCGATCATGGGCACGAGCTTCGCGATCGCGGCGCCGAAGGGGTATCAGCTCGACGAAGCCACCGTGGCGCAAGCGCGCGAGACCGCGAAAAAACACGGCGGCGAGATCGTCGTCACCGAGGATCCCGCGGAAGCCGCGCGCGAGGCGGACGCGCTCTACGCCGATGTTTGGCTTTCGATGGGCGACGCCGACGAGCAAAAGGCCGCGCGTCAACAAGCGCTCGGCCCGTATCAAATCAGCTCGGACAGCTTCGCGCAGGCGAAGCCGGACGCGATTTTGATGCACTGCTTGCCCGCCCATCGCGGCGAAGAAGTGACGGCCGAGGTCGCGGACGGCCCGCGCTCGGTCATCTTCGATCAGGCTGAAAATCGGCTGCACACCGCGGCCGCGATCCTGTACTCGTTGCTCGAAGGCAAGCTCGAAGGCGCCAAGCGCTGAGCGCCGAACGCGCGGGTTTTCGGCGCGCGCGAAGTTTCGATTTAGGGTTCGGCTCGAGCCGCCGTTCAGCGGTTATGGCGAGCTCGGCTGGACAATGGGTGGGCGACTATTCCTGCTCGCGCGCTGAGCTCAAATTCTGGCGCGCAGCGATCGGATCGTGGCGCGGCGGCGGTGGACGGCGCGCCGGAATGCGCACGCGCGGCAGCTGCAAAATGCGCACGCCGCCCGTGATCGGCACGCGATACGTCACTTGGTCGTGAATCAAGTTCGAACGCAGACTATTGGCTTCGCGAATGCCGCGCACCGTGCTGCCGTACTTTTTGGCGATCATCGCCAGCGTCTCGTTCTTCTTCGCCTTGTGCAGCACGTACTGTTCGGGCGTGCTCACGATCTTGTGGCGCACGAGCGCAGGGTAACAGCGACGCGCCGTCTCTTCGGCAATCGGATTGAAAAAGCGCAAGTGCAAATGCGTCGCGTGGCCCGGCGCGTGCCGAATGATCGCGCGCGTCGCGCCTTTGCCTTGAAAGATCTGATCGAGCCAGGCTTTGTCTTCGCCAATCGAGAGCGCGTATTCCTTCAATGGCTCTTGCAAACCACGGTCGAGCAAAATCAAATCGATGTCCGTCTTGGCGATGATCGCGCGCACGAAAGCCCAAAGCCGGGGAAAATCCAGGTTTTCGCGCGTGCCGCGCGCATACCACTTGGTCCCATCGCGATAGTAAAAACTGATATCGAGATCGCGCCCGGCTTGATGACTGATGTGCGGTTTGAGCGGCCCGCCGTGGCGCGCGCCGATGTCACCGAGCGCGAGCGGCGGAGTGTCCGGAAACTCGTCGTGCACGGCTCGAATTGCGGTATTCAAATAATCGATCGTCTCCGTCGTGCCCCAGGATTCGCTCGGGTTCACTAGCGTGTACAGGTTCGAAGGCGTCGCTTGCACTCCGTTCACGAGCGCACCCGCGTTCGGCGTGCCGACCGACATCGGCCCGAGCGACGGCAAATCGTCGGCCACCGCTCGTTCGATCCGCGCGTCCGACCAGGCGTCGAGCGGATGCGGTAGCGGCGCGCCGTTCTCGGGCTCGCTAACCGGTTCGCTTTCACCGTGCTCGTCGCCGCTGTCGCCCTCGGCATCGCTCTCGCCCGAGTCGTCGAGCGCGGGCTCGCTCGCGGCGGTCGTCGACTCAGTGCCGTTCTTGGGTTGGGGGCGTGGGCTCAGCGCGGCACTTGCCGGCTGCGCCGGCATCGCGCTTTGCGGCGCGGGCAATGGCCGAGCTGCGCACGCGGCCGCGCAAAACAGCGACAATAGCGCTGAAAATCGCAAATTCACGCGACCGAGCGATACCATTCGAAGGTGCGCCCCAAGCCCGCCGCGAGCGGCACGGCGTCGCCGAGCGCGCGCACGAAGCGCGTCGAATCCAAGACCGAGCGCTCGATGTCGCCCGCGCGCGGCGGCCCGAAGCGGTGCGCGAGCTCGCGCCCGGACACGCGCGCGATCTCACGCGCGAGCTCGAGCGTCGTGATCGTTGCACCCGTCCCGACGTTCATCACGCGCTCCGGCAACGTACCGGCGAGCGCCGCCAAATTCGCACGCGCGACGTCGCTCACGAAAACGTAGTCGCGCACGCAGCCGTCGTCGCCTTCGCGCTTTCGTGCGTTGATCTGCAGCGTGCCGCCTTTGAGCACCGTGTCGAAGAAGATCGCGATCACGCCGGCCTCGCCGTGCGGATCTTGGCGCGGCCCGTACACGTTGGCGTAGCGCAGGATCGTGCTGTCGAGCCCATGGTGCGTGCGGTACACGTCGAGCAATTGCTCGAACGCGAGTTTGCTGATCGCGTACGGGCTGATCGGCGCCGGTCGCGTGTGTTCGTCCGCGAATTGGCCTTCGGGTACTTCGCCGTAAATCGCGCCGCCAGTGCTCGCGAACACGACTTTGCGCACGCCGCTCGCGACGCACGCATCGAGCAAATTCAAGCCGCCGATGACATTGATCTCGGCGTCCAAGTGCGGGTTTTTCACGCTGACCGCGACGCTGGCTTGGGCGGCTTGATGGCTCACCACTTCGGGCTCGAACTCGGCGAGTGTTTTTCGCACTTCTTCCCGGCTGCGCAGATCGAGCTCGTAAAACCGCACGCCGGGCGGCACGTTTTGGCGCTTACCAGAGCTCAGATTGTCCAGCACAGCGACGGTGTGTCCCGCGAGGACCGCGCTTTCCACGACGTGGCTGCCGATGAAGCCCGCGCCACCGCTGACCAAGATTCGCATCGGCAGCTCATATAGCGGAGTCGGCTCGCGCCGCAACCAGTACCCCGCGCGCTCACGGATCGGCGCAACAACGAAACCCGATGTCGGGCTCGCGCGTCGAACGAGCGTGCGTAGCGGACTTCGGCGTCGTGGCGCTGCCGGAATTGCAGAACAGTGTGGGCGTGGTTCCGTTGTCGAGGTCGTCGTAGGCACCGCCGCGATAGAGGCACGCATCCGACATTCCGGTGTTGGCTGCGCACGAGTTCTCCCACTCCGAGACGTTGCCACTCAGATCGAAGACGCCATCGTAGCCGCCTTGGCAGCTCTGCGTCGGCACGGCGGTCGGTCGCGTCACGCCGACGTCCGCGCCGATACAGGCCGTGGAGTCGTACGTATCGCCATAAGGGAAGTCGAGCGTGCCGCCGTGAGAACACGCCGCGTACCACTCGCTCTGCGTTGCGTCCGCGAAGGCCGCGGGGCTGTTCGCGCCGCCGCCGATCTTGCCGCACAAACGCTTGCCGGCCCAGGCGCAATACGCCGCGGCGTCACACCAATCGACGCACGCGACCGGCACCTTGGGCTTGTTCGTCGGATCGTATTGCGTGCAGTCGACGCTGTCGCTCGCGGGTACGAAGGTGGTGTTGCCGCTGCAGACCGCGCTTTGCGTCGCGGTGCTGGGATTCGAGGCCAGGAACGCCGCGTAGTCTTGATTGGTCGCCTCGGTGCGGTCGATGCAGAAGATGCCGCCGCCGGGCTTCGGAATTTCGACCAAGATCGCGCCGTGAAGCGGCACTGGGCAGGAAGGCGGATTGCCGCCCGTGCCCGCGCTCCCGCTGGCGCCTGCGCTGCTCGTCCCACCGCTGCTCGAACCTGCGCTACTCGTGCCGCCGGTGCCGCCGATCACGCCGCTGCCACCTGAACCGGCGTTCGTGCCCGCGGCTCCGCCGTTGGAAGTGCCTCCATTCGAGTTCGACCCAGCGCTGCCATTGCCGCTGCTGCCGCTGCTGCCGCCGCTGTTCGAGCCAGCACGACCCGCGGCGCCGCCACTCGAAGCGCCCGCATTCGATGTGCCACCGATCGCGGACGAGCCGCTCGTGCCGATTGCGCCACCGCCACCGAGCGTCGACTCATTGCCCGCGCTGCCGAGCGCTCCACCGGCTCCGCTCGTTTCACCATTCGCGCCGCCGGCATCCGCGAGCTCGTAGCCGTCGAACGAAACGAAACACCCGCCGAAGGAAGCGACGCCGAGCAACGCCAGCGCGGTTCCCAAGGCGGGTGCCAAGGAACGAGAACGAAACTTCGAGCGGGGCCGGGTCACGATGCTCTCAATCTACACGACCTCCGCCCGCGAACGGGAAAACTACTTGCCGGGCTTTTTCGTGGGCTTCGGCGGCGCGTTCGCGAAGTCGATCGCTTTGCCGATTTCCCCTTGAGCCTGCGTCAGCAGTGCCACCGCTTTGTCGCGATGACCACCGAACGGCGGCTTCTTGTCCGGATCCGCGGCAGCCTTGAGCAGCACGAGCGCTTGAGTGACGTGATCGTTGGCTTCGCTCAAGCGCGCGTCGGCAGCGGCGTAAGCGGCGCCTGCGAAGAACGAACCTGCGAGACCGAGCGCACCCGCGACGAACACCGCGGAACGTTTCATGGAAGTGGTTTGCATTTAAATAGTCCCTCCGAAGGAAAACGGGGCGAATGATAGCGAGCTTACGCGAGAAGGCTGCATTTCTTCCCAAACTAACAAAACGCTCATCGCGGCTCGTTCCAGCGTTGGTCGATGCGAACGCAGCCGATCGCGGCTCGGGCCTCTCGGCCGATGTGTGCCGAGGTGAGAGAGATCGAAGCTCGCACTTCGCACGTAGTGAAAAGCGGGGAAAACCTCATTAACCTTTGGCGTAAGCAGAACTGAACCAGTATGCCCCTTCGCGACGACATCACCGAGCGCGCCAACGCGCGCATCGGCGCCGTGCTGAAAGGCAAGTGGCGCCTCGATGCCGTGATCGGCATTGGCGGCATGGCGTGCGTCTACGCGGCCACGCATCGCAATCAGTCCCGCGTTGCGATCAAGATGCTTCACCCCGAAGTTGCGCTCGACGCCGACGTCACTTCGCGCTTCCTGCGTGAGGGATACGTCGCGAACGCGGTCGGTCACCCCGGAACCGTGACCGTGCTCGACGACGACGTGACCGAAGACGGCGCGCCCTTCTTGGTGATGGAGCTCCTCGTCGGCCAAACGCTCGACGCGATGCTCGGCTTGCAGCCCGAAGGGCTCGCGTCGCGCGAGGTATTGCCGCTGCTCGATCAGCTCTTGGACGTGCTCGCGGCTGCGCACCACAAGGGCATCGTTCACCGCGATTTGAAGCCGGAGAATCTGTTTCTCACGAGCGAAGGCCGGCTCAAGGTTTTGGACTTCGGCATCGCGCGTTTGCGCGAGCAATCGCGCCAAACCGGCGCGGGCACGCGCGCGGGCTCGGTGCTCGGCACGCCCGCGTTCATGGCGCCCGAGCAAGCGCTCGGTCGCTGGAACGAAGTCGATCAGCGCACCGATATTTGGGCGGTGGGCGCGACCGCGTTCACGCTGCTCAGCGGTCACTTCGTGCACGAAGCCGAAACGATCCAAGAGCAACTCGTGCTCTCGGCGACGCGGCCGGCGCCGCCACTACGAAAGGCCGCGCCGATCGTGCCGGACGCGCTGGCCAGTGTGATCGATCGCGCGCTCGCGTTCCAACGCAGCGATCGCTTCGACGACGCACGCACGATGCGCGGCGCGTTGCGCCAAGCCGCAAGCACGGTGTTCGGTGAGACGTTCACACCGGTGTCGCTGCGCGGACCCGCTTCGTCCGCGCGCTTGTCGCACCCTGATGAACAACACGGCGTGACGTTGGTGGCGCCGTTCGAAGTCACTTCGGCGATCACCGGGCGCGGCGAAGCGCTCAGCACCGGCCAACCCGTGACGCGCACCGCCGCCGACAGCACGCGCCAGAGTCGCAAAAGTGGCGTGATCGCGGGCGTGCTGCTCGGGCTCGGTGCGCTTGCCATTGGGGTGACACTCTTCGCAACTCATCGCGGCACCGAGACGGCCGAAGCGCCGCCGAGCGCCTTGCCCGCGACGCTCACGCCGCCGAGCACGCCCCACCCAGCAGCCGCGAATAGCGCGGCCGAGTTGCCCAAGGTGGCACCGGTCATCACGAGCGGCGCCGCAAACCAGACCGAGCAAACGACTCCGCCCGTGACGCCGGTAAGCGGCACGCACGGCACGCATGCGGTGGTGCACGCCGTGGCGAGCGAAAAACCGCACGCGCAGCAAAAGCCGCCGCTGCAAAGTAACCCAAGTGAAACGGACAACCCGTTCGATCGCCGTCATTGAGGAAGCGAGCATGCGAGTCGTGTTAGGGTCGGGTCGCGTGCGTTCGCGATTTTTTTTGAGTGGTCTCGTGCTCGCGTCGAGTTTGTGCCTGAGCGGCGTGGCAGCGGCGCAAGACACGCGCGATCCCGCAGGTGCCGAAGCCTTGTTTCGCCAAGGCCGCACGGCCGCCGAAAAGAACGACTATCAGACGGCTTGCGCCAAGTTCCGCGAGAGCAATCGGCTCGATCCGGCGGTCGGCACCGTGTTCAATATCGCGGACTGCGAAGAGAAGCTCGGGCATTTGGCGACTTCGTGGACCTTGTTTCAAGAAGTCGTGCAGCGTTTGGCGAGCTCGGACGATCGCCGCGGAATCGCCGAACAGCGCGCCGCGCGGCTCGAACCGCGCGTGCCGAAACTCTCGATTCATTTGGCGTCGTCCGCGCGCACGGATCTCGTCGTGCGACGCGACGGCGTTTCGCTCGGCAATGCGAGCCTCGACACGCCGCTGCCGGTCGACCCGGGCGATCACACCGTGATCGTCGAAGCGCCGGGCACGAAGCCAGCCGAGTTTCACGCGCAGCTCGCCGAGGGCGACAAGATCACGCTCAACGTCGCGGCTGGCGAGGCCGTGCCGGCCTCTGAACAACCTCTGACGCGCAGCGACGCACAGGAGCACCCCCAAACAAAAACCAATCACAGCGCGGCTTACGTCGTTGGCGGGATCGGCGTTGCGGGACTCGTGACCGGCGCGATTGCGGGCGTACTCACACTCGGCAAGAAGAGCACCGTGAATTCCGAGTGCGTGGGCAAGGAGTGCACGCAAGCGGGGCTGGATGCGGCGAACGCCGGCAAGACGCTCGGCCTGGTGACGACGATCGGGCTCGTGACTGGCGCGCTGGGCATCGGCGCGGCGACTTACCTGTTCGTGTCCGCGCCAGCGCCGGCCGAAAGCGCGCGCGGAAGCGCGTACCTGGTCGGCTTGCGTACGAAATGGTAGCGCCACTCGTCGTGGCTCGAGAAACACTCGGTTCGGATCCGCTCGTCGTGTTCGAAAGTTGGTACGACGAAGCGCAAGCCAAAGCGCCGGGCGCGGACGCGATGACGCTCGCGACCGCGACGCTCGATGGTCGGCCGTCGGCGCGCACGGTTTTGTACAAGGGGCTTTCGGACGGCGCGGTTTGCTTCGTCAGCAATTACGAGAGCGAAAAGGGCAGGGAGCTTTCGCACAATCCGCAAGCCGCGCTGGTCTTTTATTGGGCGGCGCTGAACCGCCAAGTGCGCTTCGAGGGCCGCGCCGAGCGCGCACCGAAAGCGTGGTCGGATCGTTATTTCGCGGGCCGAGCGCGCGCGAGTCAGATCGGCGCATGGGCTTCGGCGCAGAGCCAGGTGATCGCTTCGCGCGAAGTGCTCGAGGCGCGACTCGCGGAAGCCGAAGCGCGCTTCGCGGGCCGCGCGGTCGAGCGACCGCCGTTCTGGGGTGGATACTGCTTGCTGCCGGAGCGGATCGAATTTTGGCTCGGCCAGGACGCCCGCTTGCACGATCGATTTTCGTACCGGAAAAATGGTGACGATTGGCGTTGCTCGCGGCTTTCGCCGTAAGCAATGCTCACTCGTCGCTCGAGCGGCGCGGCTTCAAGCTCCGTTCGATTGCGAGCTCGAACTCGGGCGGCGGCGTGCAAAACACGGCGCGATGTCCGGCGCCTTCCGAGCGCAAACCGAGCGGCATTTCCGGGCACTCGTGTTGTTCGAGGAACACGCGCAGGTGCCGCAAAAAGTGCTCGGCAGTGCCGTCCGCGCGCGGACCAAAAAAATCCCAAAAGAAAGTCTTCATCCGGCGTTGAACGCTGACTCAAGTCGCAAAGTAGAGCACCGCGAGGAGCACGACCCAGACCACGCCGAGGTAATCCCAATACTGAGCACACAGCTTCACACCCTCGTGATTCGAGCTCGAGTATTCGCGACGTTTGGCTTTGCCGATCACGATCGAGAGCGGCACGAAGCCGCCGACCACGTGCAGCGCGTGCAAGCCGGTCAGCATGTAGAACGTGAAGCCGTAAAGCGTACGCGCTTCGGTCGCGACGGTGGCCGCGTACATCGCGCGCCAATTCAAGGCTTGCCCGAGCACGAACGCGACGCCCAAGAGCAACGCCAGCGTGAGTGAGCCATGCAGCCGTTCGAAACGATTTTCGCGGACCGCCCGAAGCGCTCGATGCATCGTGACGCTGAGCGCCGCGATGATCGCCGTGCTGGTGAGGAGGCCGAGCGGCAACCCCGGCATGCTCGCGGTCCGCCAGATGACGTTTTGTGACCGCGTGATCAGGTAGCCGACGATGCTGGCGCCGAACAGCATCGTGATCGAACCGAACAGCACCAGCATTGCCAATTGTTTCGGCGAAATGCCCGTGCTTCGCGCGGTAGGCGCGGCCGAGATGCGGGCGAGCGGTCGTTCGGGATCGGACATGTTTCGAGCGTGGCCTGTGCCGTAAAACGATTCCGTCGCCGTGACAACGGAGTCGCCCCTGAATATGCTCGGCTCGCTCCCGCGCGCCCGTCCAAGCGCGCTCTTTCTCGGAGCGCTTGTCTTCCGGCGGCTCGAGCCTTGACCCAGCGCGCGAACAGCTCGTTGAATTTCCTTGGTTTACTCGCGAGGCTCGTGTGCTCCGCCGTGCTCGCCGCTGGCTGCATGGTGGCTGCCGATGCCTGCGTGCGCACCGGCTGGGCATATTTTTCCGTCGCGCGGCACTTGGCTGCGTCGCTTGCTTTGTACGCGGCGGTCGGCGCGTTGCTCGGCGTGCTCACGAGTTTGTTGATCGGCCTCGAGTGGAACGTCGTCGGGCGTCCTTTGCGCGCGTGGCCGCGCCTCGCGCGCTGGTTGCGACCGGCGTTCTACGGCCTAGTCGCCGGAGCCGCCAGCATCAGCACCGCGCTCTTCACTTTCAGCGGCGAACACATCGCGCAAACTCGCATGAAGACCGTCGGCCCGATCGTTTTCATCGCCGGCGTGGGTTTGGCCGCGGCCTGCGGCGCGGCTTTGGTCTTTTTCGCGCTGGCTTCGCTCGAATACCGGAAAAAGGGCCGATTTTGGCTGATCGTCGCGCTGTTTGCCACGAGCGGCGCGAGCGTCGTTTGGCTCGATCTGACCGAATACGTCGCGCTCTATCCGCGCATTCACACGATCCTCGAGCTCAGCGCTGGCTTGATCCTCGGCGCGACGTTCGCGCTCGAGCTTCACGCTGCGAGCAAGCGCTACGTCCATGCCGAGCAGCTCGTGCGGAGCATCGCGGCCGTGTTCGGCGCTTGGCTCGCGCTGGTCGTGTTCGTGCCCCAAATTCGTGTTTGGATCGACGGCTCGTTGCGCCACGTTTGGCTCGACGAAGCCTACGTCGGTCGCGTGTTGCGTCGCTTTCAGGTCGGCGAAGCATTCTTCAAAGATCCGCTGCACTGGCGCGGGCTCTATTTGTCGCGCATCGACCGCTTGCGCGAGCGTTACCCGATCGGAGAGCCGAAAACGGCGGCCGAGTGGCTGGCGCCGCTGCAAGAATCCCCCGAATTTCACGCAAAACTCGAGGCCATGCGCGGTCCGCGTCGCGGCTACAACGTGATCGTCTACTACGTGGATACGTTACGCGACGACGTCGCGCGCGATCCGAGCGTGATGCCGAACCTCGCGCGCTTCGCCAGTGCCTCGCTCGATTTCCGCGCAGCCTACGCAGCGGGTTCGGACACGCTGCGCTCGTTGCCAGCGCTCACCGGCGGCAACTATGACGTCTCGACCACGCCGCCCAACGACATCGTTCGCGTCGCGGCGCGTGCGCATTACGACCGCGTGCTGATGATCGCAAAATCGGCGCACGAGTTCTTGGGCAAGCTGCGCCCAGAATTTCATTTCGACCGCACGCTCGAAATCGAGGATTACCCGGCCGAGATGCAGGTGTGGGGTTACGGTGCGCAGCAGAGCACCGCGCGCCCGCTCGTGGACCGCGCGGTCGAATTTTTGGGCGAGCGCCGCCACACGAACAAGCCTTTTTTTCTGTGGCTGTTCAACTTCGATCAACACAACTGGCGCGAGCTCGACGCAAAATACGTCGAAGCGACGGCCAACGAGCATCGCGTCAAAATCGACGATCCCGATCAACTCGCGTGGCGTTATCGCGCCGTGGCAGCCGCGATCGACGAGCAGTTCGGACGGCTAGTCGCCGAACTCGAACGACGAAAAATGCTCGACGATACACTCGTGCTGTTCGTCTCCGATCACGGCGAAGCGCTCGGCCGCGAAGGTTTTTGGGTGCACTCGGTTTTTCTGTGGGAGCATTTGATCCGCGTGCCGCTCGTGCTCCACGTGCCGGGTTTGCCGGCGCAAAAAATCGAGCAGCGCGTTTCACTCGTGGACGTCGCGCCGACGCTCGCGCGTTACATGGAAGCGGAACCGTCGACCGCGGGTTATCAAGGCGAAGATCTGATCGGCTATTTGCTGCCCGATCGTCCAGCGCGACGCTTGCCGCTCTTGCTCACTGCCGCCTCGAAGGATGTGCTTGTGCGCGTCGGCGTGATCGACCCGGCGCGGCCTTGGAAAGCCGTGCTTTCGCTCGAAGCCGCGCTGCCCGAGCTGTACGATCTCGGCGCGCCGGATCCGGACGCGGAGAACGTCTCCGACGCGCACCCGAAGGTCACGCTCGAGCTATTGCGCCAGATCGCGCGCTCGCCGGTTTTCCCGCACACCAAAGACGATTTCGACGTGCGCGATACGCGCGAGCAAAAGGCCGCGCAGGCCGGACAAGCGCAAGTCGAGGATTGATTTTATTTGGGGGTTGGGCCCTGTTCGGCGCCTGCGGCACCGATTTTCGTCAATGCCAATTGAGCTTCGTCGCGCACGAAAGGGTCCGCGTCGTGGTCGCGCGCGCAAATCAAGCTTTGCTCGGCGAGCTCGCGTGCGCTCGGCCCGATTTCTCCGAGCGCCCAGGCGGCGTGTCCGCGCACGAGCGCGCTCGTATGCGCGGCGACCGCGCGCGAAAGCGGCACGATCGCTCGTGGATCCTTGGCGTTGCCGAGCGCGATCGCGGCATTGCGCGCCAGCTGCGCGCGGTGCGTGCGCCTGAGCGCCGTGCCCTTGACGAACTGCCGATAGCGCGCGGAACCGAGCTCGAGTAGCTCGATCAAATCGGGTGCGGCCAAATGCGGGCGTGGCGCGAGCTCCGGCGCGGACGGCTTGTTCGCTGCCGTCGCGTTGAACGGACACACGTCTTGGCAAACGTCGCAGCCAAAGACGCGTCGACCGATCAACGGGCGCAGCTCGCGCGGGATCGGCCCGCTAGTTTCGATCGTCAGGTAAGAAATGCAGCGCCGCGCATCGAGCACGTGCGCATCTACGAACGCGCCCGTCGGACACGCGTCGAGGCACAGCCGGCACGAACCGCAGCGCGGCGCGATCGGCTCGTCCGCCGCGATTGCCACGTCCACCAAGAGCTCGCCGAGCATGACGTAGCTGCCCACGCCAGGGATGATGGTCATCGTCGATTTGGCGGCAAAACCGAGGCCTGCGCGCTCGGCGGCCGCGCGTTCGAGCAACGGAGCCGTGTCCACGCAGTGCCGCGCCAGCACGGGCCGCCCCAATAAATTCGCGACCGCGTCGGCCAAGCGCCGTAGCTTTTTGCGCATCACATCGTGGTAATCCTCCCCACGTGCGTAGCGCGCGATCACGCCGGTCAGCGGCGCGCCGGCAGCGCTGCTCCGCAGCGGCACGAGTTCGCGCGCGGGGTAGGCGAGCGCGACGGCGATCAGCGTCTTCGCGCCTTGGAAGAGTTTTTGCGGATCGTGACGATCG
>DATATR010000196.1:0-6473 GCA_036268695.1 Polyangiaceae bacterium | reverse complement strand
TCGCGCGCGCCGACGTCGACGCCGCGCGTGGGCTCGTCCATCAAGAGTACTTTTGGCGGGTGCTCGAGCCATTTGCCGAGCACGACTTTTTGCTGATTGCCGCCGGACAGCGTGGAGACGACCGCGCTCGCGTCGCCGCGGATGCGCAGCGAGCGAATCTGCCGCTCGGCGAGCCGCGCCTCGCCCACGTCGTCGACTAAGCCGAAGCGAGCGCCGTCGCCCATCACGTCGCGCGAGGCGAGCGAGGTGAGCGCGAGGTTTTCCGCGACGCTCATGCCGAGCACGAGGCCGCGCCCTTTGCGGTCTTCGGGCACGAACGCGAGCCCCTGGCGAATCGCCGAAATCGGAGAATCGAGCTCGGCGACTTTGCCGTCGAGCAAGACTTCGCCGCTCGAGCCGGCGCGCGCGCAGCCGAACAACGCGGAAAGCAAAGCGGTGCGGCCCGAGCCCATCGCGCCGCACACGGCGACGATTTCGCCGGGCTGCAAACTGAGCGACACGCCCGAGACGACGAAGCGGCGCTCTTCGCCGTCTTCGGATTTGTGCTCGGTCTTCGCTGCCAAGCGGTGCACGTTGAAGTTGTTCAGCGTGAGGATTGGTTTTTTTGCTTCGCCCGTCAGCGGCGCGGCGCGTGTTTGTAGATCCACGTTGCGTCCGACCATCTCGGCGACGACGCGCGACGGCGTGGTTTCGCTCGTGACGAGCGTCGCGGCGGTGCGACCGTCGCGCAGCACGGTGACGCGGTCGCACAGCTCGAACACTTCGTCGAGGCGATGCGAAACGTAGATGCAAGTCGTGCCCGCTTCGCGCAGTTGCTTCAGCCAACCGAGCAAAAGGCGCGCTTCTTGGCCGGTCAGCGCCGCGGTCGGCTCATCCAAAATCAAAATCTTTGCATCGAGCGACAGCGCCCGGACGATTTCGAGGATTTGCTGCAGACCGATGCCGAGCTCGCCGACGGGCTTGGTCACGTCGATCTGCTCGGCGAAACCGAAGCGCGCGAGATCGGCGCGCGCGCTCGATTCGAGCTGCACTTCGTCGACCAAACCGAAGCGCCGCGGTTCACGGCCGAGCAGGAGGTTTTGCGCGACGGTGAGCTCGGGTACGAGCATCAGCTCTTGATGCACCACGGCAATGCCGACGTGACGCGCGTCAATTGGACGGTGAAGCTTCAGTAGCTCGCCGCCGACGATCACGTCTCCGGAGTAGCTGCCGAAGCCGTGCACGCCGGCGAGCACTTTGAGCAGCGTGGATTTGCCCGCGCCGTTCTCGCCGCATAGGCCCATGATTTCGCCGGGCAGCACGGTCATGCTCGCGCCGCGCAGCGCTCGCACGCCGCCGAAGTTCTTCTCGATTCGGACTAGCTCGAGCGCGGGCATTCGCTGCGCAATGTCCGGATCCACGTTCGAGTTGCTGTGATTTTGCGTTGGCGGGGCTTGGCTCATCCGGTTTCGCGCTGTGCGTCGCGCTGAGCACTGCCCTAAGCAGGCCGTGTGCCAGCAGCGGAACGCCGCAAAAACCGCTAAATTCAGCTACTTCCCAGGCCCGGTGCGGTGTTCGGCACCGCACTCGCGCGGAACGGGCCGGTTCGAGCGCGGCGCGCCGGGCCGCGCTCTCGATTCGCTGCCGTCACTTCCCGCCTCTTGCACGAGAAACAGCATGCTAAATCAGAAGCTTATGGATTCTTCGCGGGAGCGCGAGGAAGAGCGGCGAGCGACCAAGGAACCCGAATGAGCGATCAGCCCAGCGACGTCACCACGCAGGTGATGGATCAACCGGCGAAACTCGAATACCCGCGCATGGAGCTGGTCGTCGTCGAAGGGCCGGACACGGGGCTTCGGCGCGCGCTCGAGCCCGCGGGCATGCGCATCGGCACCGCGCCGAGCAACGAGCTGCCACTCAAGGATCGCACCGTGTCGCGCTTCCATTGTGAGCTGCGCATGGCCGGCGCGGCCGCGCGCTTGGTCGACTCGGGAAGCACGAATGGAACTTTCGTCGAGGGCGTGCGCGTGCGTGACGCCGAGCTGAGCGCGGGTTCCAAGGTGCGGGTGGGTGCGACCGTGCTCTTGGTTTCGCAGAGCAATGAACGCGCGTTAGTCGAGCTGTCGCCGCGGCACAGCTTCGGTGAGGTGCTCGGCGTCAGCGTGGAAATGCGGCGGCTTTATGCGATCTTGGAGAAGATCGCGCCGACCGATACGACGATCTTGATTCAGGGCGAGACGGGCGCCGGCAAAGAGCTCGTCGCGCGCGCGATTCACGACGCATCGGCACGCGCGAGCCAGCCGTTCGTCGTGGTCGATTGCGGCGCGATCGCGGAAAATCTCATCGAAAGCGAGCTGTTCGGCCACGTGCGCGGCGCCTTCAGCGGTGCGGTCGCCGATCGCCGAGGCCTGTTCGAAGAAGCCGACGGCGGCACGCTCTTCCTCGACGAAATCGGCGAGCTGCCACCCGCGCTGCAACCGAAGCTCCTGCGCGTGCTCGAGCGCTTCGAAGTGCGGCGCGTGGGCAGCAACACGAGCAAGCGCGTGGACGTGCGCATCGTCGCAGCCACCAATCGCCCGCTGGCCGAAAACGTGAATTCCGGCACTTTCCGGGAGGATTTATATTACCGCATCGCAGTGGTGGAGCTTTTGCTTCCGCCTTTGCGCGCGCGTCGCGACGACATTCCGCTGCTCGCGCAGCACTTTTTTCGGCGTTATGCGGGCGACAAAGAAAGCATGCCGAAGGAACTTTTGTCGTCGCTCAGCGCGCGCGCTTGGCCGGGCAACGTGCGCGAGCTACGCAATTTCATCGAGCGCAGCGTGTCGCTCGGCTGGAGTGCGACCGCGCCCGCACAAACCTTGATCCGCGATCCGGCGCACGCGACGCGGCTCGAAGAAGTCGTGCCCTCGCACCTGCCGCTGAAGGACGCGCGCTTGGTTTGGACCGAACAGTTCGAAATCCTGTACGTCAAAGCCTTGCTCGAAAAAACTTCGGGCAACGTGACGCGCGCGGCCGAGCTTGCCGGCGTCAATCGCCGCAGCTTGCAGCGGCTGATCGCGAGCCTCGGTTTGCGCGACGACGAACCGCCGTCTCGCGTCTGACCTTCGCGCACAACGTGAGTTGCAGAGCCGGGAGCCGTTCCAGCCGGGAGAAAGTTGTGTGGCGGCGCCGAACTGCGCGCCGCTCGAATTCCAACCCGCGTCGCGGGCGGGCCCGCGTCGCGGGCGGGATCGATGTGCAAAAAGCAATCTCAACAAACGACCATGTTTCTGGCTAATTTCGAGTTGGCTCCAAAGTAAAGCTATGCAACAAATTAGTGATGTTGAGCGGAGGTCTCCCTGCCTTGGCCGGGCGAGACGCGGATTCAGGGCAAACCAATCGGGACACGATTCCGGATGGCGCTCGTCCGCGCGCTGCAACTCCGCTGCTGCAACTGGTCGGCTTGGCCAAAAACTTCGGCCGCGTGGAAGTGCTCAAGGACGTGAGCTTCAGCGCGGACTCGGGTGAGATCGTCGGGCTGAGTGGTGAAAATGGTTCCGGCAAATCGACGCTCGTGAAAATCCTCGCCGGCGTGCACGGCCACGGATCGTACAGCGGAGAGATTCGGCTCGACGGAAAGCGGGTCACGCTTTCGAGCCCGCACGACTCACAGCGCGTCGGCATCGCGGTCGTGCATCAGCGCTTGATGCTCGTGCCCGAGCTGTCGGTCGCACAGAACGTGATGCTCGGCCGTGAACCGCGTCGCTTCGGCTTGGTGGACGAAGCGCGGCTCGAGAGTGAAGCGCGAAAGTTGCTCGAACGCTTCGGCTTGGCGGACGTGCTCGACCCGGCGATGCCGGTTGGCTCGCTGAGCTCGGGGTTGCAGCAAATCGTCGAGATTTTGCGCGGCCTCGCGCACAACGCGAAGATCGTGGTGCTAGACGAGCCGACCGCGTCGCTTTTGCCGCGCGAACGTGAACGACTATTGACTTGGCTGCGCACGCTGAGAGCGACCGGCACGACCTGCCTGTACGTCTCACAGCGCATGGATGAAGTGTTCGCGCTGTGCGATCGCATCGCCGTCTTGCGCGAGGGTCGCACGGCCGAGACTCTGATCGGCGCGCCGTCTTCGCCGCGCCTCGCCGAGGGCCGCTACACGATTTACGACGAGATTGCCTCGGGTGGCATGGCGACCGTGCACCTCGGGAAAGCGCGCGGCGCGTTTGGCTTCTCGAACACGGTCGCGATCAAGCGGCTGTTCCCGCAAATGGCGAAGGACCCGGAATTCGTCGCCATGTTCTTGGACGAGGCGCGGCTCGCGAGCCGCGTGCGCCACCCGAACGTGGTCACGGTTTTGGATGTGTTGTCCGAAGGCGGCGAGCTCTGTTTGGTGATGGAATACGTCGAAGGCGAATCACTGAGCGTGCTCAGCCGCGCCTTGCGCGAAGCCAAGAAACCGATCCCGATTCCAATTGCCGTCGCGATCACCGCTTCGATTTTGCATGGCTTGCACGCGGCGCACCAAGCTACCGATCAGCTCGGCATGCCGCTCGGTCTCGTGCACCGGGATGTCTCGCCGCAGAACGTGATCGTCGGCGTCGACGGCATTGCACGCTTGATTGATTTCGGGATCGCCAAAGCCGCGGGCCGCTCGAGCGTGTCGCGGGACGGCCAATTGAAAGGCAAAATCCCGTACATGGCGCCGGAGCAAATTCAGGGCGGCGTGATCAATCACCGCACGGACATTTACGGCGCGGCCGTGATCCTGTGGGAACTCTTGAGCGGCGAACGTCTCTTCGATGGCGAGACTCAAGGCATCATCCTTGGCCGCGTGCTGGACGACACGGTGCATCCCCCGAGCGAATACAACGCCCAAGTCACGCGCGAGCTCGACGCGCTGAGCTTGCGCGGTCTGAGTCGCGACAGCTCGCAGCGTTTCGACTCGGCACGCGCGTTCGCGCTCGAGCTGGAAGCGCTGGTGCGCCCGGCGATGCCCGCCGAAGTCAGCGAATGGGTCAACGCGAACGCGCGCGCGTCGCTCGCGCTGCGCAGTGAAAAGCTCGCGCGCATGGAGCGCCAAGCCTCCGCGCTGGACGACGCGCCCCAATCGGCGCGTCTCAGCTAAAAAATCGGGGAGCGCAGCTGCGCTCGGTTCACTGCACGGTGATGTGAATGATCTGGCCGGTGAACGGGCCGCCGTCCCCGTTGGCAGGGAGCTGATCGTTTTCGAAGCTGGCGGCCGTGATGGCGAGCGCGATGGTGTCGCCTGCGCCGACCAGTTTTTGCCAATCAGCCGCCGCGGGCGTGTAGGCCAAGAGATTGGTGAACACTTGCAAGAGATGCTTCGACGTTGCCGCCGTGGCCGGCGTGTCGAAAACGAGCATGAAGACTTGGCCTTGCTGCTCGTTCGGATCGAGTACGTCGTTCGGGCCGGGCATCAGGGTGGTGTCGGCCGTCCACGTGAACGTGTACGGCGTGCTCGCGGGCAGCACTGCTTGATCCATCGGCGTTTGGAATTGACCGCCAGCCCAGCCCCACTCTACCGGCAGCGTGCCCACGACTTGATTCAGCGCGGCGGTCGTGGTCATGCCGTCGCGCACGATGCCCGCGGTGATCGCGGCGCTGCTCGAACTGCCCGAATCCTTGCTCGACGAGCAAGCGCCAAGCGCGACGAGGCTCGCGAACCCAGCTGCCCGAAAAATATTCGAAAGGAACATGGGATTACCTGCTGATCCTTGGTCGCCCGAGTGACTACGGCTCAGGCCGGAAAGCGTAGCGCGCGCAGAATTGCGAACCCAAGCTCGCTTGGGTTGATTGTGAACAGAAAAGCACCGACTGACAAACAACGGCCAATGATCGAGAGATTTTCGGTCCTCACTCAGTGGGAACCGAAGATCTCCCGATCAACGCAAGTGGTCATCGTTGGTAGATGCGAGTTCTGGGGCAAACCGGCTCAATGCGGCCGCGTTTTTCGCTCACTGAAGAGATCCTGCAAAGACGCCCAAAGCCGCCAACGCAGCGGAATCACGTCCGCAGCCGCGCGCTGGCTCTGTTCGAAAAAAATCTCGAGACCCTGAATCTCGCCTGCGTCCAGCCACACTCCGCAACCTTCGGGACAGGTGTCGATCACAATGCGCGAACAGTAAGCGTACTCGCGCTTGTCCATTTCCGCGTGGCACTTGGGGCAATGGATCGGAGAGTCTGCGAGTTGCTCGGCGACGTGGAAGCTATCTTCGGCTTGGTCGCGGATCGTGTCGAGTTGCTTTCGGTAGTCGTGTTCGGAGGCTTCTTCGATGGCTTCGAGCTCGCCCTTATCGAGCCACATGCCCTGGCACTGACGGCAAACGTCGACTTCGATGTTGGCTTCGTATTTCTCGGTCGCGAGCGGCGCTGAGTCGTGCGGGCACTTGAGGGTTGTCACGGTGGCCCACGCTAACACGGCCCACTCTCGGCTTCGAAATCGAACTCCGACGCCGAAGGCTTTGCCGCAATTTGCGCCGCCGCGTGACCATCAA
>DATATR010000195.1:0-34257 GCA_036268695.1 Polyangiaceae bacterium | reverse complement strand
CTGAAGGCGGAACGGGGGTGCTCGCACTCGGTGCTGCCGGAGCTGGCGGCGGCGGTGGCAACGGCGAAAGTACGGGTGCCGGCTGCGCGCGAGATCCGCTGTTCAACGTCAGCTCCATGCTTTGCGTGTATCTAGTGCAGTCGCTCGCGTGATCGACGTCGACCGTGGCGGCGGCCGCCGGGTATCCCGGCAGTACGGCGCGGATCGTCCAATGGCCGTCCGTGAGCGGCGCGTAGTAGCAGGATTTGAGCTCGAACTCGTCACCGCCGTTCCGCGCGGTGACGGTCGCAGCGCAGGTCTTCAGCCCGTGCTCGTCGAAGACGCTCACGTCGAGATAGTCGTAGCAATGGGAGCTGAGCACACCGATTCCGACCACCGCGACCAACGCTGCACCGCCATACACGGGCGCGCAGGCGCTGAGCACCGGCACGATGCATAGGGCGATGACCGCTCCCCGAACGCGCTTGCCGAATCCCCCACGCTCTCTCGTTCTCACGTTGCTCGACCGTAGCATCTATCTCCCCACATGTCGGTGCGCGGCGACTTCGATCTCCGAGCTGCGCAAGCAGCGTACGACGACTCGGGTGAACGGCCATCCGATTGAGGAGAAAGCGCAAGCTGGTTTCCCGTAAATTGAGCCGATGAAGTCGCCGAATTTGCGCGCTCTCGGGCTTTCCGGGTTGGTGATTGGGGTGGTTGCGTCGTGCTCCGCGGGCAGTGGCAGCGCTGGCGGTAGCCACGCAAATTCTGGAGGTGCGTCGAGCGTTGGCGGCAACGGCGCCGCCGGCAGCCTGCTCGGCACGGCGGGTACGCTCTCGTTACTCGACGGCGGGCCGATGAATGGCGACGCTGCGCCGCCGCTGCCCGACGCGAGCGTGCCCCAAGAGACGCTCGTCGACTGCATGCAAAATTCCGACTGCTGCCCACTGATTCAGGGCTGCAAAGATCCGAGTGAGTACATCTGCACGATCAACAACAAGTGCGGCAAGGTCGAAGGCACTTGCACGACGCAAAGCGATTGTCAGAACGATACTTACTGCTGCGATCAAACCTGTCGCCAAGATCAAATGGCGATGCCGGTCTGCATTCCGAGCGCGGTGCCGCCAGGCATCCCGTGCTTGTCCAACCTCAAGCCCGGCGTCTTCGCGCCGGCTCTCCAATGCGAGTGGACCGGACCGAAGCCGACCGATCCTGATCCCGATTCTCCGAACGTGCTCGTGACGCCGCTCGTCGCGGACACCGGCGTCGACTCGGGTGCGTCAGCGGAGATCGTGGTCATCACCTACAACGGCACGGACGGCACGGTGAACCCGGCGACCGCGCCCGGAAAATACGGCGTGCTCCGCATTTTGAGCGGGCAGACTTGCGAGCTCTTGCTGACCATCGACGATCCAGCGAATCCGCTCCGCGCTTCGGCTGCGCCCGCGCTCGGCGATCTGGACGGTGACGGCGATATCGACATCGTCGCGCGTCGCAACGACAAGGGCTTGGTCGCGTACAAGTGGGAAGACAACACGTTCAAGTTGATGTGGTCGAACTCGACCGATGCGATGGACATCTCGTCCGCGCAAGCCTGGGACGGACCTTCGATTCACGACTTGAACGACGACGGCTACCCCGAAGTCATTTTGCGCGAATCGGTCTACGATGGTCGCACTGGCCAGCGGCTCTCGGGCGACATCGCTTCGACGCCGACCTTGCCCTTCAACGGCTACATTCCGATCCTCGGAGACGTCGATGGCGACGGCAAAGTCGAGATCGTGAGCCACTTCGGCTTCAACGGCATCAACTATTGGGAGTGGACCGGGAGCGGGTGGAAGGTCGAATACACGAGCCAAAACGGCAATTGGTTCGGTACGCAAGCCTCGCATTTCGCGATCGCCGATTTCGGCACGCCCGGCGCGACCGCGGCCGATTTCGATCCCAAGCACCTCGACGGCATTGCCGAAATCGTGGCCGTCAACGCGGAAGCGAACGGCGGCCAAGTCAACGTCTACACGCTCAGCGGCCAAAACGTGCTCAGCGTGCAGACCAACGTCGATCCGGGCACGACCGCCACGACCGAGAGCGGCGGGCCGCCCACGATCGGTGACTTCGACGGCGATGGTTTTCCTGAAATTGGGGTTGCTGGCGCGACGCGCTTTCGCATCTTCGACTTCGACTGCAAAGGCGGCGGCGCGGGCTGCGAGTCGAACTACGTGCGCTGGTCGAAGCCATCGCAAGATGCTTCTTCGCGCCAAACGGGTGCCTCGATTTTCGACTTCGATGGAGACGGCCAAGCCGAAGCGATCTACGCGGACGAGTGCTTTTTGCGGGTTTACAACGGCAAAACCGGGGACGTCTTGTTCTCGAGCTATCGCACCTCGGGCACTTGGTATGAAAGCCCGGTCGTGGCCGACGTCGACAAGGATCAAAACACCGAGCTGGTCGTCAACTCGAACGTGCAGAGCCCACGCTGTCCGATCAACTCGACGGCCGGCACGCCGTATGTCGATCCGTTGGATCCGGGCGTGCGCTGCGACGACGACTCGGGTTGCTTGCCCGGCAGCTCCTGCACGAGCGGTTTCTGCCGCTGCGCCAGTGACAACGATTGCTGTGCGGGGAAGGCGCTAGAAGAGTGCGGCTTGACCTGCGCAGCGTCCTTGAACGGCGGTGACAAGGTTTGCCGCGCCACGAACCCGAACCTCGCCGTGGGTCGGCCGGGCATTCGCGTCTTGCGCGATCGACTCGATCGCTGGACTTCGTCGCGCTCGATTTGGAACCAGCACGCTTACTCGATCACCAACGTGAACGACGACGGCACGATTCCGCCGACGCACGAGTGGCTCCAAAATTGGAAGCAGCCTGGGATGAACAATTTCCGGCAAAATCAGCAAGGAACCGTCGGGTTCCAGGACCTGCCAGACATCACCGGGCGCTTCACGGACGAAGAGCCGTGCGTGACCGGCGGCGATTCGGGCAAGGTGTACCTGCAAGCCACGGTGTGCAATCGCGGCAAGCGCGCGGTCGGGGCCGCGCTGCCCGCGACATTCTTCCTCGGCGATCCGAAGGACAACAAGCAGCTGTGCACGTCTTACACGGCAGGCCCGGTGCCGACCGGCGGTTGCAGCCTCGTGTTCTGCGCGATCGATCAAGGCGTCATCGGCCAACAGGTGACGCTGATCGTGAATCAGGACGCGACCGGCGCGGCGACCACCGTCGAGTGTCGTCCCGACAACAACACCAGCACCACGACAGTGCAAAGCTGCTCCGTCGAAGTGCCGCGCTGATCGATTCGTGGAAGGCGCGCTCGCGCGCACCGCCAGCGCTGCCGAAAACTTGCCGGGCTGATTATCGAAGTCGGCGCGCGGGCGGCTGTCGTGTGCCCTTGTTCGCAAATTTGGCCGTGATTTGCCGCTTCTGATAGCCCCTTGTGGGTCACGATTCGTGGGCTCATTTGCGAGCACCGCCACCCGGACCGAAATCATGAACGCAGCTACGCGAACACCGTTTCGAAATGCCTGCACGACCGCAGGGCTCGCGCTGTGCCTCGTGCTCTTGCCATCCACGGCGCCTGCGCTCGAGGTTCCCGTTTTGCTGGGCGACGTCGGTGTCGGCAAACTGGTGCCGGACATGCGCGCCGAACTTCGCGCGCTCCTGCGCGATGAGCTCGCAGTCGCCGACTTCGCGCAAGTAAAAACGCGCGAGCACTTCGTGCTCTCGGCGACACTCACGCGTTTGGATAGCGTCGTTGCGTCCGACTCGGTGCGCGCGACGTGCGTCGTTTCGGTCGCGCTGCTCCGCGACCGGGGCGCGACGCTTCACGCCGTGATTCATGGCCGCGCGACTGCCGAAGAAGCGAAAGCCCAGGTCGACGCGGCGCAAATCGACGCGCTCCGCGCCGCCGTACACAGCGCGATCGCGCGCGTGCCGCAGGCCCTGCGCTGAGCATCAAAGCGCTCCCCCGCGCTTTGCGCCGCTCGCAACGCAGCGCGCCGAAAATCTAACTACGTCGCGTGCGCTGGCATCGATTCCAGCCTCATAGTCATTTGCTCAACGCCTCGTTCATCGGCTGTTGAAACAAGCAGACATGCGCTGGCGCTCGCACCTTGCGCGCGGCAACTTCTTGCGCTGTCGACGGAACATGCGCTCTCAAAAGCTGCTTTTTCACGGGACCGCGCTCGAAAAAGAGCTCCGAAACTTGCGCGTGCGGGCACCACTTTCGCGCGCGCGTCGATCTCGAACTCATGATTCAGCTGAAGCGTCTCGAGTTTGCGCTGCGGCGGATCGGCGAATCTGGCAAGTCAAATCGGCCAGCGAGCCTTGATTTTTGGACCTCGCTAAGGTAGTCAACACACGCTCTTTGTCGCATATTTCGTCACTGGTTTGGTGGGCGCGCGGGAAAGTTCCGCGAGAGCTCGCGTTCGAATCGTAAGGCTCGTACCCTTAACCCTTTGGGATTGAAGTCGTGGAAGCAGCCGCAGCCGGCAGCATCATTGCCAACCGCTATCGTCTCCTGCGCAAGCTCGGCGCGGGCGGCATGGGTTCGGTGTGGCTTGCGCACGACCAATCTCTAGATAGCCAATGCGCGATCAAGCTCGTCGATCCCGAGAAGGCGGCGAACGAAGAAGTGCGTGTGCGCTTCGAGCGTGAAGCGAAAGCGGCGGCGCAAATTCGCGGCGTGAACGTGGTCGATATTTTCGATCACGGCATCTTCGACGGCATTCCGTACATCGTGATGGAGTTCCTCGAGGGCGAAGATCTCGGCGCGCGGCTCGATCGGAACGGCCCGCTGGATTTGGATCAGACGTATCAAGTCATCGCGCAGGTCGCGCGCGCGCTGGTGCGGGCGCACGCGAACGGCATCGTGCACCGCGATTTGAAGCCCGAGAACATTTTCCTCGTGCCGGGTGACGACGCCGAGGTCGCCAAAGTGCTCGACTTCGGCATCGCCAAGCACGAGCAGTACTCGCTCGCCGGCAAAACCACGAAGACCGGTTCGTTCATGGGTACGCCGTACTACATGAGCCCGGAGCAAGCGCGCGGTAAGCAGATCGATTGGCGCTCGGATTTGTGGGCGCTCGGCGTGATCGTATTTCAGTGCCTCACTGGCCGCCCGCCGTTCGAGAGCGAAGCGCTCGGCGAATTGATGGGCATGATCATCTACGATCCGATCCCGAAAATCACCGAGCGCAATCCGCGCTTGCCCGCGTCGCTCGATGCTTGGTGGAGCAAAGCGGTCGCGCGCGAGCGCGAAGAGCGCTTTCAATCCGCGAAAGAGCTGGCCGACGCGTTCGCGGATGCGATCGTCGTCGCCAAGCGCTTGCAGGTGCCGAGCATTCAACCGCGGCCGCGCATGGCCACGCTCTCGGACGCGGACGGCACCGGCCCGCAATCGATCCGCTATTCGAGCCCGAGCTTGAATCCGGCGCCCGCCGACCAGAGCTCGCGCTTCAGCGCGCCCCCGATCTTGAACGACTTCAGCCAAGTCGAGCTCGGCACGGGCAACCCCGTTTCGCGCACGCGCCGCTCGGTGCTGCCCGAACTCGCGTCGCTGCCGAGGAAGCAACGCGTGATCGTTTTGTCGGTCGGCGGTGCTTTGCTCGCGGTGCTCGGCTTTCTCGTGATCGCGAGTCTGCGCAGCGCACCCGAGCGTGCGAGTGGCACGAACGCCCCAGCCGCCTCCGCGTTGCCCGCGCCGACCTCATCCATTTCGGTCACACCCGCCGCTCCCGCGACGTCGAACGAGCCTCCGCCGATTATTTTCGAGCCTTCGGCGTTGCCTAAAGAAGAAGACGGCGCCAAAGAAAAAGAAGACGACGACAAAAAGAAGAAGCGCACTTCGGGCTCGGCTGCAGGCGCACCTGCACGCCCCGCCGAGGCGACGCGCGACTACGGCATCTGAGCTCGAATTGCTTTTATGAGACGGACAATTGGCTTTTGGTCTGGGCTTGCTTTCGTTCTGCTCAGCGCGGGTTCCGCGCTCGCCGATCCGACGGCCGCCGATCGCGCGACGGCGCGTTCCTTGGCTGGTGAAGGCTATCAAGCGCTGCAAGCCAAAGACTACGCGACCGCGATCGATCGCTTCAGCCGCGCGGACGCCTTGGTGCACGCGCCGACGTTGATGATCGACTGGGCGCGCTCCTTGGTTGGAGTCGGCAAGCTGGTCGAAGCGCAAGAGCGATACGAGCAAATCATCCGTGAGGGTGTCGATCCGAAGGCGCCGAAGTCGTGGCAAAAAGCGTTCAACGACGCGAACACCGAGCTCGCCGCACTGAAGCCGCGCTTGGCTTGGGTCACGATCAACGTGGCCGGCACGAACGATGCGCACGTCACGGTCGACGGCGCGCCAGTTCCACCGGCTGCGATCGGCGTGCGTCGCGCGATGAACCCCGGCGAACGCTTGGTGCGCGTCGTCGCGCAGGGCTATCTACCCCAAAAGAAAACGCTACAGCTCGCCGAAGGTTCGAACACCAGCGCCGATTTCACGCTCCAGCCCGATCCTGATCAGCAAGCCCAAGCCAGCACGTTGCTCGACACCAGCGCGCCGGCTCCGAGCGAAGCTCCGCCGAAGCGCAAACCCACGCTCGCGTACGTCGCGATCGGCGTTGGCGGCGCCGGCATTTTGGCTGGCGGCATCAGCGGCATTTTGGCGATGAGCAAACACTCGCAGCTGTCGAAAGCGTGCCCCGGCGGGGCGTGCCCCAATGACCAAAGCGACAACTTGGATTCGTATCACACGCTCGCGACGGTCTCGGACATTGGCTTCGCGATCGGCATTCCGATCGCAGCGACCGGCGTCGCGCTCTTGCTCTTGAATCGACCGAGCGGCGAAGCGCCACCACCACCCGCGACTGGCTTTCAGGTTCATCCTTATTTCGGCGGCACGAGCGTCGGTGCAGTGGGGAGCTTCTGATGGTTCGCGCTTCGAAGCCCGCACGCAAGCCGACGCTGCTGTCGCGCCTCGGCGCAATCACGCTCGTTGGTTTGGGGATGCTCCTGTTCGGCGCGCCCGGCGGATGCACGACCGTGCTCGGCGATTTTCACGTCTCGCCGCAGGCGAACGGCCCAGACAGCTCGCTGCCGGATGGCTCGATGCCCGACACGGGAGGCCAAGAAACTGGCCCGATGACTTGCTCGAGCGGCTTCGAGTTCTGCACTTCGCTCGGCGGCTGCGTCGACGTGCAAAACGACAGCTCGAACTGCGGCGCCTGCGGCAAAGCCTGCGCCGCGGGTCAAAGCTGCGCGAAGGGCGAGTGCTCGATCGTCTGCGCCGGTGGCACGACGCTCTGCGGTAGCGACTGCGTCAACACCAAAAACGATCCCACCAATTGCGGCGCGTGCGGCACTGCTTGCCCGAGCGGAGAGCTCTGCTCGGTCGGCAGCTGCGGCTTGGTTTGTTCGGGCGGTACCACGCTGTGCGGCGATCGCTGTGTCGACGAAACGTCGGACGCGCAAAACTGTGGCGGCTGCGCCATGAAGTGCCCGGACGGCCAATCGTGCACCGACAGCAAGTGCGATTTGGTCTGCACCGGTGGCACGACGAAATGCGGCGATGCTTGCGTGATCGTGAGCACCGATCCAGCCAACTGCGGCATGTGCGGCAACGCTTGCCCGAGCGGGCAGGTGTGTTCGGCAGGCAAATGCGGCACGCAGTGCGCGGGCGGCACGACGCTATGCAGTTCGGCCTGCGTCAACATCCAGACCGACTCGAGCAACTGCGGAGCTTGTGACAACACTTGCCCGGACGGGCAGGTCTGTTCCGCGGGCAAATGCGGCTTGCTCTGCGTCGGTGGCACCACCAAGTGCGATTCAGCGTGCACGAACGTCCAAACCGATCCCGCCAACTGCGGCATGTGCGACGTTGCTTGCCCGAGCGGGCAAGTGTGCTCCGGTGGCAAGTGCGGCGTGAGCTGCGCGGGCGGCACCACGCTGTGCGGCACTGCCTGCGTGAACACCACCACGGACGCAGCGAATTGCGGCACCTGCGGCAATGCGTGTACGAACAACCAGGTTTGCTCCGGCAGCAAATGCGGCTTGGTTTGCGCTGGAGGCAGTACCAAATGCGGCAACGCTTGCGTCATCACCAATAGCGATCCGGCCAACTGCGGCATGTGCGCCAACGCTTGCGCGAGCGGTCAGGTTTGCTCCGCCGGCAACTGCGGTGTGAGCTGCGCGGGCGGCACCACGCTCTGCGGCACGGCTTGCGTAAACACCACTTCGGATGCCGCGAATTGCGGCACTTGCAGCAACGCGTGTCCGAGCGGTCAGGTTTGCTCGAGCGGAAAATGCGGTTTGGTTTGCGCCGGCGGCACCACGAAGTGTGACAACTCTTGCGTCACGCTATCGAATGATCCCGCGCATTGCGGCGCGTGCACGACCGCATGCCCGAGCGGCCAAGTTTGCTCGAGCAGCAAATGCGGCGTGAGCTGCGCGGGCGGCACCACGCTGTGCGGCACGGCCTGCGTGAACACGACGACCGACGCCGCGAACTGCGGTGGCTGCACCATGGCTTGTCCGAGCGGACAGGTTTGCTCGGCCAGCAAGTGCGGCGTGAGCTGCGCGGGCGGCACCACGCTGTGCGGCACGGCCTGCGTCAACGTCACGAACGACTCCGCGAACTGCGGCGGTTGCACCATGGCCTGCCCGACGGGCCAAGTCTGCTCGGGCGGACAGTGCAGCTTGGTTTGCGCCGGTGGTACCACGAAGTGCGGCAGCGCCTGCGTGACCGTGAGCACGGATAACGCGAACTGCGGCGCCTGCGGCGTGGCTTGCCCGAGCGGTCAGGTTTGCTCGGGCGGTATGTGCGGTTTGGTTTGCGCCGGTGGCACCACGAAGTGCGGCACCGCCTGCGTCAACACGGTGAACGATCCGTCGAACTGCGGCGGCTGCGGCATGGCCTGCCCGAGCGGCCAAGTGTGCTCGGCGAGCAACTGCGACATTCAGTGCGCCGGCGGCACCACGAAGTGCGGCACCGCCTGCGTGGACACCACGATCGACTCGAGTAACTGCGGCATGTGCGGCATCATCTGCCCGAGCGGCCAAGTTTGCTCGAACTCCGCCTGCGCGACGAACTGCGGCGGCGGCACGACGCTTTGCGGCGGCGCTTGCGTCGACACATCGATGGATCCGGCGAACTGCGGCGGCTGCGGCATACCTTGCGACTCCGGGCTCAGCTGCAGCGGCGGCGTGTGCGGCCCATAGAGTCCGCGCGTCCGCTCGCGACGGCGGTAGTTTGCTGCAGCCTGTGCATCGGTTGCCTGAAAGCACCGCGTCGCGCCGCGAATTCGGCGTTCGATTTAGCCGCGAATCCCGTCGCAAACTTCGAGGTCGACGGCGCGCCGCTCTGCTTCGTCGGCGCGAACAACTACTATCTCACGTACAAGCCGAAGCCGATGGTGGACGACGTGCTCGCCGCCGCCCAACGCATGGGCGTCAAGGTGCTGCGGATTTGGGGTTTCATCGATCGCGGTTCGCTCGACGGCAGCGTGAAGAGCATCGACGGCGATGGCAGCAAAGACGGCTTCTATTTCCAAGCTTGGGACCCGCAAGCCAAACACGCGATCTACAACGACGGCGCGCACGGCCTCGAAAGCTTGGACTACGTGCTGGCGAGGGCAGGCCAATCTGGGCTGAAAATCGTGCTCGTGCTGACCAACAATTGGAAGGAATTTGGCGGCATCGACCAGTACCTTGCCTGGTACGGCCTGACCGTCCATCGCGACTTTTATGTCGAAGCTCCGCTGAAGCAGGCATACAAGGATTGGGTTTCGCACCTGGTGTCGCGCGTGAACACGATCACGCATCGCGTTTATCGTGATGACCCGACGATCTTCGCTTGGGAGCTCGGCAACGAGCCGCGTAGCGGTCCGGGTGTGCCGGCGAACGTGCTCACGTCCTGGGCAAGCGAAATGTCGGAGTACATCAAATCGATTGACGCCAATCATTTGGTCGCGGTCGGCGATGAAGGCTTTCTCGACAGCGGCGGCGAACACTGGACGTACCGCGCGAACGACGGCGTCGATCATCGCTCGCTCACTGGGCTCCCGGCGATCGACTATGGCACCTTCCACATGTACCCAGAGGCTTGGGGCACGGGCGCGAGCTGGGCCGATCGCTGGATCGGCGAGCACGAGCGCGTGGCGCGCGAATTGGGCAAACCCGAGGTGCTCGAAGAATATGGCGTGAAAGTCGCGCGCAATGATGCCGGCGCGATCACGAGCGGACTCGAGCGCCGTCTTTCGCTCTATAAACGTTGGAACGAGCTCGTGCTCGAGCGCGGCGGAAGCTCGGCCATGTTCTGGATGCTCGCGGGCGCCGACGCGCAAGGCGGCAGCTACGAGGATTACGATCACTTCAGCGTGTATCCGGGCGACGAAACCTTCGAGCTGCTGGCAGATTTCGCCAAACGCTTCGCGACCGCCGCGCCAGCGTGCTCGAACGTCCAGGTCGGGCCGCTGAATCCGTCGCCGTTCGTGCGCGTGCGCCGTCTTCCGCGTCCGCTCGCGCTCGGCTGGGTCGAAAGCGCGGGCTGAGCCGCAGTCAGCCGCTGAGCTCGAATTGTTGGACGGCGAGGTCCGCGCGCACTCGCCAGCCGAGCTTCGCCCAGAAGCTCGCGCCCGCGACGTTGTGCGCAAAGACGTGAATGCTCACGCGCGGAATGCCGGCCGCGCGCAGCGCGTCGAGTGAATACTCGACCAGCGCTCGGCCGAGGCCTTGGCCGCGCTCGTCGGGATGCACCGCGAGGTGATAGAGGAAGCCGCGCCGGCCGTCGTGGCCGCACAGGATCGCGCCGACGAGGGCCTCGGCCGGTGTTTCGACGACCGCGCTCGCGCCCGGGTTCCGCTCGAGAAATCGCGCAATTTCTCGAGCGGAATCGCCGCTGCTCAGGCCCACGCCGTATCCGCTGCGGTAGAGCGCGAGCGCGGCTTGGATGTGCCGCTCTTCGAAACGAACGATGTTCCGCGTTGCCATCAGCGCGCACCGATCTGGCTGCCGGATTCATAGCGACGTAGTCCGCGCTCGAACACGAGCAGCGCGGCCGAAGACACTGCGAGCGCGCCGCCGAACGCCGCGGCAAAGTGGGACGCGCTCGGTTCGCGCGCGAGTCGAGCTGGCAAAGAGCCCGCGAACGCCGCCGGGATCAGCGTGTACAAGAGTAGGCGCACGCGGCCGCCGAAGATCGGTTCGGGATAGATGCTGAAGGTGATCACGAAATCCCACAGCATGCGCGCCAGTGAATCGACTTTGCCGAGCCAGAAAGCCGCCGAGTGAAAGAGCACGCCGCTCGCGACGAACACGACCGCGCTGATCGCGATCGCGATCAGCAAAAACGGCAAATGCAGCGCCGTCACTTGGCCGGACAGCGCGATCAGCGCGAGTCCGGACGCGAGATCGCCCCAACCCGAGGCGAGTGTGCGCGAACAGAGCACCGAGAGCAGCACGGGCTTTGGTTGAGTGAGGTAGCTGTCGAGCGAACCTTCGACGATCAGCTTCGAGACTTCGCGCAGTCCGCCGGCGAGCGCTACGGCGAGCCCGAAACCGCACGCGACGATGCCGTAACAAAGCTCCATGTCGCGCGCACCGAAGCCGCCGATATCGTGAAAACGCCGGAAAAATACCAGCCAAACCGCTAGATAGAGCAAGTTGTTCAAAGCCATGAACGCGGCTTGCAAGAGGAATGCGCCGCGCAGCGCCAGAGACGCGCGCAAATTCGTGCCCAGGAGCACCCCCAAAAATTTCAAGCTTGCCATGACTCAGCCTCCGTTGATCTCGAGCGCTCTTTGCGCACGTCGAAACGCCAAGTGAACGCAGAGGACGCTCATGATGGACCAGACTGCGAGCGTCGCGATCGCGCGCCAGGCGAAGGCCGGCTCGGCGCCGATCGCGATTCGGCCTGGCGCGTAGAGCAGGGACGGGAAGGGCGTCGCGGCGGCGATGCTCTGCAGTGAGTCGGGGTACATGTCGAGCGGGAACAAGAGGCCGCCGAAGGCGAAGCTCAGCTTTTGCCAAACCCAATAAACTGGGCTCGTGTCTTGCACGAAGAAGGCGGAAAGTCCGATCAGCGTGCGAAAGACCAGGTTCAACGCCGCGGCCACGACCGCGGTGAGCGTGCCGCAGAGCAGAGCGAGTGGTCCGCCGCTCGGCCACATGCTCGCGTTCGGGCCGGCCGCGCTGCGCGCGAGGATCGCGCACAAACCGAAACCGAACATGCCCAGCAAGAGCATGCGCAAGAACATCGCGCCGAGGCCTTCGCAAAAGCGCAGCCACAAATACGAGACCGGTCGCGGTAACGCGTAAGCGACGTTGCCCGAGCGCACGTCGCGTTCGATTTCGAGATGTAGTGGCGGCACGCTGAGCGCGATCCACTCGGTGATCGCCAAATACCAGAGCAAATCGCCGCGTCCGATGGCGGCGAGCGCGCCCTTTTGCGCGATCAATTGCCAGATGCGTGCGTAGAGCACGAGCACGAGTGCGTAGAACGCGAGTTGCCCGATCAGCGCCGCGCGTGCCGCGTTTGCTTCGGCGGCCGCGATCGAGGCCGCGGCCAAATATTTTCTGAGCTTCATGACGCTTCCCTTTCGGGTTCGGGGCGGAGGCTCGTGCCCGCGTAGATCGCCTGCACGATTTGCTCGAGCGGCGGATCTTCGATCGTGAGATCTTGCAGATTGGCGAGCGCGAGCGCGCTCTCGACGACCTTCGCGATCGGGCTGACGCGGATGTCGACTTCCAGTTTGGTTTTGTAGGGTTCACGCGCGATCACGCGCACGCCCGGCAAAATCAGGCCGAGCGATGCCGTGTCGCTGACCAGCGTGACGCGCTTGTGCGTGATGAATCGTGCGCGCAAGGAAGCGAGCGATTGATCGAACAGCAATTTGCCGTGATTGATCACGATCACGCGCTCGCAGACTTGCTCGGTGTCGCCCGTGTCGTGTGAGGTGAGGAGCACGCTCGTGCCTTCGCGCTCGGACTGTTCGCGCACCAGTTCGCGCACGCGCGCCTTGGCCGTCACGTCGAGCCCGATCGTCGGCTCGTCCAGAAATAACAGCTTCGGTGCGTGCAGCAGACTACAGGCGAGCTCACAGCGCATGCGCTGGCCGAGCGAGAGCTTTCGCACTGGTTGAGCCAAGAATGGCTCGAGCTCGAACAGCTCGATCAGTGCGGACAAGCGCGAGCGGAAGCGCGCCTCGGGCAAGTCGTAAATCCGCGCGAGCAAGCGAAACGTGTCGCTCGCGGGGAGCTCTTGCCAGAGTTGGCTCTTCTGCCCGAACACGGTGCCGATGCGGTAGGCGAGCTTCGTTCGATCATCGGCCGGCGTGAGGCCGAGCACGCGCACGTAGCCTTCGTCCGGGTGCAGGATGCCCGACAGGATTTTGAGGGTGGTCGACTTGCCCGCGCCGTTCGGGCCGATGAACGCCACGCGCTCGCCTTCTGCGATCGAAAACGAAATGCCGTCGACCGCGCAAAATAGCTTCGTTTGCGGCGAAACGAGGCCGCGAACGGCGCCCAAAAACGAGGGCGCGCTCGCTTTGCGCGTGCGAAAGCTCTTCTTCAGATCACGAAGTTCGATGGCATGGTTCATGGGTCGTGCTCCGGCTTTGCGAACGCAAAGCCACAAAAGCGAAAACGCCCTTCCGGAAGTTCCAGAAGGGCGTCTCGCCAAACGATGCGTTTTACCCTTCCGGTTTACACGAGGACCTTGGCCGTCATCGGGATGACGGCAGCTTGGGAGCTAAGGCGCTCGCGACAGGAAACGGAGAAATGCATCAGGCACAAACACAATACCTTTGAAATTGCTCGATTGTCAATTGCTCCTTGGGTGCAAGCACGCGGGGCGAAACTCGAAGCGAAACGATCGATACTTCTTTGAAACAGGGCCGAAAGCATTGCGATCCCTGTTCGGTCTTAGTTCTCGGATTGCGCTCGTGATAGCAACTGAGCGCGGTGCGGCCGAGCACACAGAAAACTCATGAAGTTCGACGCTTATGACCCGCAGAACGGCCCGTATTACGACGAAACCTTCGCCGCGCGCGGCGTAGCGCGCCCGGGCTTCGAGCCACTGGTCAACGGCATCAACGCGCTCGAAAATGGTTCGCTGCTTTCGCGCCAAGCCGCGGCCGAGCGCGCGCTGCTCAGCATGGGCATCACCTTCACGCTCTACGGCGAAGGCGGCAGCACCGAGCGCATTTTCCCGTTCGACGTGATCCCGCGTGTGGTCTCCGGCAAGGAGTGGGAGCGCATCGATCGCGGCCTGCGTCAGCGGATCGAAGCCTTGAATCTGTTCTTGTGCGACGTGTACGGCGATCAAAAGATCTTGAAAGACAAGATCGTGCCGGAAGCGCTGGTCAAAACTTGCGCGGATTTTCGGCCGCAGTGCCTCGGCTTGAAGCCGCCGCGCGGCATCTGGTGTCACATCGTCGGCACCGATCTGGTGCGCGACAAGGGCGGCGAGTTCTACGTGCTGGAAGACAATCTGCGCTGTCCTTCCGGCGTGAGCTATGTGCTCGAGAATCGCCAGATTTTGAAGCGCACGTTCCCGCGCATCTTCGAGCAAATGTCGATTCGCCCGGTGGACGATTATCCGCTGCGCTTGCTCGAGACCTTGCGCTACTTGGCCTCCGATCGGCGCGAAGATCCGCAAGTGGTGGTGCTCACGCCCGGCCGCTACAATAGCGCCTACTACGAGCACGCCTTCCTCGCACAACAGATGGGCGTGGAGCTGGTCGAACCGCAAGATCTGGTCGTGCGCGACGGCTACGTGATGATGCGCACGACCGAGGGCCTGCGCCGCGTCGACGTGATCTACCGGCGCGTCGGCGATGATTTTCTGGATCCGCTGGTATTTCGGCCCGATTCGCTGCTCGGGGTGCCGGGCGTGATGGAGGTGTACTTGGCCGGTCGCGTCGCGCTCGCGAACGCGCCGGGCACCGGCGTGGCCGACGACAAGGCGATCTATCGCTACGCCGAGCGGATCATCAAATATTACCTGGACGAAGACGCGATCATCCCCAACGTGCCGACGTACGTCTGCAGCGATGAAGAAGATCGCCGCTACGTGCTCGACCATTTGGAGGACTTGGTCGTCAAAGCCACCGACGGCGCCGGCGGCTACGGCATGTTGATCGGCCCGCACTCGACCCCGGACGAACAGCGCGATTTCTTCGGCCGGATCATGAAGAACCCGCGTGGTTACGTCGCGCAGCCCACGCTGTCGCTCTCGCGAGTGCCGACGATCATCGGCGATCAATTCGAGAGTCGTCACGTCGACCTTCGTCCGTACGTGCTTTACGGGCAAGACATCTACGTGCAGCCCGGCGGGCTCACGCGGGTCGCGCTGAAAAAGGGCTCTCTGGTCGTGAATTCGTCACAAGGCGGCGGAAGCAAAGACACCTGGGTGCTTTCGGGTGACTCGCGCTCCGAGTCGCAATTCCAAACCCAAACCCAAACCCAATCCCAAACCCAATTCCAACCTCCTCCAGCCGCTCGATGAACGTCGCTCGCGAAAATCCGCCGAACCAAAAACAGAAGCCATGCTGAGCCGAGTTGCCGAGGCGATTTACTGGTCGAGCCGCTACGTGGAGCGCGCCGAAAATGTCGCGCGCTTCATCGACGTGAACATGAATCTGTTGCTCGACTCGCCGATCGAGCAAAAAAGCGGCTGGGAGAGCTTGGTCATGATCACGGGTGACCAAGAGCTCTTTCGCGAGCGCCACGGCAAGGCCACACCGAAAGCGGTGACGCAATTTCTGACCTTCGATCAGGAATACCCGAACTCGATCCTCTCGAGCGTCGCCCAAGCGCGGGAAAATGCGCGCACCGTGCGCGACATCATTTCGCGCGAGATGTGGCAGGAGCTGAACGAATTTTATTTGATGGTCGTGCAAGCGGCGCGGCCCAGCGTGGCGCCCGAGGATTTGGACGATTTTTACGGCCGCGTGAAGCGCGCTGGCATCTACTTCGAAGGCGTGACGGACGCGACGCTCTCGCGCGGCGAAGCCTGGCACTTCGCGCGGCTCGGCCGCATGCTCGAACGCGCGGACAAAACCTCGCGCATCTTGGACGTGAAGTATTTTTTGCTCTTACCGGCGGGCAACGGTGTGGGCACGACGCACGACCAACTCGGTTGGACCGCGCTGCTCAATTCGGCGAGCGCGCTGCAAATGTATCGCCAGCTCTTTCACGTCACTTCGCCGGCGAACGTGTCGCAGTTCTTGCTCCTCAATCAAAATTTCCCGCGCGCGATTTCATATTGCATTCATCAAGCGCAAGAGAGCTTACATGCCGTGATGCGCTCGCTCGTCGGCACTTATCGCTGCGAAGCCGAGCGCTTGCTCGGACAGCTCTGCGCGCGCCTCGACTACACTACGATCGACGAAGTGATGGCGGATGGTCTCCACGAATACGTGGACGGCTTGCAGAGCGCCATCAACGATATCGGTAGCGCCATTCACCAGCAATTCTTTCAAATTTGAGCAAGCGCCGTGGCCATTCGCATCGCACTCCACCACAAAACTCGTTACGACTACGAGCGCCCGATTTTGCTCGGACCGCAGGTGATTCGCTTGCGGCCCGCGCCGCACAATCGCACCCCGATTCACAGTTACACGCTCGACATCGAGCCCAAGCAACACTTCCTCAATTGGCAGCAAGACCCGCAGGGCAACTACCTCGCGCGCGTGGTCGTGCCAGAGAAGACGAAGCACTTCAGCGTCACTGTCGACCTGATCGCGGATCTCGAGTCGTATAACCCGTTCGATTTCTTCCTCGAGCCGAGCGCGGAAACGTTTCCTTTCAAGTACGAGAAACGCCTCGAGCACGAGCTTCAACCTTATTTCGCCAAGGTCGAAGTGGGCGAGTGCTTCAAGCGCTTGTTACAAGGCATCGACCGTAGCGAGCGGCGCACGGTCGACTTTTTGGTGGACGTGAATCGCGCGGTTTACGACGCGGTCAAATACGTGATCCGGATGGAGTCGGGCGTACAGACTCCGGAGCAGACGCTCGAGCTCGGCAAAGGTTCGTGTCGCGATTCGAGTTGGCTGCTCGTGCGTGTGCTGCGCGAGCTCGGCATCGCGGCGCGTTTCGCGTCCGGTTATTTGGTTCAGCTCGTCGCTGACGAAAAACCCGTCACTGGCCCGCAGGGTCCGAGCGCAGATTTTACGGACCTGCATGCCTGGTGCGAAGCTTATGTGCCGGGAGCCGGCTGGATTGGCCTCGATCCGACCTCGGGGCTGCTCACCGCCGAAGGGCACATTCCGCTCGCGGTGAGCCCGGATCCGCTGAGCGCCGCGCCGATCGAGGGCGGACTCGAAAAGGTCGAGACGGATTTCGACTTCGAAATGTCGGTCGAGCGCGTGATCGACGCGCCGCGCGTGACCAAGCCGTACAGCGAAGAGCAATGGCAAGCCATTCTCGAACTCGGCACCGCTGTCGACGTGAAGCTCGACGCACGAGACGTGCGCCTGACCATGGGCGGCGAACCGACGTTCGTGAGCTCGCTCGAACCGGACGCAGCGGAGTGGAACGTCGCCGCGCTGGGCGGCGAAAAGCTGCCGATCGCGGATCGCTTGCTGAGGCGTTTGCACGCGCTCTGGCAACCCGGCGCGATGCTGCATCACGGGCAGGGCAAGTGGTATCCTGGCGAACAATTGCCGCGTTGGGCGCTGGCTTGCTTCTTCCGGCACGATGGCGTCGCGGTTTGGGAAAATCCGGAGCTTATCGCGAAGGACTCGGCGCCACCCGGTCACACGATCGAAGACGCAGAGCGCTTCGTCGCGCGTTTGATCGAGATCTTGGGGCTTCGCCAACACGGGCTCATGCCCAGCTACGAGGACGGCTATTATTACCTTTGGCGTGAACGCCGCTTGCCGTCGAACGTCGACGTGCTCGACAGCCGGCTCTCGGATCCGATCGAGCGCGAGCGGATCGCGCGCGTTTTTCGGCAAGATTTGGGCAGCATCGTCGGCTACGCGCTGCCGCTCGCGCACAACGGTTTTAGCTGGACTTCGGGCGGCTGGTTCTTGCGCGAAGAGCATTTATTTCTGATCCCGGGCGACTCGCCGATGGGCTTGCGCTTGCCGCTCGATTCGACGCCCTGGATGGCGACCGGCGATTCGGACATCGAACCGCCGCGCGATCCGTTCGCGGAGCGCGCACCCTTGCCGCAAACGTTTCGCTTCCCGCAGCAGGCGCCGGTCGCGCGACCGGCGGAGCGTCGCCCACAGCGACCTGGATTTCCGAACGAGCCGTTCACGGTGGCGGATCCCCAATTGAAGCCGCTGCCCTTCGAATCTGCGACGGGCATCGCGCGCACGGCGCTTTGCGTCGAGCCGCGCGGCGGCATTTTGCACGTGTTCATGCCGCCGATCCCGCGGCTCGAAACGTATCTCGAGCTCGTGGCCGCGCTCGAAACGACCGCGCGCGAGCTCAATTTGCCGGTTCAAATCGAAGGCTACGAGCCGCCGAATGATCCGCGCCTCGGCGTATTTCGAATCACACCCGATCCGGGCGTGATCGAAGTCAACGTGCCGCCGGTCAAGAATTGGCCCGCGCTCGTCGCGCAGACCGAGAGCTTGTACGGCGCGGCACGCGAAGAATTTCTGACCGCGGAAAAATTCGAGCTCGACGGCGCACACATCGGCTCCGGCGGCGGCAATCACATGGTGCTCGGCGGCGCAACTTCGGCGGACAGCCCGTTTTTGCGGCGCCCGGATCTGCTCGCCAGCTTGGTCGCGTTCTGGAACAATCACCCCGCGCTTTCGTACCTGTTTTCCGGCCGTTTCATCGGTCCGACCTCGCAAGCTCCGCGCGTCGATGAAGCGCGCAACGACGCGGTGTACGAGCTCGAAGTGGCATTCCGCGAGCTGCCCGCCGTGGGCGGTTACACGCCGCCCTGGCTGGTCGATCGCATTTTCCGAAACCTGCTCACGGACGTGACCGGCAACACCCATCGCACCGAGTTCTGCATCGACAAGCTGTACTCGCCGGACAGCGCGAGCGGGCGGCTCGGTTTGCTCGAGCTGCGCGCGTTCGAGATGCCGCCGCATTATCGCATGTCGAGTGCGCAGCAACTCTTGCTGCGCGCGCTCGTCGCCGCGTTTTGGGATCAGCCGTATCGCACGCCGCTCGTCAAATGGGGCACCTTGCTTCACGATCGGTTCTTGCTGCCGCACTTCGTGCAGCAGGATTTCGCGGAAGTGATTCGCGATTTGCGCGGTCGGGGTTACGCGTTCGACGAAGCCTGGTTTCGGCCGCACTACGAGTTTCGCTTTCCGTTCTACGGCCGTTTCAGCAAAGACGGCGTGCTCGTGGAAGTGCGCGGCGCGCTCGAGCCGTGGAACGTGCTCGGCGAAGAGACCGCGGCGGGCGGCCAAGCGCGCTACGTCGATTCGTCGCTCGAACGACTCCAAGTGCGCGCGCTCGGGCTGAGCGAAGGCCGCCACTCGATCACCGTCAACGGTTACGCCGTGCCGCTGCAACCGACGGGCACGGCCGGCGAGGGCGTCGCCGGCGTGCGTTATCGCGCCTGGCAGCCGCCGTCGTGTTTGCACCCGACGATCGGCGTGCACTCGCCGCTGCACATCGATCTGTACGACGGCTGGAACGAACGCGCGATCGCCGGCTGCACGTATCATGTGGTGCACCCGGGCGGCCGCGCGAACGAAGTCCGGCCGGTCAACGCCGCGGCCGCCGAAAGCCGGCGCATCGCGCGCTTCGACCACATGGGCCACGTCCCGGGTCGATACGCGCTGAAGCAATCGCGGATCGACCCGCACTTTCCGTTCACTCTCGACTTGCGCCGGATGCCGTAGGTTCAGCTCTCGTGCGCCTCGCGTCGCTGAGCGTGACATCCGCCCCGTGTCTCGCGTATGACACTGAGTGGTGGCCGTCGACCCAACACCTTACGTCGGATCGTCGAGCGCGAGCGATCACGTGAGCGCGTTCGACGAATATCGCAATCGAGCGGGCGGCGTTCGTGCGCACCAAGGCTTGCTCGAACGATTTCTGAGCGAACGTTCGCCGGCCGAGGTCGACCAGTTGCAGAAATCCGCGCGCTGGCGCATCACCGAACAAGAGGTGACGTTCAACATCCTAGGCGTGCCTGAGGGGACGAACCGACCCTGGCACTTGGATGTGCTGCCGTACTTGGTCGAACGCGGCGAATGGGTGGGGCTGTGTCGGGGGCTACGCCAGCGCGCGCGCTTGCTCAACGAGATCATCGCCGATTGTTATGGTCCACAGCGCTTGGTCCGTGAGGGGCTCTTGCCCGCGGAGCTCGTGCTCGGTCACCCGGATTTTCTGAGGCCCTGTCATGGTTGGGAACCGGTCGGGCGACATCGCTTGCATTTGTATGCGGCGGACATCGGCCGCGATCCCAACGGCCGCTTCACGATTTTCTCCGACCGCACGCAGGCACCGACCGGCGCAGGCTACGCGCTCGAAAATCGTTTGGTGATGGGCCGCACCTTGCCCGACTTGTTTCGCGACTACCGCGTCGAGCGCATCGCCGGATTTTTCGCCAAGATGCGCCGCACGGTCGAAGGGCTCGCGCCGAAAACGCAGGGCGGGCAACCGCGCGTGTTGCTTTTGTCCGCCGGCGCGCGAGACGAAAGCTCGTTCGAGCACGCCTACCTCGCGCGCTACCTCGGCTACGAGCTGGTCGAAGGCCGCGATCTGACGGTGCGGGACAACATCGTCTATTTGAAGACGCTATCCGGTCTACGCCGCGTGGACGTCCTGTTGCGCCGCGTCGGGGACGCTTGGTGCGACGCGCTCGCGCTCCGCGGCGGCTCGCTGCAAGGTGTCGCGGGCTTGGTTTCGGCGGCGCGCGCGGGCAACGTGGGCCTCGCCAACCCACTCGGCTCGGTGATCACGGAGATGCCGGCGCTGAAAGCCTATTTGCCTGGGCTCTCGCGCGCGGTCTTGGGCGAAGAGCTCTTGCTCGAGTCGGTGCCCACGTTTTGGTGCGGCGATCCGGAGTCGCTCGGCTACACGCTCAATTCGCTCGACGAACTCGTGCTCAAGCCCGCGTTCGGCGATCGCCGCGGCGATCCGCTCGTGCCCGCGCAGCTGGATCAGAAGACGCGCGCCCAGTTCATCGAGCGACTCAAAGCGCATCCGGGCGATTACGTGGCCGAGCGCTGGCCGAAGCTATCGACCGTGCCGGTGTGGGAAAGCGGCGGCGTGATGCAGGGCGGCCTCGGCTGGCGCGCATTCTTGGTGCGAGACGGCGAAGACTATGACGTCATGCCCGGCGGCCTCGCGCGCATCAACGAATCGCCAGATGGCTTGTTCCTGTCGATTCGTCAAAACGCAGCGAGCAAAGATGTCTGGGTGCCATCGGCCGCGGGCAGCGCGGAGCCCGCGCTCCCGTCGATGCCGGACCGTCGCGTGGACTTGAAGCGCGGCGGCTTGGATTTGCCGAGCCGCCTGCTCGACGACATTTACTGGCTCGGTCGTTACGTCGAGCGCTGCGATTGCACGGCGCGGCTCACGCGCGCTGGGATCGAACGCGCGACGCTCGAAGCCGCGCCCGATGCGCCGCTCGCGCTCGCCGCAATCCTCGACGCGCTCCACCGCGCCGGTCTCGCGCCCGGCATGGCGGAGGCGAAGAGCGCCGAAGCGCAGCCCGCCCCGCTCGCACCGTCGGCGGAAGCGATCCTGCTCGGCGTGCTGTTCGACCGCGCTGCGCCCGGCAATTTGCGGGACACGTTGCGCCGCGTGCACGAGCTCACGCTGAGCGTGCGCAGTCGCTTGTCGCGCGATGCGTGGCACGTCCTCCGCCGGCTTTCGAGCTCGCTCGAGTCGCAACCGGCTGCAACCCCAGAGAAACTCGGCACCGCCGTGGACGTGCTCGATCAAATCCTGATCACGCTCGCCGCGGTGAGTGGCACCACGCTCGACAACATGGTGCGCAGTCACGCCTGGGCTTTTCTCGACATGGGTCGCCGCGTCGAGCGCGCGTCGCTTTCGCTGATCCAGATGCAGGCCTTGCTGCCGCCCGGCGCGTCGCGCGTGCATATGGAAGCGCTGCTCGAGGTCGCGGACAGTTTGCTCACCTATCGAGCGCGCTACTTGAGCACGCTGCAGGTCGCGCCCGTCGTCGACTTGTTGCTCACGGATGCGAGCAATCCACGCTCGGTCGCGTTTCAAGTCGAAGCGCTGATGGAGCACTTCAAGCGCATCCGCGTGGATGGAGACGTCACGCGCAGTCGCGCCGAACGGCGCTTGATCGCGCTGCAAAGCATGTTGCTCACCGCGGACGTCGAGCAGGCCTGCGCCGGGGACGGCTCGGGTTTGCGCCAATTGCTCGAAGATTCGCTGGCCCGACTTTGGCAATTCTCGGACGAGGTCGGGCACACCTTTTTCTCGCACTTGGCCTCCTCGCGCGCGGTCTCGCCGCCGGTTTGGATCAACGAAGATCTCGAGGCCAAATGAGGATGTTCGGCGTCAGCCATCGCACGAGTTATCAGTACGAGAGCCCGGTCGTGCACGCGCATCACGTCGCGCACTTGGCGCCGCGGCCGTTGCCGTTTCAGCGCGTCTCGGGCTACGCGCTCGAAGTCTCGCCCGAACCTTCGAGCCTGTACGAAGAGCACGACTATTTCGGCAATCGCGCGCACTCGATCGAAATCTTGAGCGAGCATGAAGCGCTCGTTGTCACCGCGAAGACGTACATCGGGCTGCGCGAACGCGAAGCGCCGGAAGGTCTCGCCGCTGGCGTCAATTGGGAAGATGCGAAAGAGCGCTTGGCGGCGGATCGCGGCTTGGTCGAAGTCAGTGAATATCGCTTCGATTCGCCGCTGGTGCGCGCGCACGCTCTGCTCGCCGCCTACGCCGCGCCTTCATTTTCGCCGAAGCGCCCACTGGTCGACGCCGTGAACGCGTTCAACCGGCAAATCTTCGAGGAATTCACCTACGATCCGCGGGCGACGGACGTGAGTACACCGCTCGCCCAAGTTTTGCGCGACAAGCGCGGCGTGTGCCAAGATTTCGCGCACGTCGCGGTCGGCGCGTTGCGTTCGCTCGGGCTCTCCGCGCGCTACGTCTCGGGTTATCTCGAAACCGATCCGCCCGCCGATCGCCCTCGCTTGGTCGGCGCTGACGCTTCGCATGCTTGGGCCTCGGTCTACGTACCCGGTTTCGGTTGGTACGACTTCGATCCGACCAACGCGGTCATTCCCGGCACGCGCCACGTCACCGTCGGTTGGGGTCGCGACTTCAGCGACGTGAGCCCGCTCAAAGGCGTCGTGCTCGGCGGCGGCGCGCACTCGGTTGAAGTCGCGGTCGACGTTGAAGCGTTGGGCTGATCGTTCTCTGGCCGACGTGCAACGAAGCGTCCCACGTGGATTCCCGCGTTTTCGGCGCTACTTCACGAATTTCGAGAGCAAACGGATGTACGCGATTTGATAGCCGTCGTCGGGTTCGGTCAGCGCCCATGAGTCGATTGGCCAATCATCGTTGAAATCCTTGTACGATTTCGCCGGCGGTTGGCCCTCGGGCGGCGAGAGCATCTCGGAAGTGCAAAGTTGATTGTTGTCAGCGTCGCCGCAGTTGCTCGGGCAGCATTGGTCGATCGCGTAGCCGGGGTTCGGTCCGCCGACGAGATAGCCCGGCGCGGGCCCGTACGTCGAGACGCCGACTTGGCTCCAGAGCGCGCTGCCATGCGAAAACCAGGTGTCGTAAAACGTCGTCACGCCGCTCGCCGCCCCGTAGTCGAACATGTTCGACAGGTAGACGAAGCCGAGCGGATTGAGGCCATGAATGTAGTGCACGTAGCGTTCGGCCGCACGAGTCGCGTCCGCATTTCTCGTCGCGTCGAGCGCGTAAGTCACGACGTCGTAGAAGACGAGCCCTTGATCGGATTTCACTTGGTTGCTGCCCCAAGTGTAGTTTTGAGCTGAAAGATAGGCCAAATAGGGATCTTTGTTGCCGCTCAGCGAACCGAAATTGTCGCCGCTATTCATGCCGGTCTTGTACGAATTGTCGATCGCGGTCGACGTCGCGGGCGTCGCGTTCGAAAGCTTCGCGTAATAAAGCAACGCCTCTTGCGTTTGGATCTCGAACGGATAAACGAAATTGCCGCTCGTGAAGAGTTGGGTGCTCTTGTAGTTCTGGTCGACGAAATCGCGGTACTGCGTGTCAGCGGTGAGTTCGAACAGATAAGTCGCGGCTTCGATTTTCTTGGTCAAGCGCCCATAGTCGTCCACCTCTTGTTGTCCGGAGCCGAGGCCCGCGGTGCCCGACGCTTGGTCGTTGTTTTTGAAGATCACGTTCGGATTCGCGAGCGCCCAATTCCAAGAGCTGAGCGCGCGGCTCTTCAAGTCAGTCGCGTAGCTACTGAGCGTCGCGTTGCCGAGCGAACCGAATACGGTCGCGCCGAGCGCAAACGCGGCGCTGGTGGTGAGGGCGGCGGACGTATTGGGCAAGCCGTAATACGATCGATCTTTTGCCGAAGAAGGCGGGCTTCCCGCCGCTTCCCCGACGATGCTCAGCACCGAGCCGTCGCTTTGCTGCAATCGCTCGAGGTAATCCAGGCCCCACTTGGCTTCGTCGAGCACGTCGGGAACGCCGTTGCCGGATTCGGGGATCTCGTAGTCGTCACGCCAGGCGCTTGGATTTTCGAGATACGAACGCAAGAGTCCGATCACGTAGTTCGCGGTCCAGTTCGTGTATTTGTTGAAGTCGCCGGCGTCGAACCAGCCACCCCAGACGTCCTTCGCGGTCGACGCATTCCCCTGATCCATGAAGGAGCGGGCTTCGTGGTCTTGGCCTGGCCCGACGTGATCCACCGTATCTGCCCAGGCCATGCCGGCCCATTTCGCATCCTTGGATTGCCCGACACGTTGATAAAACAACATGCGCATCGCGCGCTTCAGCACTTCGCGATACACGGTGTCGGAGATGTCGAATACGTCGGAGCGCACGGCGTTGTCGACGTCGAGCACGTAGTAGGTGCCCGGCGTAGTCACCGAGGAAAAGTCGAACCACCAGGCTTTGTCGCCGGAAGTGGCGTCGATTGCGCCGCTGTTCCAGGCCGTGACGGCGGCGCTGTAGACTTGTTTTTGGCTCACCGCGTCGATCAGCGCGTAGGTCTTGCCAGGCGCGAACGATGTGCTCGCGTCGAAGCCGGTTTGCGGATCGCGCACGACGGCGATTTTCTCCGAGCTCGGTTGATAGCCAAACTGATCGACCACGATGAACTTGCTGAGCGGCTGCGTCGGCGGCGTGATGCTGACTCCGCCGCTGCCAGCGTCGCTGCTCGTCGTGCCGGCGCTCGTGCCGCCCGAGCTCGAGTTCGAGCCAGCCGTGCTGCTCGTGCCGCCGCTCGTGCCGTTCGAGCTGCCGCCATTGGTCGCGCTCGCTCCTGCGGCGCTCCCTGAATTCTTGGCACCACCGCTCGAGCCGCAACCGGCGCTCGCTGTGACGAGCACTCCGAGCGAAGCGAATAGAAGCGGAAAGACAGAAACCGAATCGCGTCGAATCACGAGACCTCCGAACGAACGAGGCGGCCCTGGCGCCACTACCCTGAAGTTGTCTTCTCTGACCCGATCCGTCCCCCGAAAAGCGCGCGCGATTGCTGATAAATGTCTCTAACTGTGCGTCCGCGAGGTTTGGCGCCGAGGTGCGACAATGGGCACGAGGCGCCTCGCCGAGCCCGCTCGCGTTCGCGTGCACCGAAGAAATCGCGAAAATCAGCGGGTTTTGTGGCAGATTTGGCTCCAGCGCCGCGCTCGGCTCCGTACTATAACAGCCGCATCATGACGGCTCGCAAAGTCTCGATTGCGGAGGTGATGGACCAAAGCGGCGTGGCGTTCGGCACGAGCGGCGCGCGCGGCCTAGTCGTCGCGATGACCGACCAAGTCTGTTACAGCTACACCGCGGGGTTTTTGCAGTACTTGGAGCAGAAGGGGGACATTCAGCGCGGCGGTCCGGTCGCGATTGCAGGCGATCTGCGTTCGAGCACGCCGCGCATCCTCTGCGCAGTCACCAAGGCGATTCGCGATCGCGGTTACATCGCGGTCAACGGCGGTCGCGTGCCGTCGCCGGCGATTGCGCTTTACGGTTTCGACGAAGGCATTCCGTCGATCATGGTCACGGGCAGCCACATCCCCGACGATCGCAACGGCATCAAATTCAATCGCCCGAAGAGCGAGCTCATGAAGAGCGACGAGCCGGGCATGAAAGAACAAATCGTTGAGCTGCCACCGCACTTCGACGAGCAGGGTTACTTCTTGGCGCAGGCGCGAGTGCAGGAATCCGAGCTCGAACCGCTGGTCGAGCATCGCTACGTGCAGCGCTATTTCGAGGCATTCGGACGCGGTTCGCTCGACGGAGCAAAATTGGGTTTGTTCGAGCACTCTGCGGTGGGGCGCGACATCGTCTACGAAGTGCTCACGGGTCTCGGCGCCCAAGTGACGCGGCTCGGTCGCTCGGAAAAGTTTTTGCCCGTCGACACCGAGGCGATTCGCGAAGAAGACGTGGAGTCCGCCGCGCGCTGGGCCAAAGAGCACGACTTCGACGCGATCGTTTCGACCGACGGCGACAGCGATCGCCCGCTCGTCAGTGACGAGCACGGCAAATGGCTACGCGGCGACGTGGCCGGCATCTTGGTCGCGAAATTTCTCGGCGCGACGTTCGTCGCCACGCCAGTCAGCTGCAACACCGCGGTCGAGAAATGTGGCGCGTTTTCCCGCGTCGCGCGCACGCGCATCGGCTCACCGTACGTGATCGAAGCGATGAACTCCGCGCTTTCCGGCAGCGAGAAAGTCGTGGGCTACGAAGCCAACGGCGGCTTTCTCACCGCCACCGAGTTTCGCCCGAACGGCCGCTTGCCGCCGCTACCCACGCGCGACGCACTGCTCGTTCACTTGGCCGTGATCTCGAGCGCACGCGCAGCGCGCATGAGCGTGTCACGGCTCCTCGCCACGTTGCCGCAGCGCTTCACGGCCAGCGATCGGCTCGAGGATTTTCCGACCGAGCTCTCGAAACAGCACATCGCCGACTTGAGCAAGGGCGGCGCGTCGGCGATCGAGCGCGCATTCCCGAACTTCGGCGCGGTGCGCGAGACCTCCACGGTGGACGGCCTGCGCATCACGTTCGGATCGGACGAGATCGTGCATCTTCGTCCGTCTGGCAACGCGCCGGAGCTCCGTTGCTACACCGAGGCCGACACCGAAGCGCGCGCGATCGATCTCGCGAAGCGGACTCTCGAGCTGCTTCGCACTTGGCGCTAGGTTCTGTTTCGTGCTCGACGCGTATCCGCTGCGCGAGTTCGTGCGCGCCGCGCCGCGTCGGTCAGGGCAACCCAAACCCCAAAAAATCGGCAAATATTGGGATATTGAGCGCATCGACGCGATAGCTGTAGTCGCCTGCGCTGGCCGCATGCGATAGCGCGAACGCGACGGTCACGCGGTCCGGGCCGCTCGTGCGCACAACATTGCCGAAGCGCGATGGTCCCATACGTAGTCCGACGAGCGGATTTTTTCGTGCACTCTCGAGGATGCGTCCGGCGTCGAGCCAGAGGATCAGATCGGCGTTGTTCGGGAGCTGAGCGCGGGCGGCGTGATGCGCGGGCTCGTTTGCGAGCGTGTTTTCGTGCGCGAAGAACGCGCGCTCGGCGCGAGCGACGAGATCCGCGCCGCCGAGCGCGATGAACAAGTAGCCAGCCTCGAAGTGAACTTCAGCGCTGAGCGCATAGGCGGCATTCTTGGGCGCGATGCGATAACCGTGCGCGTCTTCTTGGATTTGAAATTCGGCCAGCGGCGCGGAAAAGTCGCTTTTCAAGCGCGCCACGAGCGCTCGCGCCGGCGCTTCGTCCTTCAATGCTTGCGCGTACTCGAGCGCGAAGCCCTCGAGCATTTTCTGCGGCGCGCCGAGCGAGAGTTCGTAGTTCGAAGGAGCCAACGCCGCGAGCGCGGCCTGATCGCCAATCGAGCCTAAAATGGCGTCGAAATGCAGACCGAGCCGCGCCTCCGTGGCGCTGATTTCGGCCCGCGTTCGCGTCGCGACTTCGGGATCGAAGCTCGCCAGGCGATCGAGCAAATTGCGCTCGAGCTCGGCGCCGCTGAGCTCGCTCTTGCTCGACAACGCGACGTAACCGAACGTTTCTGCCGGCAAGCGATCGATCACGTCGAGCGCAGACGGCGCGCTCGCCTGCGTCTTGCCCGGCTCGTCGCGCGCGTGAGCAACGAAACGAGTCAGCAAGCCCGCGCTGCCGAGCCGCGCGCTCAGCGCGACCGGTCCGACACGCTTCGTCCACGTGCCGAGCGATTGCGACGGCAGATCGCTGCGCTCCGAAAGTTTTTTCGCGTCGACATAGCCGACGACATCCGCGCCCGGCGCAAAGTCCTGTTGGGCGGTGTGAAACTCGGGAATTTGCTCGAGTGCTGGCAGATCCAGCGCAATCACGCGCGCCATCTTTTCGGCGAACGCCGGCGAACCGACGAACAGCACCTTCGCGGTTTCGAACCAAACCAGCGCGTTCTCTTTCGGGTCGCTCGAAAGCACCCACAGCGCGCGCCGCACCGTGCTCGCATTTGGCGGAATTATCGCTGAATTGGCGCTGAGCGCGTACTTGCGTCCGGTCTTGCCCGCCAAACCGATGTACCTGAATCGCTTCGAGCTCAGAAACAAATTCACTGGCGTCGCGTTGCTGAAGCTCAGCAGCACGCCGCCCTCGGGCGCATTCCCGAGCGCGCGACCCGCGATTCCGAGCGAGCTCGCCGCGAGCAGCAATGCGTCGATGCGCGACTTCGGCAGCTCGAAGCTTGCGCTCAAATCGTTGGCCGTGTCGTCGATCAGCTCCTTACCGACGAGCGCGTTCGGATCGAGCACGCGCACGTCGCGCATGCGGCCGAGTGTTTGGCGCAGGTTCGGTACTTCGAGCAGGATTTCGGTGTCGGTCGGGACTGCGCTCCGCGGCGGCATCCCGCCATTGCTGAACATCACGTAGCTGCCGATCGCGACCGCAGCGAGCGCGAGCCCGAAGATGCACAGCACTGCGCCGAGCAGGAGCCCGCGGTTGTTTTTTGGTTGGGGGCGCGCGGCGCGTCGCTTTTCGGCTTCGGGTTCGACGGGTACGCCGGCTTCGGCGAGCGCGCGCGCGAACGGCGGATGACTCGCGAGCGGCACGAAGCGGACCGCGCCGACCGCTGAAATATTGCCTGAATCGAGCTTCTTCGCGCGGATCAAGCGCACGATCTGCTCTTCTTCGAACGGCCCTTCCGGCGCGCGCCCGCCACCGCGATTGACGAAAAAGCGCGCCATGCTCAACCGCTGCCGAACTCGGCCACGAACGCGCGGTGCGCGTCGAGCGCCGGATCGGAGACCGTCGCGAGTGTGCGCGGACGATGCGCGGTTTGAAACTCGAGCACCGTGATCGATCGCGCGCTCTCGTTCGCAATGAACGCCGCGCGCCAGTCCTTGACCGAAATCACGAAGCCCGCGCCTTCGCGACGGATGCGCCGAAACGCTTGTGGCTCGGGTCCGAGCTTCAGCGCTGCCACGAAGCGCTCGCGCAACTCCAAAGCGAAACGTTGGCTCAGAAAAGCGAGCTCGGTTTCGGCGAGCGGCGCGAAGTTCACCGCGTACTCCGGCTGCGGATCGCTCGGCGCGTCGAGCCAGCCGTTGTTCGCGTCCGGCAAACTGTCGACGTACGGCACGTACGGTTTCAAATCGAGCACCGGCGTGCCGTCCAGCATATCCATGCTTTGCACCGATAGCGTGAGGCCCTCGATTTTGAGCAGCTCCACCACGCTCAGCCCGATCGGATTCGGTCGATACGGCGCGCGCGTCGCGAACACGCCGCGGCGAAGGCCGCTCCGCGGCGGCGACACCTTCGGCTTCCAAGTCGTGTTCAGGTGAAACCAAAACACGACCCAAATGAAATTGAAGCTCGACAGATCTTCGAGCCCTTGCTCGAAGTTGTGCCCGTCGAAGAGCTCGATCGTGGCTTCGACCCCGCGCGCGGCGGTCGGCTGGCGCGGCGCGTCCACTCGTTCCTTGAACGGCGAGTGCACGACGCCAATCGGATGGACCGTGAAGCTTTGCCCCCGTGGATCGCTGAAGAGCGAGTTGGTCACTTGGGTCAGAGCGTGGCCAGCACTTCGGCGGCGTGACCTTCGGGCTTCACTTCTTTGAACACGCGCGCGATTTTGCCGTCGCGGATCACGAAGGTAGTGCGGTGGATGCCTTCGTTGCCACTTTTCTTTGGGCCCCAAACGCCGAACTGGTCGGCGACGCGGTGACCGGGATCGGACAAGAGCGGGAAGTTGAGCCCGAATTTGTCGCGGAACGCGCGGTGACTGTCGAGGTCGTCCGGGCTGATCCCGAACACGTACGACAGGGCTTGAAACGACGGCCTGGCGTCGCGAAATTCCTTGCACTCGATGGTGCAGCCCGGCGTGTCGTCTTTGGGATAGAAGAAGAGCACGACCGGCTTGTCTTTGAGATCGAGCAGCGTGATGTCGCTGCCGTCGTCGGTCTTGAGCGTGAAGTTCGGGGCGGCTTCGCCTTCGTTCAAAATCGGCATGTTCGCGTCTCCTCCGTCCGGCGCGTCTCTGCGCCGAAATCAGCCGTTTGCGGCGCCGGATAGTAGGGGCGAGCCCGGTCGCGATCCAACGCGTTTGAAACAGCCAGCCGCGTAAGCCGATTTTTGGCTGCGCTCACCCCTTGTCAGCCGGAATCGGGATGGACAGGTTCTTCTGCGTCCCCGGCCCAATCCCGGTTTCGCTGGCGCGAGGCAGTTTCAGCCGCGCCGCGGGCACCGCTGCGCTCGGGGCCGAGGCGTTGATTTATCTGAAGGAGGAATTGTCATGCTCGTACGGTTCAATGATCGAAGTGGGTTTCCCGTGTTCGGCGCGTCGCGGAATTTCCCAGTGTCCACTTTGCGTCGCGAGCTCGATCGCCTGTTCGGCGATTTGGAGCGCGCGCCGAGTTTTGGTGGACTCTACACGCCGCAAATCAGTTTCGAAGATGGCGCAGAAGCGCTGAAGCTGCGCGCGGAGTTGCCGGGCCTGACCGAGAAAGACATCGAGATCAGCGTGACCGCGAACGTGCTGAGCTTGAAAGCGTCGCGCAAGGTGGAGGCGCCGGAGGGTTACACCGCGCATCGCCGCGAGCGCTCGAGCTTCTCGTTTGCGCAAAGTTACGAGCTGCCGACCCGCGTCGATCCCGAGAAGGTGGAAGCGTCGCTGAAGCAAGGGGTTTTGACGCTGACTTTGCCCAAGGCGGCCGAAGTTCAGCCGAAGAAGGTCGCGGTCAACGTCGCGGCCTGACGCCCAGGAGCACCCCCCAAAAAATCAAAGGAATCGGAGAAGCAAAGATGACAAACGCAGTTCAAGAGAAGACTCGCCCCGCGCGTGAAGTTGCGCCGAACGTGGACATCTTCGAAAACGAAACCGAAGTGCTCGTGGTCGCCGACGTGCCCGGCCTCGACCCGAAGGAAATCGGCGTGCACGTGGAGTTTCCCGAGTTTCGTCTCGAGGCGAAAGTGCAGGGCGGCGAAAAGCCGGTCGTGTACACGCGCACTTTTCGTTTGGACGAGCGCGTCGATCCGGAGCGCGTGAACGCCGAGTATCACGAAGGCGTCTTGCGCGTGCATTTGACGAAGAGCGCGGCGTTCCGGCCGCGGCGCGTCGAAGTCCGCTCTTCCTGAAAACGCGCGACGAGTGAGGTGTGCGCTGATGAAGCCGAGGCGTTCCAACGATGCCTCGGCTTTTTCTTTGCCTTGCGGCGCGTGAAGCTTGTGTAGACTGCGCCGCAAATGGCCGTTCATCCTCTGGCTGGCAAACCCGCGCCCCAAGATATTTTGATCGATCCGGAAAAGCTGCTCGCGGCTTACTACAGCGTGAAGCCCGATCCGGAGAACCCGGAGCAGCAGGTGAGCTTCGGCACCAGCGGGCATCGCGGTTCGCCCGAAGACGGCAGCTTCAACGAAGCGCACATTTTGGCGACCACGCAAGCGATTTGCGAATATCGCGCGGCCGAGGGCACGACTGGTCCGCTATACCTTGGGGGTGATACTCACGCCGCGTCGGGGCCCGCGGAGCGGAGCGCGCTCGAAGTCTTGGCCGCGAACGGCGTGGACACGATCATCCAAGCCGGCGGCGCGTTCACGGCGACGCCGGGCATCTCGCACGCGATCTTGGTGCACAACCGTGGGCGCACGGAAAAACTCGCCGACGGAATCGTGGTCACGCCGTCGCACAATCCGCCGCGGGACGGTGGCTTCAAGTACAACCCGACGCACGGCGGCCCCGCAGATGCGGACGCGACGGGCTGGATTCAAGATCGCGCGAACGCGCTGCTCCGCGCGGGCAATGCCGGCGTGAAGCGGGTGAGCTACGAAACGGCGAAGCGCGCCGCGACCACGCACGAAGTCGACTTCGCCAAAGAGTACATCGCCCAGCTCGAGCAAGTGATCGACATCGCCGCGATTCGCAACAGAGGCTTGCATCTCGGCGCGGATCCGCTGGGCGGCGCGAGCATCGCGTATTGGTCGCGCATCGCCGAGCACTATGGCTTGCAGATCAAGGTCGTGAATCCCGCGGTCGATCCGCGATTTGCGTTCATGACCGTGGATCACGACGGCAAAATCCGCATGGATTGCTCGAGCCCGTACGCGATGGCCAAGCTCGTGAGCCTCAAAGACGACTACGACGTCGCGTTCGGCAATGATCCGGATTCGGATCGCCACGGCATCGTCGCGCCGTCGGCTGGGCTCTTGAACCCGAATCACTATCTCGCGGTCGCGATTCGCTATTTGTTCACGCATCGCCCGAACTGGCCGGCAAAAGCCGCAGTCGGCAAGACGCTCGTGAGCAGCTCCTTGATCGATCGCGTCGTGAAATCGATCGGGCGGCCTTTGAAGGAAGTGCCGGTCGGATTCAAGTGGTTCGTGTCCGGTTTGGTCGACGGCTCGTTCGGTTTCGGCGGCGAAGAGAGCGCGGGCGCGAGCTTTTTACGTCGCGACGGCAGCGTCTGGACCACGGACAAAGACGGCATGATCTTGAATCTGCTCGCCGCGGAGATCACGGCGGTCACCGGCAAAGATCCGGGCCAGCACTATGAGGAGCTTCGAGCCGAGTTCGGCACTCCGTATTACACGCGCGTCGATCAAGCCGCGACGCCGGCGCAAAAGGCGCTCTTGAAAAAACTCTCACCCGAATCGGTGAGCGCCAACGAGCTCGCGGGCGAACCGATCTTGCACAAGCTCACGCGCGCGCCTGCAAACGACGCGGCCATCGGCGGGCTCAAAGTCGTGGCTGAAAATGGTTGGTTCGCGGCGCGGCCCTCTGGCACCGAAAACGTCTACAAGATTTACGCCGAGAGCTTCAAAGGCTCATCGCACCTCGACACCATTTTGGAAGAAGCGCGGAAAATCGTGGGCAAGGCGCTCGGCGCGTGAGAACACGGTCGGGAAGAACGAGCCCACTGTCGCGCTTTCGACTGTAACTACGGCGAGCAGCGCTTTTGGTCGCGGCGCGAAATGCCCCGCGAGAGCGCACGACAATCGCGTGGTCGAAGCGCGAAAACTCGCTACCATCTCGAGGTTCGCTTCGCCTTGCTCGGAGGTTCGAGATGAAGAAGCTCGTGCTCGCTCTCAGCTTATCTGTGTTGTGCTCGTCAGAGACGGCGTTCGCGCATTTCAATCTCACCGCGCCCACGCCCAACACGACCTCGACCGACGGTGGCATGGGCTCGCCGCCATGCGGTGTCGGCACCGCCTCGGGCGTGATCACGCCGGTTCAAGGCGGCCATCCGATCACGATCAAGATCGACGAATTCGTGGGCCACACGGGGTTTTATCGGGTTGCACTCGCGCTCGACTCGCCGACCGAGCTGCCGCTCGATAGCGTGGTGAAGGATGCGAGCGGCAACATCTTGCCACCGAGCGGGAAGCCGTCGGGCATCTCCGCGTCGGCGGCGTACGAAGATCCGCCGGTGTTTCCCGTGGTCATGGACCACCTGTTCGTGCACACCGCGAGCCCGACCGATCAAACCTTTCAGGGCGACGTGACTCTGCCGAACGTGAACTGCGACAAGTGCACGCTACAAGTGCTCGAGTTCATGCAAGGCCACCCGTTCAACACCGCGACTCCGCCGGATACCGGCCCCGGCGGCGGCTACTTCTATCGGCATTGCGCGGATCTGAAGATCACAGCCGATCCGAGCATGCCGGTCTTCGTCCCGAGTGGCGGCGGTGGTGCGGGCGGCGCGAGCTCCGCTGGCAGCGCGGGGACGTCGAGCGGCGGCGCAGCCACGTCCGGCGGCAGCGCG